>DAINSQ010000081.1:9884-22049 GCA_036741235.1 Saprospiraceae bacterium | reverse complement strand
GGCAATATAATACGATCTGGATTGATATCATAGGCGGCACTGGGCCCTATGTGATCATGTGGACGGGCACCGTCAACGGCATGGTGACTATTCCCGGCAATGCCTATGAAATTATCGATTTGCCTCCCGGTACCTATACCGTGAAAGTCACCGACGTGAACGGATGCATGGATACCCAAATTATCATTGTGTATCCTGCGCCCATCAACATTTTTAATGCTACGCCCAATAACGGCCTCTGCGGCGCCAACGGGTCTATCGGTATTAATATCACCGGCGGTACGCCGAACTATAGCCTGACCTGGACCGGCCCGGTTAGCGGTTCCGCTACGATTAACGGCTTGACATACACGATCCAGAACTTGCCCAGCGGTACCTATACAGTTGTACTCATAGATGTGAATGGTTGTGCGGAAACGGAAACTGTAGTGATCAACAACAACGTCAGTCCAATTGACCTGGTGGTCACCCCCGTTCCCGGCAACTGCGGCCAAAACGGCTCGCTTTGGGTCGATATCAACGGCGGGCACTCGCCGTTTACGCTTACCTGGAGCGGCCCCGTTTCCGGATCGGTTACGATCAATATCAATGGCTATAGCATTCCAAACCTGCCCAGCGGTACGTATACGGTAACCGTTACAGACAGTTATGGCTGTACCGATATCGTGACGGTAGTTTTGAATAATAATACCGGCAACCTCAGCATTACCGCCGTACCCATTAACGGCGACTGCGGCCAGCCAGGGTCTATTCATGTGGGTATTACCGGCGGTACCCCGGGCTTTATGGTGATGTGGACCGGCCCCGTATCGGGAATGGTTACTACCAATAGCTATTTCTACAATATCGACAACCTGCCCAGCGGTACGTATACGGTAACGGTGAAGGACGCCAACAACTGTACGGACACTGAAATCGTGGTGATCAATAATGCCGGCGGCGACCTGCAGGTGAGCATCATGCCTACCTATGGCGGCTGCGGCGAATTGGGCGCCATCTGGATCGATTTCCTCAACGGTACGGCGCCCTACACAGTCACCTGGGTCGGCCCCGTATCTGGATCTACATCGGTTAATGCCATCTTCTATGACATCCCCGATCTGCCGGGCGGCCAATATAAAGTGACAATCACAGATGTAAACGGCTGTATGTATATGGAGTGGGTAACTGTTATTACGGTTGTCGACAACCTGGGTGCTACCTTTACTCCTATCAATGGCGGTTGCGGCCAGCAAGGTTCTATTCAGGTGAATATCACCGGCGGCACGCCGGCTTATACCCTGAGTTGGAGCAGCACAAATGCCAGCGGCTCTTTTACAACCAATAATACAAGCTATACCATCAGTGGTTTGCCCACCGGTATTTATGGCATAACCATTACCGATGTCAACGGCTGTACGGAGACGGGCAGCACGCAGATTCTCAACTCGCCCACCAACCTGAGCGCCCTGGCTACGCCTATGAACGGCAACTGCCAGCAAAATGGAGCCATTATGCTTACCATTGGCGGCGGGGTGACCCCCTACTCGATTACCTGGAACGGCCCCGAGTCGGGTAGCGCAACGACTTCGTCGTCAAGCTATCTGATCGGCGACCTGAACGCCGGCGCTTATACCATCACGATCACTGACTCGGGCAACTGTACCGCCGTTCGCTCCGCTCAGGTCAATAACGATACGCAGAGCCCCGTGGCCGGCTTCAGTGCAGCTACCAATATGATGACCGCCAGCTTTACCAATATTTCTTCTCAGGGTACTTATTCCTGGAACTTCGGCGATGGCGGCGCCTCGACACAAGTAAGCCCAACCCATACTTACCAGGCGCCAGGCGTATATCAGGTTTGCCTCACCGTGACCAACAGCTGCGGCACGGATACCGAATGCGCGTCAGTCACCATTCAGGCGCCGCCCAGCGAGGTTATCCTTAACGTGGGCGAAGTAAGCGGAACCTCCGGATCAATTGTCAGCGTACCGGTTACAATTACCAACTGCGACATCCTGGTATCGCTCGCCGGCTCGCTCAATATCGAAAATCCGCTGATTGCAGATATCGTGGGTGTCAGCGCAGGCGCCATATTGCCGCAATACAGCCCGGTAAATAATACCTTTACCTTCTATGATAATACAGGTCAGGGCATACCCGTCACCGACGGCCAGATTTTGTTCTACCTGCAAGTACTTCTCACTGGCAACCCGGGAACATCAACCGATATTACGCTGGTTAATGCCCCCCTGGCTATCGAGGTGGGCAGTATTGTCAATGGTATTCCGACAACCCTCCCCTATATCACTATCGAAGGTTCGGTAACCGTCAACTTTACTGGTTCTATACAGGGTGAAGTAGCCACTTTCTGGGGCCAAGGTATTCCCAATGCGCTGATTACAGCTACGGGCTCATCTTCCGTAGCTGCACAGGAATTTACCGATCAGGACGGCCACTACATGTTGCCCGACCTGCCGCTCGGCCAAATGTACGATGTCACAGCAGCCAGGGATACCATGCCCGAAAACGGCCTGTCGACCTATGCACTCTTTATTGGACAACGCTTTATCCTCGGCTTGCAGCCGCCGCAGATTTACTCGCCGTATCAGATCATTGCCGGCGATGCCAACTGTAACGGCGCCTTTACTACCCTCGACTTGTTTATCATCCAGCAATTGATTATCGGCGCTACCGACGACTTCCTGCAGTGCCCCTCATGGGTGTTCGTTGCCGAAGGAGGCAATATGCCGGTCAACTTCGATGCCTACAACGTATTCCCCTATCCGGAATCAGGCCATATGATGGTGATGAACGATACGCTGGCGGATTTTGTAGGCGTGAAAATCGGCGACATACTCGGGAACGCCAATCCCAATATGCTGCAAGACGAACAGATTGTTGATGAGCGCGGAAACGGCACACTGGAACTTGTTGCCGCCAATCGCAGCGTTAAAGCCGGCGAAACCGTTGAACTGCAAATCCGCGCGCGCAACTTCCAGGATATCGTCAGCTACCAGATGGGGTTATGGTTTGATGCGGCCCGACTGGAATACGAAGGCTTTGAAAAAACGGGTAAAACTGAATTTACTTCCGTTGCCGCCGGCGACCGCGACGCCCAAAACGGCCTGCTCCGCCTCAGCTGGTTTAGCGTCGACGGCCAGGGCGTATCGGCAACTACAGCCGATCAGTTATTTACCTTGCGTTTCACCGCCATCAGCGATTTGCCAAGCCTGGAAGGCCTGCTCGATATTCGCAGCGAGAAAATCCGCACGGAAGCCCATAATACGGCTTCCGACAGGCTGAATATTACACTTGCTTTCGAATCCGAACAAACTGCCGCTGGTTACAAATTGTACCAGAACGTGCCCAACCCCTTCCACAACAGCACTACCATCAGCTTTGACCTGCCCGAAAATATGCAGGCCGAACTGCTGGTACACGATCAATTGGGACGCCAGGTACGTCGCACGGAAGGCGAGTTCAATAAAGGACGCAACGATATTCAATGGCATACGGAATCACTCGCTCCGGGCGTTTATACTTACACATTAAAAACCAAAGATTTCTCGGATACGAAGCATATGGTGATTCTGAGGTAATCCATTGTCAGTTGTCGGTTGTCAGTTCATTATTTTTATTACGCTTTAACAGAACTGATAACCGACAACCGACAACCTCTCCCCCAACCGATTTAACTATGGGAAAAATAATATGCGGGTTGGCTGTGGCCGCCCTATGCACTTTGGCGCAGGTTGCTCCGGCGCAAACAATCAGATTGAGTTTGCCCGATACCAGTGTGCTGAATGGCACAACGCTTGCGCTTGACCTCACTTGTACCGATTTTGACTCCATTGTAAGCATGCAGTTTTCCATTAACTGGAACACTGCCGTGCTCGATTATCAATCTTTCGAACGCATCGACCTCGATTTTGTAGCCATCGGCGATTTCCAGGCCGACGATGGGGAACTACGCTTTTCCTGGTTTGATGTTGAGGGGTTCGGCCAGACGCTGCCCGACGGCAGTATAGTAGTGCGATTATTTTTTGAAGTAGTCGGCCCTCCGGGTTCTTTTTCCCAACTCCCGATCACCGATAATCCGCTGGCCATCCAGATTTTTACGGCCGGCAGCATGCCCGGGCTTTTTGATCCTGTGGCATTGGAGCAGGATACAGGGCTCGTTACGGTGATCTCCCCGGCTGATGTCTCCGTCGATGTAACCGATGTGCGCTGTTTTGGCGAAAATAACGGGGCTATTGACGCGGCCATAGCCCAGGCCCCTGCCGGCTACAGCTTACAATGGACCGGCCCCGGCAATTTTACTGCCGATACGGAAGACTTGACTGGATTGCAGGCGGGGGATTATACCCTCACCTTGCGCGACCAGGGCGGCCAGATTATTTACCAGGTCGTATATGTCGTATCTGCTCCGCCACTCTTGACACTGCAAGCCCTGAACCTCGAAGATGCGTTTTGCGAGCAGCCCATCGGTAGTCTTTCTGCATTAATTTCCGGTGGAGTTGCTCCTTATACGCTTGACACCGGCGGCGGACCGGTGGCGGCAACTCAGCTCACGGGACTTGTAGCCGGCGCCTACGACCTCGCCATTGTCGACGCCAACGGCTGTCGTATTGATACGACATTTGTAATTGGCGGGCCGGTTTCACCTGAAATCAATTTACCCGATACGACTACTTTTTGCACCGGCCAGACCGGCACAATTGACGCCGGCAATCACAGCGCCTATTTGTGGTCGACGGGCGCTGTGACGCCCACGTTGAGCGTAAGCAACGCCGGGGCCTACAGCGTAACCGTAACGAACGCCGAAGGCTGTCAAGCCGCTGATACCACGTTGGTGATTTTCTCCAGCAATGTCAACCTCAGCTTTAGCAATATCGTGACCCTGTTGTGCCAGGGCGATTCGCTGCAGTTGCAGGTCAGCGGCGCAACTTCATATACCTGGATAGATACTTCGGGTACACTGAGCGCCCTCGACACGCCGTTTCCTTTTGCAAAACCCGAATACACGACTACTTATACCGTAATAGGTGTTAGTCCTTGCGGCTCCGATACGGCATCCATTGAGGTTCAGGTTTACCCGGTAACGGCAACCGCAGGTCCCGACACCTGTATCATCAGAGGCGTGCCTTTGCAATTGTATGCCTCCGGCGGCGAGTTTTACCAATGGGCTGATGCCGATTATCCGGTTAGTAACCCATTTATTCCCAATCCAATGGTTGAGCCGGAAGACAGCGTCGACTACATAGTTACTATTGTAGACTCCAACGCCTGCGTCATTCGCGATACGATCAGCGTGATGGTAAGCGATAGCCCGCTGGAGAATATTATTCGCATCAACCTGATAACCCCCAACGACGATGGTAAAAACGACGGATTGGACTTTGGCAGCATCGGCAAATATGGCCCTAATAGCCTCAAAGTATTCAATCGCTGGGGCGATTTAGTGTACCAGAAAGTTAATTACCAAAGCGACGACGAACGCTTCGACGGCACTTCGCGGGGACAGCCGCTACCCGCCGGCACTTACTATTATGTCTTGGCTTTTAAAACCGGTACAATTAAACAAGCGCTCACCATAGTGCGATAAAACCGGTTTGTCATCACCAGCATGTCAATATTTATGAAAAAATATACCCTCCTGCTTTTTTTAATACTGCCCATAGGGCTCTGGGCGCAGCAACTACCCGGTCGGAGCCCCTTCGGCGAAACTGCCTACATGTGGAATCCTGCCATGACGGCGCCCTGGACTTATTACCAGATTGACGCCGGCTTCCGACAAGAGTGGCTGGGTTTTGAGGATGCGCCGCAAACCGCTTATCTCGGCATTCAATATCCATTTGAAAAAGAAAACATGAGCCTGGGCGGTTACTTCATGCACGATGCCGTCAATCCGATCAAAACAAACACCTTCGCATTGACCTATGCATACAAACTGGAACCGGGTTTCAAGCGCTACGATCAATTATCGATAGGTTTGATGGGAAGTGTTACGCATATTTTTGTAGACGGCCTTGATATAGTGGTAAAAGACCCCGACGACGACTTCGTGCCTGTGGGCGAAAATAATACCCTGTCGCCCAACCTGGGCTTCGGCGCTTTTTACATCACCAATGCGCGCGATCCTTACAAAAAAAATGCATTGTATGCGGGTATCGGCTGTTCCCAGCTGTTGCCTTCCAACATCATCTTTGAAGAAAGCGGTAGCCAGGGCAACCTCAAACGGGTATTGCACGGCAACGCGCTTTTGGGCGCCAGGATCATCAAGGAATCCATGTTATTGGAGCCGTCTGTTTGGGTTAATTACAGCGTAGTCAACCGGCTCAATGTAAATCTCTCGTTTCGCATCGAGCAATTCGACTCTTTCTGGGCAGGCCTGACCTACACGACCAACCAGACCCTCGCATTACAAGTGGGCTCGGTTTTCAACAAAGGTTTTGTCAAAGACGGATCGCTGCGCGCGGGTTTGTTGGGAACCTATAATATCGGCACATTCGGGCAGGCGCGTGGATTGGGTTTTGAATGTTACCTTGCTTATCGCTTCGAATTGTAGCGATTGATTAAATTTGCTGCTGTGACCGACCCATAAGGTTGCAGCACAGCTATGTCGGACCATTCAACAAAAAAGCAGATCATCCTGGAGGCCGCCGCCCGGTTGTTTCGCGACAAGGGCTACTCCGCTACATCCATGCGCGATCTGGCCGACGCCGTACAATTGAAGGCGTCGAGTTTGTACAACCATATTGCCTCAAAAGAAGAGATTCTGCAAACCATCTGTTTTGACAATGCCCACCGTTTTTTGGAGGGCATGAAAGAAATAGAGCAACAGCCAGGCAGCGCTATTCAAAAAATCGAAGCGCTCATCCGCCTGCACATTCGCATTGCCAGAGAGGATATAACCTCTGTTACCGCCTTCAACGACGAATGGCGGCACCTCAGCGAACCCCACCTTGGCAATTTTAAATCGCTTCGCAAATCGTATGAAAATCGTTTTAAAGCCATTATTGAGTCGGGTATTCAATCCGGCGAGTTAAAACCGCTGCATGCGGCGGTGGTGTTGTATACCTTGTTTTCGTCTGTAAGATGGTTATACGATTGGTTTAGGCCGAACCAAAGCCTGAGCGCAGAAATCATTGAAAATGAGATTGTAACGCTCCTGCTCAATGGAATGACCCTGAAATAATACCGCAACCTGGAACCCAAATTCGCTCATATATCGTTATTGATTGTATCAAAGTTAAAGTATGGACTTTTTCAATGTGTCAATGCCTTATACTACGGTACAGCCCGAAACCCTCGACGGGTTGCTGGCCGACGGGTGGAGGATCCTTAGTAAAGGATTCGTGCGGCACAGCCATGCTTTACTCGACGAGTCGGCCTTTCCAAGTGACGATAACTGGGTGCGCACCATTCCCGTCCGCATTCGACTCGACCAATTTCGCCCCTCGAAAAGCCAACGCCAGGTGATGCGCCGCAACAGCGATTTGCATGTGAGTATTCAACCTATTCAGGTAGACGCCGATAAACACCTGCTTTTTAATAAACACTACCTCAACAGATTTGATAAACTCTACGCCCTCAATGTATTCCTGCGGCCCAATTCGGCGGTGAGCCCCTGCGAAGGTATTGAATTCAATGTGTGGAAAGACGGCCGGCTTATTGCTTACAGCACCATGCACCTGGGAAGGGAGGGAGTGTCGAGTACGTATGCATTCTACGACCCCGATGAAAGCCGCCGCAGCCTGGGCGTTTTTACTATGCTGCTCGAAATTAATTACGCGATACAGCAGGAAAAGGCCTTTTTTTACCCCGGCTATGTGTACAATAAGCCTTCTAAAATGGACTATAAAAGGAATTTTTTCGGCATGGAATACTTCGACTGGAAAGGCAAATGGATGCCCTTTGAAAGAGGGACTACCCCCGAGTTGCCCCCAGAGGTGTTCACCGAAAACAGCATCATCCATAAGTCGGGCGAATAACCCGCCGGGCAGGTTCAATCCTCAAAATATATTTTAACCAAACTGCGTTTAACCCTTATCTTAACTCGGTTGTTTAAGTATAGTAAAGAAAAGTAAAAAACCGGTAGAAATGAGAATTTTGTTAACCCTGTCGGCACTGATCAACTTTGTCCTTATCCTCGGCGCACAGGAACAGCGGGGTACCGTTACCATTGCAGGAAAGGTGCTTCCCTATATCATCGACGATTGTGGCGATACCTTGTTGATTGCCCAGTTGGAAGACGTTTCGGTGTCTTCATTTCGCAGTTTTGCCAGCGACGAAGACTACAAAAAATACCGTCGCTACCGCGCTTATGCCGTAAAGGTTTATCCCTTTGCCGTAGAGGCCGTAAAAGTATTCCGGCAGGTTGAAATAGCCACCGCAGAAATGCGCAGGGGCAAATCGAAGCGATATGTCAAGCATTTGCAGAAAGAACTCGACGATAAATTTGAAGAGCCGCTGCGCAAACTGAGCCGCACTCAAGGCATGATATTGATGAAAATGGTGGAAAAAGAACTCAACGTGCCTACCTATGAATTAATCAAAGAACTTCGCGGCGGATTTACCGCCACCTATTGGAGCACGATGGGCCGCTTCTACGGCCACCGCCTGCGCGAAGGTTATAAGCGGGGAGAAGACCCCATCCTCGACCTCGTACTCGACGATTTCAATATTTCCTATCAAGTGAGTAATAAATAAGTCATGAAGACGTATCTCCTGGCGTTCAGCGCTGTCTTGCTGCTTTTAACCGGTTTTTCGTGTACGCGGGCCAAAGAGTCCGATATTGAAAAAGCCAAAAATAAAGTTGAAGAATTGGGCAAAGACCTGGAAGTGGAGTTGGCCGATAGCCGCCGCGAGATGCAAGCGGAAATTGACAAAGCCGCCGCCCAGATTGACGAGGAGATCGCCGAACTGGAAAAAGAATTGACAATCGCCAAAACAGACGCCAAAGCGCAACTTTCCAAAAGAATTGATGAACTGAAAAAAAGCAAAGAAGAACTAAGCGAAAAAAGCCGCGAACTCGATAAGCAAATGCAGGAAAATATGCAGGACTTTCGCAAAAAAATGGAAAAAACGCTCAACAAGTTGGAGAAAGAACTGGAAGAATCATCCAACTAGCGCAGCACAGCCGCCAGTTTTTTCTTTTCCAAAATATATACTGCCAGGATAAACAGTGCGATTAATCCGGTATTTATAACCAGCCGCCATACCAGCCCTGTAGGCGATATTAACAAACTCAGGGCGTAAATGCCCAACGCCAAAGCTATATACACACCAATGCGCAGCAAATTATAAGGCACTGCAAAAAAACGCTGGCCAATCAGGTAGCAGGCAGCCGCCATGCTGGAATAACAGATCAATGTAGCCCATGCAGAGCCGTAGTAGCCTACTAGCGGTATCCACCAAATATTAAGCGCTATAGTCACCGCCGCGCCGCCTATTGAAATGTAGGCTCCCCAATGCGTAAGGTCGTTCACCCGGTACCATACCGATAAATTGTAGTAGAGGCCCAAAAACAGATTGGCCATCAGCAAAATGGGCACTACCCCCAATCCCGCCCAATAACCCGGAGCGATGAAATATTTTAACACATCGAGGTATAACATCACGCCCAGAAAACCGAACGCCATAAAAACAGTGAAATACAGCGCCACGTCGGCATAAAGTTGACGGGCATTTTCGGCATTTTTGTGTTTGAAGAAAAACGGCTCGGCGCCGTAGCGAAAAGCCTGCGTGAACAGACTCAACAACATGGCCAGCTTGTAGTTGGCGCCATAAATGCCCAGTTGCTCCTGCCGCATCTTTGCCGTTCCTTCTAAAAGGAAAGGCATCATCTGCCGGGAAAAGGTTTCGTTGATTACATATGAAAAACCTACCAGAATAAGCGGCAAGGCGTATACCATCATCTGCCGCCACAAAACCCCGTCGAAGCGCCATTCCATACGCCGGTATACCGGCAATAGCAATACCAACGCAAAAGCGCTGGCCATTACATTGGACAGAAAAATGTAGGTGATGGCTTGTTCCGGATGGTAAATAGTCTGAATAAGATGATGCGCCCAGGCAAAACCTTCATGCTTCAAAAGATAGGGACACAACAGCAGGAAAAACAAATTTCCTCCGATATTAATCAGAATGACGCCAAGGCGAATAAACGCATACAACCTGGCGCGCCCCTCCAGCCGAAGCCGGGCAAAGGGAATTTCGCACAAAGCGTCAAGACAGAGAATGAGTACGCACATCTTTACCAGGTGCGTATACTCGGGGTATTGAAACAACTGGGCGATGGGGCCGGCCAACGACCACAACAATGCCCCCAATCCCACCGACGACAGGGCAATGGAAATCGAAGCTGTACGAAACGCTTTTTCGGCCTGCGGCGGCTCTACGCCGGTACCATAGCGGAAATAAGCCGTCTCCATGCGATATGTAAAAGCGATCATCAGCAGGGCTACAATGGCAAACAAATTGGATACCACCCCGTAATCAGAGCGGTTTTCCAACTGATAGGTATACAACGGCGTAAGTAAAAAATACAAAAAACGCCCCGCAATGGCGCTAATGCCATAAATAGCCGTTTCTTTTGTCAATTTCGCCAGCGACATGCCCTTTTCTTTCCCGCAATGTTACCACAAAATCGGCAAGCCGCCAATAAAGCAGCAATCTTTGGGATGTATGCATTATCTTTGACGCTTGAGGCGCAAAGCTTATATTGAATATGATTAATGTTGCATTGCTGAAAAAAATATGCGAAACGCCGGGAGCGCCGGGTTTCGAACAACCTATCCGCGACCTGGTGGTCAAGGAAGCTACCCCGCTGGCTGATGAACTGACCATCGACAATATGGGCAACGTGATTGCGCTGAAAAAGGGCAAAACACGCAAAAAGGTAATGATCGCAGCCCATATGGATGAGATCGCTTTTATCGTCACGCATATCGACGATGACGGGTTCCTCCGGTTTCACCCCCTCGGCGGTTTTGACCCCAAAACCCTTACTTCCCAAAGGGTTATCGTTCATGGCAAACGCGATGTGATCGGCGTGATGGGCTCCAAACCCGTACACCTCATGCGCCCCGAAGAGCGCACCAAAGCCGTGCCTATCAACGAATATTTTATCGATACAGGCCTAAGCAAAAAGGAAGCCGAAGCGCTTATCGCCATTGGCGACCCCGTAACCCGTGAACGCGAACTAATAGAAATGGGCGATTGTGTCAACAGCAAATCGCTCGACAACCGCGTTTCGGTGTTTATCCTGCTGGAAACCCTTCGCGAATTACAGGGGCAAACGCCTCCCTGCGATATCTATGCCGTATTCACCGTGCAGGAAGAAGTAGGCCTGCGCGGCGCTATGTCGTCAGCCCACCTTATCGACCCCGATTTTGGTTTCGGCCTCGATGTGACGATCGCTTTCGATGTGCCCGGCGCCAACCCTCACGAAATGGTGACCCGACTCGGTAAAGGCGCCGCTATCAAAATTATGGACGCCTCCGTGATAAGCGATTACCGCATGGTGAATTACCTCAAAACCTTGGCCGACACCAACGGCATCCCCTGGCAACCCGAAATATTGCCCGCCGGAGGCACCGATACGGCCGGCGTTCAACGCCAGGGCAAAAAAGGCGCTATCTCCGGAGCTATCTCTATACCGCTGCGCCATATTCACCAAACCATAGAATTGGCCCACAAAGGCGATATACGCCATTGTATCGATTTGCTGAAGGTGGCGCTGCTTCACCTCGATCAATACGACTGGGGCTTCGGCCATACACGCTACGAACCGCCACAGGCAACGGGAAATCAAACCACCGATGATTTGTATGTTTAAAATGATACGCTATGTGGACAGAAAAAGATAATGCCCTCCATGCCTCGTTTACATTTAAAAATTTTGTGGAGGCTTTTACTTTTATGACCGAAGTGGCTTTCCATGCCGAACGGCAACAACACCACCCCAACTGGCGCAATGTGTGGAATACGGTCGATATTTCGCTGAATACCCACGACGCCGGCGGTTTAGTTACGGAAAAAGACCGGAAACTGGCATCAACCATTGATCAGGTATATGCAAAATATCGCTGAATGCCAGGATTAAGACACAATAACCCTCCCCTGACACCCATTACACCACTACAACACAAAACAACAAAAAAAAAAAAAAACAAGAAA
>DAINSQ010000081.1:0-9874 GCA_036741235.1 Saprospiraceae bacterium | reverse complement strand
CCCTCTCACCCTTCCACCCTGTCACCCTGTCACCTAAAATGAACCTAACCATCGACATAGGCAACAGCAGGACAAAAATAGGCCTGTTTGAAGCGGGGCAACTCAAGCAGATGTGGAGTTGGGAATCCTGGCGTGCTGAAGAATTAATTGCGCTCGCAACCAACCATCGGGTTAAAAATATCATCTTATCAAGTGTAGCGGGCGTTTTGCCCGGTGAAGTTGAAGAAGCATTCAGCAAAGATTATTTTTATTTGTCGCTCAACAATTCAACACCTTTACCATTTAATAACCATTACCGCACCCCCGAAACGCTTGGTAAAGACCGGCTTGCGGCGGTAGCGGGCGCCCTGTCGCTGTTCCCCGGGCAACATTGCCTGGTGATCGATGCAGGAACATGTATTACCTTTGAACTGCTGACCGGTAACGGCGATTACCTCGGCGGTAATATTTCGCCGGGAGTGAATATGCGACTGAAAGCCATGCACGCTTTCACCGCAAGATTGCCCGAACTTGCACCCGGCAATACCGAAAACTGGCTGGGCTATAGCACCGAAAGCGCCATGCAAAACGGCGCTCAGTGGGGTACAGTTTTCGAAATAGAGGGATTTATAGCCCAATGCAAAACACTTTATTACCCTATTCATGTAATTCTGACAGGCGGAGACGCTGATTTTTTGGCAAAAATGCTGAAAAGCCAGATATTTGTGCGCTCCGAACTCGTTTTGCTCGGATTAAATAAAATACTCGAATATAATGTCAATCAAGTGGCGTAGTGTTTTTGTGGGAGTTGCGCTTTGCTGCGCAGGCAATCTGCTTTGGGGGCAAAGCCAGAATGACGGGATTATTCCCAAGAATAATTCACCGCTGTCCCGCTTCGGCCTTGGCGATCCGCTGGATCAGTACGTGGCCGGCTTCGGCGGCATGGCCGGCCTCAGCGCCGCCATCAACGACCCCTACCAACTCAACCTGCTCAACCCGGCATCATTGCCTCACCTGATATCTACTTCTTTTGAAGTCGGGCTTTATGCAAAATACGCCGGGTTGAAAAGTGAAGACAAAACTGCCGGCGTATGGAGTGGAAACCTCCAGTATATGGCGCTCGGCTTCCCCCTGAAAAACCCTATCAACAAGTCGCTCGACCGCAAGACATCCAAGTGGGACCTGGGTATGAGCCTCGCCTTGTCGCCCTACACCCTGGTAGGATACGACGTATTAACCCAGCAGTTTGACCCCGATTTCGGCACTGCCACCACCGCCCTCAAAGGCAACGGCGGAACTTACAAACTGGCATGGGGCAATGGCATCAAGTACAAAGGTTTCTCTGTGGGCGTCAATGCCGCTTATCTTTTTGGCAAATTGACCAATAGCCGGAAGGTGAACTTCGATAGCCTGGCGTTTTCTTATGATACAGAATTCCTCGACGAGGTCAGCGTAAGAGGCTTTGTTTGGCAAGTGGGCGCACAATATGTTTATGATTTCAAAAAAACGGATAAAACGGGCAAGCGCGTGCCCAACGGCAAACGCCTGATTGCAGGCGCATACGGCGGTCCTTCAACTAATTTTAATACTAACAGCAGCCGCTATTACTACCGATTCCTGTCAGCGGCTATTCGCGATACCATTTTGTATTCTTCAGAAGTAAAGGAAAAAGGCCGGATGCCGAGCTCTTTTACCGCAGGTATTACTTATGAAGAAATCAACAAATTGCGCATAGGCATCGAATACAGCGCAACCCGCTGGAGCGAATACCTCAACGAAGCCAAACCGGAATCGCTGCAGGACGGCAGCCGCCTGGCGGCAGGCGTGCAATATACGCCGGATGTGTTTTCGTATAATGATTACTGGAAACGCGTACAATACCGCGCGGGACTCTTCCACGAGACCGATGGCCGAAGTATCGCCAATGACCAGGTAACCCGCTATGGTTTTACCTTTGGATTGGGCTTCCCCATTATTATGCCGCGACAGCAAATTTCTTTTATCCAGACCGCTTTCGAAATCGGCAAATTCGGCGTACCCGATGTGCTTCAGGAAACATATGTGAAACTATCTCTCGGTTTTACACTTAACGATAATTCATGGTTTTTCAAACGCAAATTCAACTAAGTATGAAAACAGCATTGCATCTGCTTATAACCGCAGGAGTAGTCCTGGTTTTTGCAGGCGCCCTGAACGCCCAATGCAAAACCTGGAACGACTCGCCTAAAAAAGAGGAAGCGCTCGACGCCCACTCGGTGTATCGACCCTATGTAAAGGGAAAACAGGCCGCCGACCTCGAAAAAATGGACGACGCTACGTTCAATACGGCTTTCGAAAGCTGGAAGAAAGCCTATGATATCGCACCCGCCGCCGATGGCCAACGCGCTACGCATTATAGCGACGGCCGCCTGTTTTACCAGGCTATGTTGAATAAAACAGCCGACGCCGCCAAGAAAAAAGAATACGCAGAAGTCATTATGCGCCTGTATGATGAACAAATACAGTGCTACCAAAACGAAGGCTTCCTGCTAGGGCGCAAGGCTTACGATATGTTCTATATGCCCGCCTTCGGCTATTCTATGCAAACTATGCAAACGTTCGAAAAGGCAATCGAAAAAGGCGGCAACAATACAGAGTACATCGTCTTTGACCCCATGGCGCAAGTGATGGTGTATCTTTATAAAAGCAAGCAACTCAGCAAGGAAAACTTTCGCGTTTACCACGACAAGCTGATCGAAATTGCAGACTATAATGTTAAAAATAACCAGCAATACGCCGCTTATTACGAAGCCGGCCGCGCGCGTATGTTGCTGCATTTCGCAGAAGTGGAAAACCAGGTGTTTGACTGCGATTATTTTAAAAATAAACTGGTGCCGCTCTACGAACAGGGCAAAGACAGCCTCGAAACGGTGAAGTATGTGTATGTCACGCTCCGCCAGAGAGGCTGCGATTCTACCGCGCAGTATATGGTAGAGATTCACGATACGTACGAAAAACTGGCCAAGGTCTACAATGCCAAACTGGAAGCCGAACTGCGCGTCAATAACCCCGGCTACGATGCCGCTATGCTCCAGAAAGAAGGCAAATACCGGCAGGCAGCCGCTCGATACAAGGAAGCTATCGAAACGGACAATAATAACGACAATAAAGCCCAGTACTACTACAGCCTGGCCTTTATCCAAACCTGGGAATTCGGCGAGTATCAGTCGGCCCGCGAAAACGCCCGCAAGGCCGCCAGCCTCCGCCCCAACTGGGGCCGCCCCTACCTGCTCATCGGCGATATGTACGCCAAAACAAGCCGCAACTGCGGCGACGACTGGAATTCACGCCTGGCTATTATCGCCGCTATCGATAAATATGCCTACGCCCGCTCTATCGACAGCGATGTGTCCGGCGAAGCCAACGAACGAATCGGCAACTATTCCGCAGCCCTGCCCGACCGCCAGGAAGGCTTTATGCGCGGCGTGAGCGAAGGCGCTACCGCTACCGTAGGCTGCTGGATCGGAGAAACGGTGAAGGTACGCTACAAGTAATGCAAGGCTTCACGCCCTGCCGTCTTGGATGGAGGGAGAGAGGGTGAGAGAGAGGGAGTGAGAGAAAATAGAGAGGGGCGCTTCTATACTCAGGAGCGCCCCTCTCTATTGTGATATTATCGGAAAATACTAGTACAGATAACCCAACGCCGTCTTGTCGTTGTTGTTGAAATCGCGGTTTTGGCCGCTGCCAATGCAAGCCAGCATCCATGAATTGGGATCCGGGCCGGTCGGCGTGCCGGGAATGTGAACAGCGCCTACCGTGCTGGCGCCTTCGTTGGCATAAGCGCCGCCGCAGCTGTAAGAGCGGTCCATATAGTCCGTATGGCGGAAGCCAATGCAGTGGCCCATTTCATGCGCCAGGATTGTAGCGAGGTAGTTTAAGCCAATTGCCTGGGTGTTTACATTTATGGCGTTTTAGCATATAATCGCTGGCAGGGCGGGCAAATTGTTGTTTCCTGATGATTTCACCACAGCATTCAACGGAGTAATATAAAAAAACTCTGTGTCACTCCGTTTAACGCTGTGGTAAACAACCAACTATGCACCGAACACTCGAAATCTGCTGCGCCTCCTACACCTCGGCCCTGGCCGCCCAGTCCGGCGGCGCCGACCGCATAGAACTATGCATGGGCCTCGAATTAGACGGCCTGACGCCGAGCCCCGGTCTGCTGCGTAAAACCAGACAGTCCCTGTCTATCCCCGTTTTGGTACTCATCAGACCCCGGGCGGGCAACTTCTGCTACAGCGAAGACGAAATGGAAGTGATGCTCGAAGATATCGCCCAGTCCAAAACCCTGGGCGCCGACGGCATCGTCTGCGGCGCCCTGCACCCCGACGGCAGGCTTCACTACGAGCAAACCGCCCGCCTGGTAGCTGCCGCACACCCCCTGCCCTTTACCTTCCACCGGGCTTTCGATGTGTGTACGGCGCCGCTGGAAGCCATCGACCAGCTCGTATCGCTTGGCGTCAGCCGCATATTGACCTCGGGGGGAGCGCCCAACGCCCTCGCCGGCGCCGAAGCCCTGCGGCGCTACATCGAATATGCCGGCGACCGACTGCGCATCATGGCAGGCGGGGGTATTCGCCCCGATAACCTGAGCCTTTTACTCCAAACAGCGCCGCTGCAAGAGGTGCACTCCTCCGCCAAACCGCCGGGCGGCATCGAAACCGCCGTTGGCGTTGTCGAACAACTCCGGGCGTTGGTATAATAAAACTGTACTAATCAGGAATTATTAGCGTTATTTGATACAACGCCTCGTAGCAGACCGCGCTGCCCCGTCAGCCGCATTGCTTAGAAGCGCCCGACTGAAACAACATTGTCTACCTCAATGCGCTAAGCAATGAAATCGAGGCTCTACGACCTGTTCGTGTGGCTCGCCGGTTCCGACAGGTCGATCCTGGACCGCTGCGGCCAATCTGAACACATCAAACACGGCGGTTATGGCGGATTAGTAATCGTACCCGCACTGCTGGGTTGGATATCCATGACCTACGCCGTTTCCACCCTCACCGACAGCAAATTCGTGTACATCTTCGCCGGTATCGCCTGGGGCTTCATCGTACTCGTCTTCGACCGGTTTATCGTTTCCACCTTTCGGAAATCGGAAAAGCTGCGCCGCGACGTATTTTCGGCGGTTTTCCTCACCCGTCTCCTATTCTCCATCGGCATCGGTATCATCGTCTCCCACCCGCTGGTCATACTAGTCTTCAACGACAGCCTCATCCAGGAGCTCACCACCATGCAGATCGAAGGAGAAGAAGCTATTAACCAAAAATACGAAATCGACATCCAAAAAGTGCGCGGCAGAGACAGCCTGATCAACGCCTCGCTGGAGGCCAAAGTCGCCGAACGCGCCTGCAAAGAAAAGCTGCTGCTCTACGAAATGAGCGGCAAAGACACCACCATGTTTTGCGGCACCACCTCCGGCATGAAACAATACGGCCCCCGCTCGCGCGAAATCAAAAGCGAAATCACCCTGCTCAACGAAGAAATCGTAGCCCTGCGCACGCAAAACGCCGTCAAACTCGACAGCAACGCCGTCGCCATCGCCAAAATCGAACGCACTCGCGAGACCAAACTGGAAGAATTCAGGAACAACTACAGCGACAACTACCTGGCCCGCGAAATCGCCCTGGAGCGCCTCGAAAGCCGCGAAGTCGGCGGTCGCACCGTGGCCCTCACCAAGTGGTTCCTCATGCTGTTTTTCATCCTGGTCGACATCCTGCCGGTGACCTTCAAAGCCCTCACCAAAATCGGCGAATACGACCGCCACCTGCTCGAAGAAGACAAAATGCCCATTACCATCACCAACGCCTACGAGCGCCACAAGAAAAACGAAACCCGCAAGGTCTACGTAGACGAAATCGAAGACCTGCGCCGGCAAAAGATCAAACAGGAAATCCAGGGCGTCAACGGCACGCCGTTTAGGGATTTGTTGAGGAGGTTGGAGGAGTTTATGGGGTAGGTTATCAGCTCATTGGTTTGATATGTGAATCAACTATCTAGAATTTTGCTTTTCATGGAAAATAAATGGGGAAAGGAAACCCATGTTTTTCGCTATTTGATATTGTGGCATGATTTGCTGCTCAAGACGTTGGGTAAATTCTTTCTGACCTACCAAATGTTCATTTGGAACAATGTCTATAAAGTAGTCTTCAAGTACCTTTATTTTGCCATTTTGAAAGTGAAATTTGAATACCTCATATTGCCGCTGAGCAAACATTGGAAAATACGTCCAATCTGGTAGCCAATCTCTTTTAGATGAGTTCACGCTTTTAGGAACTGGTATCAGGTTCCAAAAATGATTGTGCACAACGAAAGACCATGGCAAAAAATGGTCGAGCGAAAAATTTTCTTGTGTTAGCTGTTGTCCAGAGTAAATACAATAATAATTTGGCGTTTCAGACAGAAATTCCTTCCAAAATTTCGTTGCTTTAGATAAATTTCTGTCACTATAATCAGGTTTAAAAATTTTGCTTGCAATCCCTGGAACATTTGGATTATTTCTCTGTAAAAACTTAACTATATGCCAATATGTAAAGCCTTTTAGAACTTGATGGTTTGCTTTGACGTAGTCCATCCAATTGGTATTAAAAATAATAGATCTCCCCTCAAACTTATACATGACACGGCGACGGTCCTTCTCAAAATTCTCGTTACACAGTTTAATTATTGCACCATTAATATTAGTGTCTTTAATTCCCCTCAATTCAAAGATAAAGAATGGACGTAGGAATCGGTATGGAACCCATCGCAGTAATTCTCCTACTCTTGATTTTATTGCTCGAATTTCTACTCTACCTAAACTTTGATCAAGTTGCGTTTCCAATGTTGGGGCACTAGGTGAGGTGTCGACAGGTAAGTAAGCCGAAATGTAGTCAGCAACCTTTTTAAAACCATCTTGCTTGCCAAATGAGAGTCTATAATACTCAAGTGGGAACCAAACATCTGCTATCATCTGGATTGCCAAATCATCAACGTTTAACCGTTCGGCCGTCCCTTTATTCAATGCATTAAGGATTGCCAAGAACCAGTAAAACTTATAAGAATTAGTCGTATCATTAAAAATGACTGACAAACTACTCACATCAACGTCAGGTTCAAATGGAAGTTCCATAGCAATGCAAAGTCAGATAAAACAAACCGCATACCTTACCCCCGCCTCATTTACCAAGACATAAGATAGGTAAGGCGATTTCGGGTTTGATTTTGTGTTCTTTTTAATAAAATCCTCTTCAATCTGTTGCAGCATCCAATAACGAATAGCAGTAACCATGTTTTTACCCACACCTAATTCAACTACAGCGTCTTCATCGCTGAATGCTTTACCAGATTTCACGAAGTCATAACCTTTCTTAAGCCACAAGTGCCGGCATTGGAATGTTTCGTGACCAGAAAAAGTAGGCTTTGTTGTTGGTTGCATCAGTACGCTTTTGGTTGGAACACTCACAAATTTAAAACAATTTGGCTTATAATACGAGAATAGTTTTCGAAGGCTCTAAAACAGCAACAATAAACAATTAAATAGCAAATAGTTGGATTGTTCACATAATGTGTTAAATATGAAAATTATATACTATTCTGAGTCTAGCCATCCAGGAATATTGCTTGACTGCTTGTAGTCGCCCCGCAGCAGGTCGGCTACCCGCCATATTAGATCGGCTTATTCTTTGAAGTTGAGCATGAGGGGCGGTGTTTAAATTAAAAAAACTACAAGTAACCATCTTTGTTGACTACCGAACATAATTTCTTCCATCGAATTGTATAAATATTAACATTTTATAAAAAAAGCCAATTTATTTTGAAAATACCAAGATTTACGCTATATTTACGGTTGAAATCTGAACGCTGGCGCGTCCGGGTAGTAGGATTTCTCCGGGAGGCCCTGCCTCCCTTTTTTATTTGTATCAACCTCTGATTATATGGAGATTTCCGCTTGTGACATGGGGATTAATTACAGGTAATAAGCGATCATAGAATGTGGTAGCTCCTTTTTTTCTTACATAGGCATTGGGTTCAAATTTTTGCCTTGCAAAATAGGCTATAACGTCAGTTATTTGATGAAAATAAGAGTCAGCAGAATCTTTTAAAAATGGATCCTCTATAACATAAGACAACGTTAAATTTCTATAACCACTTGGATAGTAGGCAGCATTATTTGGCACTATATTATGCCTTCTCATTCGCCTAATAAGCGCCTTCAATTTTTTATTATCAGTATTATCAGGTATTATCATCCCCCTTTCCTCTATTTGAGGAGAGGAGTCTGGGAAATTTCTTCTCTGAATTGTATTTTCAAATCTTTGGATTAATCTTTCCCAAGCTGATTCAAATACCTGTTCAGGTTTTTTTTTGCCCTGTTTGTCAACCACTACGGTTATAATACTTATATCATTATGAGCTGCAACCCAGTCCAGGCATTTTTTTAATATATCAAGCCTATCATTTTTTTTAATTCTGACAAGTGCACCAGGTCTTGTTAGGAATTCAACCGCATGAATTTCTTCACGCATTTTCAAGCCCTTAGCTATTTTTAAGTTGCGCCTGAAATTGATTAAATCTAGTAACAAAGGATTCCACTTATTTTCATGGATAATCATAGCTGACAAAGCAAAAAACCTTGTCGGGCTTCCATTTTGGATTAAGCCACAATCGCCACTTTCATCTACATACATTAGAAACATAAAAAACGATTTAACCTTCCAACTACTATTTATTGTTTGCAAAATTAATGTTTGGTTTATAAAAACACAATACTTCAACAAACTTTTTGTTGTAAAATAGATAGGCTATGAATTATTGCTTACCGAATGCTTATTAAACCTTTGATCCTCTTCCAATCCCCCATCTGCAGCTCCTTTGGTCTATTCCGAAGGCCGAGGCCGCCGGTGTGAAAGACGGGAAAGACAATCGTTTGAGGTGTTTTGATGGGAGCATTGTCCACCATACTTTTGTGGTCGGATACTTTAAATCCGTAGATAACCCCAAGTGTTTTTGTAGCCATCGAGCCGATTGGGATAATGATTTTTGGTTGAATAATATCAATAAGCGGCTTTAGAAATAATTCGCGACTTTCTTCCAGCCATTTAACATCAAAATTGCCGGACATACTGCCGGGTTTGAGTCCCATAACTGCATTGGTAAAAAATATTGGGTTGGATTTATTGGGCGACAGAGGATGCCCCAAATCGTAGCCCAATATTTCAAAATATACTTTCAGATTTTTGTTAGAGGGATATTCGTATTTATCGAGGAAACGCTCCACTTTCCCCTCCGTACGCTCGTATGTTTCCACATCACAGAATTCTTGACCTACGACGAGTATTTTCGCATCCAGGTTATTCTGCCACTGCGCCCAGGGGTCTATTTCATCAATATCGAATGCTGTTTGGGAGGGATTGGTGAGGCCGTTCTTAAAGTCGTGTCCCTTCCGTTTCTGGACGAGTTGCTGGTATTGGGCTTGTTTTTCCATATTGGCGTGGTTTTTTGTGTGCTGCCAAACGCTTTGGCTATACTTTACGTAATAATATTACTTTGTTTATAATTGTTATACGCCTTTTCGATTTTTTTGTTGCATAAACTACATATATATGCTATGTTCTCTTTAACCGGTCACAAACTGTGACCAGCTCTATACATTAGGAATACCCCAAAAAAAATCCTGCCCATCCCTAAATCCTAAAAATCCTGTTCAAGACACCCCCGCCGCAAGCATTTCATGAGCAGATATCCTTGCGGGAATGACAATATTAATGTTGAATGTTTGATAATTAATGCTAGATGTCGGAAAAAAATCAAAAATCCAACATCCTGCCCATCCTTAAATCCTGAAAATCCTGTTCAAGACACCCGAGTTGTC
>DAINSQ010000080.1:0-22142 GCA_036741235.1 Saprospiraceae bacterium | reverse complement strand
TCACCTTGTCACCTTGTCACCTTGTCACCCTGTCACCTTGTCACCCTGTCACCTTTAAACATAAACCCTTATATTCGCCTCCGATTTCAAAAAACTGCAAACATGACCCACGTAAAACGCTACCTCGTCACTTCCGCGTTGCCCTATGCCAACGGCGCCCTGCACCTGGGCCACCTTGCCGGCGCCTATCTGCCTGCCGATATCTATGTGCGTTACCTGCGGCTGATGGGGAAAGACGTGGTATGGGTTTGCGGCTCCGACGAGCACGGCGCGGCCATCACCATCAGGGCCAAAAAAGAAGGCATTACGCCCCGCGAGATCATCGACAAATACCATGAGCTCAACAAGCGCACTTTTGAGCAACTGGGTATCTCATTCGATTATTACCACCGCACCAGCGAACCCTTGCACCATGAGACCGCGCAGGATTTCTTTTTGAAATTGTATAAAAAAGGCGGTGAATTTGAAGAGCGGACAGTAGAGCAATACTACGACGAAGACTTTCATCAGTTCCTGGCCGACCGCTACATCGTGGGTACCTGTCCTCGCTGTGGCCATCCGGAAGCCTACGGCGACCAATGCGAAAAATGCGGCTCCGACCTTTCGCCCTCCGAATTGATCAACCCACGCTCCACCCTCAGCGGCAAAACGCCGGTATTGAAGCCCACCAAACACTGGTATTTCAAGCTGGACAAACACGCCGAGTGGCTGCGCGAGTGGATCGCCACAGGCATACTTGACGGCAAACAGCACCACGATACCCGCCACTGGCGCAAACACGTAGTGGGCCAATGCTTGTCGTGGCTCGACGGTGGGCTGCAACCCCGCGCCATCACCCGCGACCTCGACTGGGGCATTCCCGTGCCGCTGCCCGGCGATGAAGCTGCCGGCAAAGTACTCTACGTATGGTTTGATGCGCCCATCGGCTATATCTCCTCCACCAAACAGTGGGCCCTCGACAACGGCAAAAACTGGGAAGACTACTGGAAAGGCGGCGACGAGGTCAAACTCGTGCATTTCATCGGCAAAGACAACATCGTCTTCCACTGCATCGTCTTTCCCGCCATGCTCAAAGCCTACGGCGATTACGTGCTGCCGCAAAATGTGCCCGCCAATCAATTCCTCAATTTTGAAGGACAAAAATTCTCCAAATCACGGGGTTGGGGCATAGAGCAACACGAATACCTCGAAGCTTTCAAAGATTTTCCGAATAAAGAAGACGCCCTGCGCTACGCTCTGTTGCGCAACCTGCCCGAAAACCGCGACAGCGATTTCAAGTGGGATGAATTTGTCGACTTCCACGACAAAGACCTGGCCGACAACCTGGGCAACTTTGTAAACCGGGTGGCTGTGTTGACCCACAAATACTACGACGGCGTTGTGCCCGCCGTTGACGGGCCCTGGCAAGACAAACTCGAGGAAGTCAACCGCCTGGCCCTCGAACTGGCCCGCGAAATCGATCAATTCAGCTTTAAACAGGCCATACAGTTATTCCTCGACATCTCTTCCTGGGGTAATACCTATTTGCAGGACACCTCCCCCTGGCAAATCTGGAAAACCGAGCCGGATAGTCCAGTAGTGAAAGAATGCTTGTTTGTTAGTCTTCAGATCGTCGCGCTGCTGAGCGTCTTGTGCGAGCCGTTCATTCCGTTTACTTCCCCTCGCATCCGCGCTTTGCTCAACCTGCCGCTATTGCAAGACGGCGATATGCAGCGCATCTTCGACACAATGCAACGCGGCGAGCCGTTGTTGCCTGCGGGGCATCGCATTGGAGAGGCCGCTATCTTATTCGCCAAAATCAACGACCGCAAAGACAGCAGTCGCCTGGATATTATCAACCTGCAGAAAGCCAAACTTGAGGAGGTCATCAAAGCGGAGGCCGCCCGTCAGGCAGCGCAAGCAACGCCGGAAGTTGCTCCCACTGCAGGCAAAGCCGAAATCCAATACGACGACTTCGCCAAACTGGATCTGCGCACGGCCACCATCCTTCACGCTGAGCGGGTACCCAAGGCCGACAAACTCCTCAAATTGACCGTTGATCTGGGTTATGAGCAGCGCACCGTAGTATCGGGCATCGCCTTGCATTTCGAACCCGAAGCCATCATTGGCAGGCAAATCGTATTGGTAGCCAACCTGGCCCCCCGCAAAATGATGGGCATTGAAAGCAACGGCATGATCCTGATGGCCGAAGACGCCGAAGGCAAACTGGGGTTTGTGAGTCCGCCCGCTGGTTGGATGAATGGAGCTGCGGTGAAATAACCACAGCGGACCGCCGGTTGCCGATTTTAAGAAAACATTAAGGCCATTTTAACAGGAGCGAATTGTTTTCTTCTATAATTTAGCAAAATTATTCGACTAACTCTTTTCTGCAACCTACAAATGCAATCATCATGAAGAAATTCATCTTATTACTTGCCTTCTTCGGCGCTGTAGCGCTTGTAAATGTAAATGCCCAGTGTCATGGCTCCAAAGCTTCTACCGCTTCCGCTACCAGCGAAGAAGGCAAAGCAGACCTGGCCAAAACCGTTGCCCTCGAAGAAGGCATTGAAGAGCGCACCGATGCCCAAACAGGCAAAGTGACTTACGTTCGCAAAGAAGTGAACGCACAATCCGGCAAAGTATCCTACACAGAAGTAGAATACTGCACCAAATCGGGCAAATTCATAAATGTGTCGCCCAGCAAGAAAAACTGCTGCGCAGGCGATGCTAAAGCAACAAAAGTATCTAACGACAAAAAGGCATGCGCCGAAGGCGCCAATGCCGGCTGTTGCGACAAAAAAGGCAAATCGGCCTCTTCAACTTCTACCAGCAATTCGGGTAAAGTAAAGCTGGTTAAAAGCGAGTAACCGCTTACCGGTTGGATCGCTTGAAGCGGTCCAACCGGTAGCGGTCACACCGGCAGGCGTGAGTATAGGTTTCCCTTCCTGTACTCTTCGAGTACATGGCGCACCGTAGGAGTCAGGTTCCTGGGCAATTCATCCAGCGCGAACCACTCCGCTTCCTTGAATTTGTGCCGCTCGCGCGCTTTCAACTCTCCTTCCCATTTATAGGCTTTGAAGTATAGCACCATGCGTTGTTCTACAGGCGTAGTTTTTTGCAGCACATGCACCAGCGAAAGGTCCTTTTCCTTTAGCGTAATGCCTGCTTCTTCGAAACTCTCCCTGACCAGCGACTGCGTGGCGTATTCCCCGTCTTCCACATTCCCGCCTACCAACGTATAGTTGCCGCCATTGGGTTTCGTTTGCTTGAGCAACAAAATCTTACCCTTGTGGTATAAGATCAACCGCACTTTCAGATTGACGCGCTGAGCTGCCATAACACCGGGTCGGTTTTTTTGTGAATAAAACTATACAACAACAAATCAAGTAATGTGTGTTTCCTCTTGCTTTTCTTTTATTTTTGCGGGTACATTAGTAATATTGCATGAGCAATAGTACAATTGACAAAAGTGGCGAAATTTAGATTTATTTTGCATATAACTAAAATTTCGCTATCAGATTTTGAATACCCGCTTCGTTATAGTGACCATTTTATGTTGACCAGTATGCCCAACCCCGGAAAATTGCACTTGCTGTTCACGCCCAAACTGGACTTTAAAGCATCCTTAGTATGTACTACGAAAGCGTTTTAGCAACTATCGGCCATACGCCGTTGATCAAACTGGGACGTATGTGCGCCGACCTTCCTGGCACTGTGCTTGGCAAAGTCGAATCTTTCAATCCAGGCCAATCGGCAAAAGACCGAATCGCCCTGTATATGATAGAACAGGCCGAAAAGAAAGGACGTATCAAGCCAGGCGATACCATAGTAGAGGCTACTTCCGGCAATACCGGTTTTAGCATCGCAATGGTTTGCAGTATCAAAGGCCTTAAATGCATTCTCACGGTAACCAGCAAAGCCTCACAGGAAAAGCTGTCGCTGCTGCGTTCTATGGGCGCCGAAGTGGTTGTTTGCCCCGCCGACGCCGAACCTGAAGACCCTAACTCCTACTATTCGCGCGCCGAGCAAATAGCGCGTGAAATCCCCAATGCTTTTTATTTGGGGCAAAATTTCAATCTGGACAATTCCAACGCGCACTATTATACGACAGGCCCTGAAATCTGGGAGCAAACGGAAGGAAAAATCACCCATTTCGTCTGTTGTGCAGGTACGGGGGGAACTTTGTCGGGAACCGCGCGTTATTTGAAAGAGAAAAACCCCAATGTGAAAATCATCGGCGTTGACGCTTACGGCTCGGTGCTCAAAAAATATTGGGAAACGGGAGTGCTCGATAAAAACGAGATATACCCCTATCGCATTGAAGGGCTAGGCAAAACAATTATCCCCGATAACGTGGCCTTTGATCTGATCGACGATTTTGTAAAGGTTACCGACCGCCACAGCGCCGTTCGCGCTCGCGAACTGGCCGCCAAAGAGGGCCTGATGGTGGGCTATTCCAGCGGCGCCGCCATGGAGGCCGTGTACAAAATCAAAAAACAATTGCGCCCCGAAGATGTGGTGGTAGTTTTGTTCCCCGATCACGGCAGCCGTTATCTCGGCAAAATATTCAACGACGACTGGATGAAGCAACAGGGCTTCTACTGCTCGCCAACCGTCGAAGCTAATAACCCATACAGCTACAAGCACATTAAAAGAATCTACAAAGTCTATAAGCGGAAATACGGCAGGTATCTCCGCCAAACACTTAAGATTTAATTTTAATGTACAATAAATCATGAAACAAGACGAATTAAAAAATTTTGTTTCTAATGAAAACATTTCAGTGCCGTTATTCCAGAATAAATGGCTCGATAGGCTAACCCGCACCCATATTGCCGTACCGGTGAGTATGTTTTTGGTTTACGCCTCTGGATTGTTATATTACACAACGTTAGCTACAACGTTGACCTTCGGACAAATACTCTTGTTATTCCTGGCAGGCGCTTTTCTGTTTACTTTCGTTGAATACAATGTACACAGAAGAGTATACCATGCTCCGATAGAGTCATCCGAAAAGCGCAAGAAGTTTACATATACGATTCACGGCGTACACCACGATTATCCCAAAGATAAACAGCGACTGGCTATGCCTCCAGCCTTGAGTGTTGTTATCGGCACGCTCCTGCTGATTATTTTCCGGGCTGTTCTCGGCCAATACAGCTTTTCTGTACTGGCAGGATTTATGGTATGTTATGCCATGTATCTGGTAATCCACTACAGCGTCCACATTTTTCGGGCGCCCGGCAATTTCTTCAAATACCTGTGGGTTAATCATGCCATCCATCATTACAGCGAAGATGAGGTGATGTTTGGCGTTACGTCGCCATTATGGGATTATGTATACGGTACAGTGCCCAAAAAGGTGCGTCAAGGTAAAAAACTGGAAGTCAGTTCGCCATAAATCAACCCCTGTCCTATGATGGATGCAGACGAACTCGATCACTTGCGCGAAGCGGTACGAAATTCACCTGAAAACGTACCGCTTCGCAAGCTTTTGGCTACTGCTTTTGCCAAACGCAAGCGATTCGAAGAAGCAGAATTGGAATGGAAAGAGGCCTTGCGCCTGGCCCCCGGCGATGTTTCGCTGAAATTGGGATTGGCGGCAGCTTTTTTCGAACAACAAAAAACAGCACTGGCATTGGTGGTTGCTGAAGAGCTCCTGCAGGCAGAGACGCCCCCCGCCGCCGCCTGGTTGCTCTATGCCCGTATTATGCTGGCTACCAACCAGGCCGAAGAGGCGATGGATGCCTACGAAAAAGCGGTGCTCATTGACCCCAATTTGCGCGATGCTTTTTTGGAATCCGAAATCAATGTGCAGCAAAAAGCCCAAACTCCGCGGGAAGCCGAAAAGCTAACCCTTTATCAGGGTGAAGTAGGGGAAGCCGACAGCATCATCGAAATTGAGCGCCCCAAAATTACTTTCGAGCGAGTAGGGGGTATGGACAAGGTAAAGGAGGAAATCCGCCTTAAAATTATCCACCCGCTCAAACACCCAGAAATTTATAAGGCCTATGGCAAAAAAATAGGCGGCGGCATTCTGATGTACGGCCCGCCCGGCTGCGGCAAAACCCATTTGGCCCGCGCTACCGCCGGCGAAATACAATCGAACTTCATTCCCGTCGGCATCAGCGATATTCTCAATATGTACATCGGCGTCAGCGAGCAAAACCTTCACCAGCTTTTTCAGAAAGCTCGCTCGATGAAGCCCTGCGTGCTCTTTTTCGACGAGGTGGACGCCCTCGGCGCCAGCCGCAGCGATATGCGGCAAAGCGCAGGCAGACACCTGATCAACCAGTTTTTGGCTGAACTCGACGGCGTGGAATACGACAATGAAGGCGTATTGGTGCTGGCTGCCACCAATGCGCCCTGGCACCTCGACCCGGCATTTCGCCGACCGGGTCGTTTCGACCGCATTATTTTTGTGCCGCCTCCTGACGAGCCGGCGCGGGCGGCTATTTTGCAAATACAATTGCAGGACAAACCGCTGGGCAATATCGATTATGCCCGGCTGGCCCGCCTTACGGCCGATTATTCCGGCGCCGATCTGCAAGCAGTCGTTGATATAGCGATTGAAGCCAAGTTGCACGAAGCCATGTCAAAGGGTATCCCCAGCCCCATCGAAACTGCTGATTTGGAGGCTGCTGTCAAAAAACACAAGCCTACTACCAAAGAATGGTTTGGAACGGCAAAAAACTATGCGCTTTTTGCCAATGAAAGCGGTTTATACGACGATATTCTCCACTACCTCAAGATCAAATGATCGATAATTATATTGAGCGTTCGAGGCTGCTGATCCGGCAGGGACGATACCAACAGGCCGAGGAGGAAATACGCAACGCCCTGGCTATCGACCCCGAAGATGTCGAGGCAATCACTTTGTTCGCCTATTCCCAGTTTTATCAGGGCCGCCTGCAAGCGGCTATCGATTGGGCTACCAAAGCTGCCGGCCGTATAGAGGGCTATTATTGGCCTTATTATATCATTGCAGAGTCAAACCGCAGGCTCAACCGCGATAAAAAAGCAATGGAGGCTGTTCGCGCAGGCCTTGCAGCCGACCCCCATGCCGCTTGCTTCTATGGCGTCAAGTCGTTGATCCAGTTTGAAAACGCGCAGCGAAAAGCAGCTATTAAGACTGTTAATGAGGGCTTGCAGCTCAATCCGCTGGAACCGCAATTGTTAAAGCTCAAAACGCTCCACCTATATCGGCATTCCAAAACCGATGAAGCCATCGCTACCTTGCATACGCTTTTGAAAGAGGAGCCGAATATGTTTGAAGTGCATGGACTTAAAGGATGGCTGGCGCTCGAAAAAAATCAATTTGACCTGGCTGAAACCGCATTCCGGGAATCGCTGCGACTGAACCCCTTGTCTGCAACAGGGCATAAAGGACTGGTTTTAGCCCTGGCAGGCAGAAAATGGTGGCTTAGGTCTGTTTTGCGCTTCGAATGTTGGCTGCATCGCGAACCCAATAGTTACCTCGGCCTCGGTTTTTTATACGTCGTCCTGCTTATGGTTTTTCTCTGGTCTTTTTCGTGGTTTAAATGGTCGTTATTGATCGGAAGCGTTATCATTGCATTGATCTGTTTTCCGATATTTACTAAGGCTGTTGCGGCTTGTTATGTTCGCACTTTACCGGATGGTAAAAATATTTTGACCGAAAAAATGTACAATAATTGCCGGCAGCAATTAATCATCTCTATACTGGGGTTCATTGCTGTTTTTGTCGCCTTTTCACTCGCATCGGAACTGTAGCGTTTTGACAATAATGATCCCGACCCAAGACCGGCATAGGCTGCCTGTTTTGTGTAGCCTGCAAATCTTAAAATCTGTGTACATGAATATATACCTGGAACGCGCCGGTTTGCTCCTCGAACAGGGGCGATTAGCGGAAGCGGAAAAAGAGATCAAAAATTATCTTGCACAGGAGCCGACGAATCCTTTTGGACTGGCTATGCTGGCCGAGGTATATCTGCGCCAGGAACGCTACGCCGAAGCGCTGTCTCCCGCGCAGCAAGCCGTGAGCAATAATCCGGAATGGCCCTGGTTTTACTATATACTGGCGCGCGCCTGGTTTTTCAATCGAGAAATAACCAAGGCCCGCGAGGCTTTAGATGAGGGCCTTCGGCTGGACCCCGGCGATTCTTCGTTTTATCTGATGCAGGCCGTTATTGCTATTTATGAAAGCAAATGGCAGGAGGCGCTTGACGCTGCTGAATCCGGGCTTGCGCTCGACCCTGAAGACGTCAATCTGCTCAATATGCGCACCGAGGCGCTGGTGAAACTCAACCGCACCGGAGAGGCCGCTGAAACCATCGATTTTGCGCTGAAACAAGACCCCGAGGATGCCGCCTCGCACGCTAGCAAGGGCTGGGTTAATTTGCACAAGGGCAAATACGATGAGGCGCTTGGCAATTTCAGGGAGTCGCTTCGCTTCGACCCCGGCCACGAATTCGCCCGGGCAGGGCTCAAGGAGGCTATCAAGGCAAAAAATGTACTGTATAGATGGATTTTTCGTTATTTTCTTTGGATCAGCAAACTCAGCGAGCGCAACCAATGGGTATTCATTATTGGGCTGTATGTAGTATACCGGATATTGCTGTCGGTTGTTGACCAATACCCGGGGCTGCAACCGTTGGTGATGCCGCTTATTGTGGCTTACATCATCTTCGCTTTTTCGTCGTGGATTGCCAAGCCGGTATCCAATTTGTTTCTGCGTTTGCACCCGCTGGGGAAGTTCGCCCTCGATGAAGACGAGGTGAAGGGCTCTAATCTGGCGGGGCTCTTGCTGGGAGCCGCCTTATTGGCTTTTACCGGCTTGTTATTTACCCAAAATCTGTTTTTTGCCTTGTTGGCGGGTTTCTTTTTCTTTATGATGATACCTGCTGCCGGCATGTATAATGTAAAACCGGGCGGCAAGGCCCGGCAGTACCTGCGTTTGTATGCCATCGCTATGGCTGTAATCGGATTGACAGCCATTTTTGTACCTCAAAACGGTTTTGCATTGCCGTTATTCGGACTGGGGATTTTTGCCTACGGTTTTGTCGCCAATTATTTTGCTCAAAAAGATGCCCGGCTTTTCTAGCGTTTTCGCACCTCGCTGGGCGCCATGCCGAATTGATCGCTGAAACATTTGGAAAAATATGCCAGGCTGCTAAACCCTACCATATAGGCAACTTCAGAGGCGTTGCCGGCGCCTTTTTCGAGCAGCTCCCTGGCGCGTTGTAAACGCATATCGCGGATAATCTCGTTGGGCCCTTTATCGGTCAGGGCTTTGAGCTTGCGATGCAATTGGCTGCGACTCATGCCAATCGCCTGGCCTAATTCAACCACGCTGAAACTTTCCTCATCCAGGTTCTCTTCTATGGTAGTTATTATGCGTTGAAGGAAAGCTTCATCAACCGGGGTTGCCGCCACTTCAGCAGGCTTGAAGACAACCTCGCCGGCAAAACGGCTGCGCAACCGCCTGCGCTGGGATATTAGGTTGTTGATGCGGGTTTTTAGCTCCAGCGCATCAAAAGGCTTGACCAGATAGTCGTCGGCGCCGGCGCCCAGCCCTTCCAGCTTGTCGTCGCGCTCGGCTTTTGCAGTAAGCATAATAACGGGAATATGGCTGGTAGCAACTTCCTGCTTCAATTTTCTGCACAGCGTCATACCGTCCATTTCCGGCATCATCAGGTCGCTGATCACCAGGTCGGGCACGGCCTCCAGGGCTTTGTCGAGGCCTTCTTTGCCATTTGTTGCCAACATGGTTTGGAAGTCGCCCGATAATTGTTCTGCAATGTAGTGACTAACGTCCTGGTTGTCTTCTACAATCAGCACGATGGGGCGATTGCCGCTAATGGCAGGTAGCATTTCGGCAACAGGCACTGTTGAAGAACGCGCAGGAGCGGCTATCACAACCGAATTGATTCCCGTTTCAGAAACGGGCCCGGTTTCCTGGGCCGAAAATGCAGTTTCACGGATAGGGATGCTCAAATGAAAACGGGTGAATTGGCGGGGCTCGCTTTCTACGTCAATAGTGCCATGGTGTAATACCGCCAGCTCTTTGGTCAACGCCAACCCGATACCGCTACCCTGTATGCCCTCTTCCGAAGTGCCGGAGGTGTAAAATCGCTCAAAGAGTCGCCCCAATTGGGCCGCCGGAATGCCGATGCCGTTGTCGGCCACAGTAAGCCTGAGCTGTTGCTTGTCGTCCGTTAATCCGCCGCTGACGGTTATCCGGCCTTCATCATGCGTAAATTTAAAGGCGTTTGATAACAGGTTTACCAGGATCTTTTCGAGTTTGTCGCGGTCAATCCAGCCGTATTGGGGGCCTTCGGGAAGGCTGACTGTATAATGAATTTGCTTGCGTTCGGCCAGGCTTTCAAAAGAAAAAGCAACCGCCCGCACCAGCGCTACCCAGTCGCAGCGGGTTACCTGCAATTGCATACGCCCGCTCTCCAGCCTCGATAAATCGAGCAGTTGGTTGACGAGTTGCAGTAGCCTTTCGGCATTGCGCTGCATGATTCGATAGTATTTGTGCAAATCGCCTTTCAACACTCCGCTCAGCATTTGTTCGAGAGGGCCGAGTATCAGGGTGAGCGGGGTACGGAATTCATGACTGATATTGGCAAAAAAGGTGCTCTTCATTTTGTCGATTTCCCGCAATTTGTCGGCTTCGGCGCGTTCAAGTTGTACGGCCAGCATCGCTTCTTTTTGGCGCAGGCGCTGTCGGTTGCGGAAAAACTGGAATAAGGCGCCCATCGCTACCAGGGCCAGTATCGCGCCGGTCACGAGTATGCGTTGCCTGGCAATAGTGAGTTCCTGTTGGGCGAGCTGGGCCTCTTTTTCTTTGGTTTTAAAGCGCACTTCCATTTCGTTAAAGGCCTCGCTGTTGAGGGCGCTCATGATTGAATCCCTGAGCTCGGCATATTGCCTGGATGCTTCATAGGCCTGGCGGTATTCGCCCAGTCCGGCATAAGTTTCAGACAAGCCCAGAAATGTTTCGCTCAAGTATTGTTTATCACCTACTTGTTGGCCCACTGATAACGCTTCTTCATAATATCGGCGCGCTTTGATATAATCTTGTTGTTCCAACGCCGTATTGCCCAGGTTGTTAAGCACCGTGTTAACGCCGCGTTGGTCGTTTATGCGCCGTTTTAGTTCAAGCGCCTGGTTGAGGAATGTATAGGCTTTGTCATATTGTTTTGTGTTTAAATAAACCGAACCGATATTGCCCAACGATAAAGCCTCTCCAAAATCGCTGCCAAGTTGACGCGATAGCTCAAGGGTTTTGCTGAAATACACCAATGCAGAGTCGAAAACATTGCTCTGAAAGTATACCAGCCCGATATTATTCAGATTTCGGGCGATACCTATGCTATCGGCCAATTCTCTTTTGAACGCCAGGGCTTTTTTATAATAATCAGCAGCTTTGGGCAATTCTTTTTTATCGTTGTAGGTCAAACCGATATTGCCCAGTATAGTGGAGGCCAGTACCTTGTCGCGCCGGCTGTCGCCCAGCAATCGCAAGGCTTCCTGGTTGAGTGCAAGTGCCTGTTCGTATTCGCCCTTGTATTGCATACCGATGGCCTTGTCTTTCAAGGCCGATGAAAGCAAATAGGTTGAGCTCGTTTTTTGGGCCAACCGGATTTCTTCTTCGCCCCACCAAATCGCAGAATCGACGTTGACGCTTAGATAATAAACAACCAGCCCCTGTGCAGCCAGGCACTGAACGGAATCGCCGGAGGCCCGGCTGCTCCATACGTTTTTAAGGCTGTCAATATTGGCCGGCTGGGCCTGCAGGGCATACGCCGCCGCAAACCACAAGATAATGGCAACTGAGGTGTTTGTTCGCATGGCATGTGATATAATGAGGTTTCCCGTTAGTTATATCGCCTGCTACGTTACGCTTTTTTTTTGATTTTGAAAAACTTATAATGCGCGGGCACATGTTTCCCCACCCCCAGGGAGTCGGGAAACATGTGCGCAGTGAATTTTATGTCGCTATCGAGATACAGCCAGGCGGCCTGCCAGCACACGACCGTTGCCGGTGATTGCCCTGACCCAGTATATGCCGGGTTTCAACGCCGACACATTGATCTCCGGATTCATACCTGCCAATTCGGCGGTCATCACTTGCCGGCCTGATACGTCAAAAACTGCCACCTGAAGCGATTCTTCTACGGCTTCCAATTGGAGGACGACGTTGTGCGTCGCCGGGTTTGGCGACAAAACCAGTTTTTGCGGTTTTGACAAGCTTTCTTTCACATTTACTACAAGCGCGCAATTGTTTTCAGGATCGTTGAAACAATGGTCAAACCAGTCCTGAACCTGATCGGCGCGGTCGTACATGGCTGCAACGTTCTGAAAAGCGTCAGCGCCGGGCATCTGGGTGAAATAATAACCCAGAATAAGCTCGTTGACAGCCCCCGGCAGCAATTCAAAGGGCGCGCTACTCGCTATTACCCTGCGTTCGCCGGGGGTATTGCCCGCCGTTACTTCAGAATCGGCGGCGGGATCATTGGGATCGCCGGGATACAGGAACCCATTGTTGGGGGCAGGGGCGCCGTCCAGCCAATAACCGTTCATCAAATAATAATATTGAATAGGAATATTGGGCATTCCTTGCGGTCCCGAGCCATTGGTGAATGGCATCATGTTGGAAAGCGGCACTTCTTCCAGTTGCTCGTTGAGCGGTCCGCGCAGCATATCTATCGCCATTGCCGGCGGATTGGCGTAGAGGTTATCGACAGGATCGGCGTTGTAACCAAAAATGAGCTGCCGCTCCGGGTCGCAGCCCACATAATCGTCATTAGGGGCTCCGATGTCAAAGTCGGCAAAAACGCCGAAACGCGCACCCATCAGTTCTTCTGAGGCCCGGTTGATTATTTTGTATCGCACAAATATGGCGTCATTGAGTACGCTGTTTGCCGTGCAATTAAAGGTAAAAACCAGCGCATGGACTTCCATATTGAGCGATGCGGCCTGGGTTTGGTTGTGCAAGGTATAGTCGTGAAATGAAAACCAGAGCATCTCGTGGGGGACCACGGCTTGTTCGCAACCCCTGACCTCCAGCACCGGGAAATCGCCCGCTGCGGGGTTATAGACGTTGTCGCCGTCGCGATCCCAGAAGCCGGCCAGGCCCTGTGAGGTATTGGGTAATGTTATGCCGGTATTGTATTGATCAAAAAAAGGATTACCCCTGGCCGGCCAGGAAAAAACATTGGGCAGCGGGTTGTCGATAACCTGGTTGTCTTCCCAGTCTGCCACGTGTTGGGCCACTTCGGCGGCTGTTATGCGCCAAATTTTATTGAAGGCAATGACGTCATTTCCTGTTATCAAGCCGGGAGCAAAATCGCCGTTGCTTTCGTACAATTGGGCCGCTAATCTAATATTTCCACCGGGATCGAGCCCCGACAGCCATATGCCCGAGGCTTTTAGCAGGGAAACTTCGTTCTGCCCAGGCGCATAGGGCGCAATAAACTGGCCGTTGGAAAAATCCCAGAACAGGGCGCCGTTGGAATTGACGACTGCTTTTACATTGCCGCTTTGCAAGACGGCGCTGGCAGGGGCTTGTGCGGCTAGCTGGAATGCCATGCCGGCTATAGCCGTGATGATGAGTAGGCACGTTTGTCTCATAACGTTGGTTTTGGTTAATTAAATATAAGCCCAAAATCCGCTATGAAACATGTTGAAGCAAACCAGGTTGGCCTTTATGTCAGGTTTTTGATTCTTTATTTTTTGTTGTAAATAATTGATAAATAAAATTTTAGTATAAAATAAACACTAAATATAAAAAATGTAATCGGAAGGACATATTTGGCAATACCGGTCAGACCGCTTCGAACGGCAGCCTGACCGGCAGCGGGTTAAGCTTTTTTAGTGGAGCAGGTGCTGATTCCAAATGGAGCATAAAGCGGGCAGAAGCTGATAAAGCTGGTGAGGACAAACACGCCGGCTAAAACCAGGAGTATTAATCCAAGCGTTCCGGAAACAACATTAGTGAAATACAATACAGCGATAATGGCAGCGATGATTACGCGGACGAGTCGGTCGGTGTTTCCCATATTCTTTTTCATGGCGCAGAAAATTTTGGTGATGGATGATTGTTAATAATGAAACAAAATTACGAACGCATGAAAGGGATAAGCGGTGACTGGAGTCACCAAGCCGAAAAAAAATCACAGCACCTCGATTTGTCCATGCGGCAATTGGCGAATAAGTCCCTCTGTTTCCAGTTTTTTTAATACGCGGGTAACAACCTCGCGGGCGGTGCCGAGTTCCTGGGCTATTTCCCAATGGCGGAGTTGAAGTAAACTTGATTGTTTGAGTTGTACTTTGCGCTGCAGGTAGGTTAATAAGCGCTGGTCCATTTTTTCGTATAATAATAGCCGAATGGTATGAAGTAATTCATCGTATCGCTGGTCGAATAGTTGGTAAAACAGCCGGTTAAAGGCAGGGTATTGGCGCACCCACTGGTCGATACACCTGCTGGGCAACAACAAGGCGGTAGTTTCTTCCTCGGTAACGGCCATCACGCGGCTGGGCTCGTTGTCGAGAACGGCGGAGAACGACATAATGCAACTCTCGCGTGGCTGGATATAATAGAGCAGCAGTTCTTTCTCTTCAAACCGGCCGATGACTTTGATAAGCCCTGACAAAACAATGGGGATCACTTTTACATATTGACCCTCCCGCAATAGCTCTGCACCGGCCGGGAATGCCTGTATGATCCCTTCTGTTTGCATGGCCTGCCGCAGCGGCAGCGGTAGATACCCTAAATGGCGTTCGATGAGCGATTGATTCATGATTAATATCCCTCTTCCTCCATTTTATCGGTCAATTTTTGCACAATTCGGTATTGGTTGAGAAATTCTTTGGCGACTACGCGGAGTACAGTGTATACGGGAATTGCCAGTATCATACCCGAGATGCCGTTGATTTGAGCGCCCATCAGAATAACGATAAAGATTTCGAGCGGATGGGCCAGCACGCTACTGGAGAAGATATAAGGAGAGAGAAAGTAATTGTCGAGCATTTGCACGGTAGAAAATACCAGGGCTACTTTAATGAGCAGCGGCAGTAATTCCGAGTAGAAATCGAGGCCCACATTAGAAGTGATGGTAATGAGAATGCCCAAGGTACCGCCGATGAGCGGGCCCAGGTAGGGTATAACGTTCATAAGCGCAGCGAAAAATCCGATGAGCAGGGCGTTTTTTACGCCGAGTATGCTCAGCAATATCCAAACATATATAGTGATGACAAACATTTGGAGCAGCATGCCGCCAAAGTAACGGGTAAGCAGCCGGCTGATATCGTCTACCGATTCCAGTATGCGGCTTTCGTATTGAGTCGGCGCAATAGTGGTAATAATATTTACAAAAAGGCCCTGTTCTTTAAGGAAGAAAAAAGTAATAAACACAATACAGGAAATATCGACAAACAGGCCGCTGGCCGCCGATAATACGGCGCTGATAATACCCCCGATGCGGGTGGGGTCGAAGCTGCCGGCAAAAGTTGTGCGCAGCCATTCCTCCGGGGCTTTGGCGTCAAAATAGATGCCCCGGCTATTGAGCCACTCCTGGAAATGGGCGATGGGTTCTTCCAGCGTTCGCGCAATAGCGCCGTAATCTACTGAAGCGAGATTAGAGGCCTGTTCGATAAACAGGGGTACAAAAAGCAGTACCAGGGTAATTAGTACCAGGAAAAAACAAATGATGGTCAAAACAGCGCCCATGACCGGCCCCGCTTTCCACTTGCCTATGCGCAGGCGTCGCTGAAAAAAATTCGACACCGGTTGCCCAATCATTGAAATGACCCAGGCGATGAGCACATACGAAACAATGCTGCGAAAGGTGTAAACCAGGTAGCCGGCCACCAATATGGCAATAACGATGAGGAAGTTGCGGGAGAGGGTTTTCATACATCCAATCGATTATGGATGCAAAATAAACAAAAAAGGGGAGCTAAAAGCCCCCCGGTAAAAAACACCTAAAACCCATATTCATATCATGAAAACCTTGCTCGTGAGGAGGAGAAGACCTGTCAGCCACTTTTCTTTACCTTTTCTCCTCGCTTTGAACTGGCAACTGTTGCCGGTTGTTTTGTTCTTTTGTCTTTATGACGCCGGTTTTTCAGGAAGTCACAAAGTTACAAGATTTTTTTTTGTTTTTTTTCAGTTGCGCGCTTTTGCACATGCCTGACTGCCAATCGCCTCAATTCATCTGTAGTTTTATTAACTTTGCTTTTCCTCTATAACGGATGGAGCTGCCGGTTGGTTGATATTTTAACCAAACAATAACCAAACCGGCCGGCGCCAATGCCCAGAACAACGCTTTATGACGCACAACGAATCATTCAATACCAGTCAGGCGCCCCCTCCTGTGGGCGTCTACCCGCATGCGCGCCGTGTAGGCAATCTGCTGTTCCTGTCGGGTATCGGTCCGCGCGACCCCCAAACCAACGACATTCCCGGCCTCCAGCGCAGCCCCGCCGGCAATTTCACAGCTTTTGATTTTGAGGCGCAGTGCCACTCGGTATTTCGCAATGTGCGTGCGGTACTTGAGGCAAGCGGCGCCAAATGGGAGAACCTGGTCGATGTGACGGTCTTTCTTACCAATATGGAGCGCGATTTTCATACCTATAACCGCATCTATGCTGAATATTTCAAAGAAAACCAACCTTGCCGGACTACAGTGGGCATCACCTCATTGCCTACTCCCATTGCAATTGAGCTGAAGTGTATTGCCTGGGTTTGATGTGCTAATTTGCTGATGTGCTGATGTGCTAATTTGCTGATGTGCTGATGTGCTAATTTGCTGATGTGCTAATTTGCTGATGTGCTAATTTGCTGATAATTAAATAATAATAACTAATCAGCACATCAGCACATTAACTAATCAGCACATTAACTAATCAGCACATTAACTAATCAGCACATCAATTCAAGCGTATCTCATCGTCATTTCCGTCAAAAAAGCGGTAATTCGTCAGGCCGTAGTCATTATCGGGATAGATATGAATCCACTTATAATACTGCATCAACCACTTCATCTGTCTGCTGGGCCAGCCTTGCTTGAGGTAAGCCGCCACATAGGGGGGAACATGCAGTTTGAGTTTATTTTTGGGGTGTGATTGGTTAATAAAATTGAGATCGCGTTCAATTTCATCGGTAATCAGGATAGAGGCATTGATTTTGCCTGTGCCGTTGCAAGTGGGGCACACCTCGGCGGTATTGATCGTCACCTCGGGGCGCACTCGTTGGCGGGTAATCTGCATCAGTCCGAACTTGCTCAGCGGGAGAATGGTGTGTTGGGCCCTGTCTTTTTTCATAAATTGCTTCATCTGCTTCATCAGTTCCTTTTTGTGGTCCTGATTTTTCATATCGATGAAGTCAATAATGATAATACCGCCAATATCGCGCAGGCGCATTTGGCGGGCAATTTCTTCGGCGGCTTCGAGGTTGACATTGAGCACGGCTTCATCCTGGTTGCCGCTTTGCATCTTGTGGCCGCTGTTTACGTCCACAACGTGCATAGCCTCGGTATGCTCAAGGACGATATAGGCGCCGCTTGGCATGGTAGCGGTTTTGCCGAAAGACGACTTGATTTGCCGGGTAACGCCGTAGTTATTAAAAATAGGTTTGGTACCCTTATAGAGCGTAACGATCTTGAGTTGTTCGGGGGAAAAAGAGCCGAGGTAATTGCGGATATTCTGGTAGAGCTGTTTGTCATTTACCACAATGCGGGTAAAAGTATCGCTGAGCAGGTCGCGCAGGATACTCGAAGTTTTGTCGAGTTCGCTGAGTAATTTGGCTGGGGCCTTGGCGGTTTTGAGTTGCAGGAAGATGTCTTCCCACTTTTGCATCATAAAATTGAGTTCCTCGTGCAGGTCAGCCACTTTTTTGCCTTCCGCCGCGGTGCGCACGATGACCCCGAAATTTTTGGGTTTAATGCTCTCTACAAGGTGTTGGAGTCGTTTGCGCTCCTCGTTGTTGGCAATTTTTTTGGAGACGGCCACTACATCTGAAAACGGGGTAAGCACCAGGTAACGGCCGGGGATAGTAATTTCGCAGCTCAGGCGCGGGCCTTTGGTAGAAATAGGCTCTTTGAGGACTTGCACCAGCAGTTGTTGTCGCTTGGCCAGTACCTGATCAATCTTGCCTGTTTTGATAATTTCGGGTTCGAATTTAAAATTATCGAGCCGATGGGTGGCGATATCGCCGGAGAGCGCCCCGTTGGTATATTTGGCCAGCGAGCGCAGTTTGGGTCCAAGGTCGGTATAATGTAAAAAAGCATCCCTTTTGTGGCCGATATCCACAAAAGCGGCATTAAGCCCCGGCATCAGCCTTTTGATTCTGCCGAGAAAGACGTCGCCTACAGAAAAATTGTTGTTGGTCTTTTGGTAGTGAAGTTCAACGAGTTTTCCGTCTTCAAGGAGCGCTATCTCTACATCTGTGGGCGTTGCATTGATAATAAGTTCTTTTTCCACAGGGTTATTTTGTTGATCGCCAAAAGCAGAGAATCCAGACTGTTGCGCATACGGCCAACAATCCGGATTATGCCAGACAAAAACAGGGGGTAGGAGATACCGGTATTGTTGTCTCTACCGGTATCCCCGTTCACCTATCGGTTCTTCTTCTTATGACGATTCTTACGCAGTCGCTTTTTGCGTTTGTGCGTGGCAATCTTGTGCCGCTTCCGCTTTTTTCCACAAGGCATAATAATTCCTTTTAAGTAGTATGAAAAAAAAAGGGGTTATGAGGGGTGATGAGGGGTGATGAGGGGTGATGAGGGGTTATGAGGGGGAATGAGGGGTTATGAGGGGGAATGAGGGATTGTAACCCTTCATACCCTTTCATCACCCTTCATAAACCTTCATAAACCTTTCATCACCCTTCATAACCCCTTATAACCCTTTCACCTAGTACATTTCAAAGCATACGGCGCCGCTGCTTCGGTTTTTCCCGATTCCTCCAATGCCAGCGCCATCAGGCAGTTGGCGTTGGCGTCGTTGGGATTGATGCTCAGCGCTTCTTGCAGGCGCTCGACGGCGCGGTCGTATTGGCCGGTTTTGATGGCCAGCCGGGCCAGTTGATTGAGCACGGCTAGATTACCGGGGTAACGCGTATTGAGATCGCGCAACATCAGGATACCTTTCATCGGGTTATCCTGTGGCGGGCTTTCGACATAACACAACGCGAGATTAACCCGGTGCGTCACATTATCCGGCGCCAGCGAAATGGCGTTTTCGAAAGCTGTTATGGCTTTCGGCAGGCAGTACGACTTGCTTTTCTCCTCCTGTGATTGTTGGAAGCACAACAGATAAGTAGTGCCTGCAATCGACCAGGACTCGTCGTCGTTGATCAGTTCCGCTACGCGTTGGGCGTAGTGACCTGCAATTGCCTGGAAGCCGAGTTGATACCATTGACCGGAAAGTTGCCTGTACAAATCAGGGGCCGCAGCCGTATCGCCAACGGCCGCTTCGGCCTTGCTTGCCAGTTCCTGAATGGCGCTGCGCTCGGCAGGTTTCAGCCTTGCAAAAGCTTCTTCAATCATTGCGCCGGCATCCGTACGCTCAGCAGCGAGAGCTCTCGACTTTTCGAGTAGCTGTTGCTGCTTCGGTTGCGTTTCACAGCCAAAATACAGCACAAAGAACAGCGCAATCGCTGATGCAACAATAGAGAGCTGTAATCTGGTCATGAACGCCTTTTTATGGCTTTACAGAAGTATCAATCATCTTCACCTTCATCCTCGGGCAGGGACGTAACGTTGTCCTTTACTTGCTCAACAAACACTTTGGCAGGTTTGAAGGCAGGTATGAAATGCTCGGGGATTTCAATAGCCTGGTTCTTTTTAATGTGACGGCCTATCTTTTTGGCTCTTCTCTTAATGATAAACGAGCCGAAACCGCGTATATACACATTCTCACCCTGGGCAAGCGATAGTTTGACTTCCTTAAAAAAGGTCTCTAAAGCAACCAATACATCAACTTTGGGTACGCCAGTCTTCTCGGAAATGGCGGCTACCAAATCAGCTTTTCTCATCGCTATTAATTGGTTTATAGTAAGTTATATGTCAAGTCGGTTCTAAAAACGAGTTGCAAATTTCTATATTTTACCCGTAATAAGAAAATAAAAGACCATTTTATTTCTGTAATTTTCTCAATCGCTTGTTATAGTTATCTTTGCGGGGCGCCGGCATTTGCCGGCTATCCAATCAAAATCTTGTATATGCTCTTGTCAATGACGGGTTATGGAAGGGTGTCGCAACCCTTCCGTGAGAAAGTGATAACCATTGAAATCAGATCGCTCAACAGCAAGTTTACCGACGTCAAACTCAAAACGCCTATCAACTACCGCGAACGGGAAACCGACTTGCGCCGGGTATTGATGGACCGCCTCGAACGCGGCAAAATTGAAATGTCGCTCGAGATTAAATCCATTCAGGGCGACGACGAAGTAAGCCTCAATAAAGGTTTGTTCCGCCGTTATTACCAGGAACTTAGCCAACTTGCCGACGAACTGCAAATCGATACCGGCGATATTATGCAGACAATCGTTCGTATGCCCAATGTGGTAGTCTCCGAAAGCGAGTCGATTGATGAAGCGGAGTGGCAAGCCGTAACCGATACGCTCGATCAGGCGCTGGCCCACTTCGACCAGTTTCGCCTGGCTGAAGGCGGCGCTATGGAATCCGACTTGCGCCTGCGCATCCATAATATTATGTCGCTGCTCGAGCAAATCAACCCCCACGAGGGCGAACGCGTTACCCGCCTGCGCCAACGACTCAACCAAAATCTGGAGGAGTTCCTGGGCAAAGAGAATGTGGATGAAAACCGCTTCGAGCAGGAGGTGTTGTTTTATCTGGAAAAAATTGATATTACAGAAGAGAAGGTGCGACTCGAACAACACTGCAAGTATTTCCTCGAAGAACTCGACCAGCAGGTGATGTCGAAGGGCCGCAAGCTCAGCTTTATCAGCCAGGAAATGGGCCGCGAAATCAATACCCTGGGCGCTAAAGCCTATTCTTCAGAAATTCAGCGCTATGTGGTGACGATGAAAGACGAGCTGGAGAAGATCAAGGAACAGGTGGCTAATTCGGTGTAGCAGTCAGGAAATACCAGGTTTGATATCAGCAGTTAGTTATGAGTAAACTTTTGATTATTACAGCCCCCTCAGGGGCAGGCAAAACGACGATCATGCGCCATTTGCTCGATAAATTCGAACATCTGGCCTTCTCTATATCGGCCACTACGAGAGGCAGAAGACCCCATGAGGTAGACGGGCGCGACTACTATTTCATCAGTATCGACCAGTTTAAGCAGAAAATTGTGGAAGACGCTTTTGTGGAATGGCAGGAAGTATATGAAAATCAATATTACGGCACGCTGAAAAGCGAAGTGGAACGCCTCTGGGCGCATGGCAAACATATCGTTTTTGATATCGACGTGAAAGGCGCCCTGAATATCAAAAGAACTTACCCCCACAATTCGCTGTCAATCTTTATCAAACCGCCTTCGCGCGAGGCCCTGCTCGAGCGCTTGCGTGCGCGCCGCACAGAGTCGGAGGAAAGCCTGCGTAAACGCATGGCCCGCGCCGACGAAGAACTGGCATACGAGAACAAATTCGAGGTCGTGATCGTTAACGATATACTGGACAATGCCCTGCGGCAGGCCGAACAGGTGGTACAAGACTTTTTTGGCAAAGTCGATTAACCAATTTTCCATGAATACGCTCATCACAAACGGCATCAAAATCAGCGTAGAACCGCGCTACGAGCCCGAGTATTCCAATGCTCTGGAGTCGAAGTTCATTTTCTCCTACCATATTACTATTGAGAATATGGGCAGGGAAGAAGTACAATTGATGCGCCGTCATTGGCATATCTGGGATTCATTCGGCATTGTTCGAGAAGTGGAGGGAGAAGGCGTGGTGGGCCAACAACCGGTTATTCAACCCGGTGAGTACTATTCTTATGCCTCCTGGTGCCAGTTTTATACGCCTATCGGCAAGATGCAGGGCGCCTACCTCATGACCCGCCCTTCCGACCAGCAGTCTTTTTTGGTAAATATTCCTTCTTTTGTGCTGATTGCCCCGCAGATATTAAATTAATTAAGTCAGCCTGACATTACTTCACTTTGCCTTGCAGGTCTACCGCCTTATGATAAAACGGATGCTCCGC
>DAINSQ010000079.1:0-22342 GCA_036741235.1 Saprospiraceae bacterium | reverse complement strand
AAATACGATTTTTTTGCCGTCGGGAGAGAGGGTTGCTTCCGCATCATAACCCGGCGTATTAGTCAGCTGCCTGGTGATGTTGCCCTTCAGGTCGGCCACGAAAATATCAAAGTCGCTAAAAATCCCCCAGACGTATTTGCCATTTATAACGCGGGGTACTTCCGGACAGGCCTCCGAGCCGAGGTGGGTGGAAGCATACAAGATGTGCTTGTCGCCGGGCATAAAATAAGCGCAGGTGGTGCGCCCTTTGCCCGTGCTCACCATTGGCGGCATAGCCGATTTGTAACCGTCGATGGGCATGTAAAAAATCTGGTCGCATGCGGCATTCCACTTGGGGTTGGTGGCCTGAAACGTCAGGTATTTGCCGTTAAAACTGAAATATGCCTCGGCATTATCGCCGCCGAAGGTGAGTTGACGCATATTCGCCAGGTGTTTTTCCTGCGCGTAGCGAAGCGTATCGGCGCCGGGACTCATAGCGGACGATTCGCCGGTTTTCATTGATTTACAGGCGATAAGTCCAATAATTAGGGCTGTTACGGTGACCAGAACTCTCATGTTTTTTGATTTTTGGGGCGCAAAATAGGCTTATTTTATCGCGGTTTATAACCTGAATTATCATAAGCTTGTCAAAACTACTGCCCCGGATCGGCAGAATCGTTCAAATCCCCGATTTTTACCGCCCTGAAATGGAAAGGCGGCAGGGTTGAGGTGCGAAATTTAACGGCGCCGTTAAGGGTGTTGTATAATTCGGGATACGGATGCTCAGGATTTACGAAAGGGTAGGAGGCATTATAGAAATACCAGGATTTATGTTGGGGCAGCGTAGTTTGAACATTTAGTACCAGTCGTCGCAATTCAATGACGTCTTGGGTGGAGATGCCCCCCGATTTGTTGGCATCGGCGGCCAATAACTTTTCCGGTTGCGTCAAAATTTCCTGCGCCAGAATGTGCTTTCTTATCAAAATCATGTCAAACGTCGTAACCCCATTGGCATAATTAGTGTCTTTAGCAGCCGACAGGTAGTAATCGAGGCGGGGTTCCAGCATAGCGGTAAACTCGAACTGCCCCGAGGCGCCGGTGGTATCTGCGTATTGGTCCAGGCCGCTGACCGACACCACAACGCCGCCGATACCCACATTGAGCGCATTCCTGACGGTTCCCGTTACGGTATAGGGCACTGCCGGTTTTTGAGCGCCGGTGCTGCGTATAGCCACATCGATAGAATCTATGGTAGCGGTAAAACTGGAACCTTTGGGATTGAAGATCACGCTGCGGTCAGGAGCTATGACGGCAAAGGTAGGGGTGCCGGTAAAATTACCGAACGTGCCGTTGAGGTAGGGCTGTGAGGCCGTCAGAGCGCCGCCGTCTACACCGGCGCCGGGAAAGGTGTGTCCTTTAGCCGTTTTATACAGCGCCACGTCGTTGTTATCGTCAAAATTCATGATGCTGAGACTTATGAATTCAACATCCTGGGCGCCGCCGCCCCATTCCTGGTAAAACGGCTCCATCAGCGGCGCCATGGCATTGCAGGGCGGGCATGTGGTAAAGAAAAACTTGATGACCACGGTTTTTCCCTGGTCCAGGTAATCGGAATACAAATTGTGCGATTGTCCATCAGAATCGGTAATCGTAAAATTTGGCGCCGTAGGTTGGGCGCACAGGATGGAGGCAAACAGCGCTAAACTTATTGCCAGGTGTAGTTGTCTTTTCATAGGAATGCGTTTGTTAGTATTGCGTAAAATTAATCAAATCTCCTGAATGTAATGCAAAAGGTTATCTACCAGGATCTTGGCTTGATCGACTACGAAGAAGCGTGGAACCTCCAGCGCAAGCTGCATCAGGAGCTGATTGACCGCAAATTGAGTAATCGCAATAACCCCGAGCCCCGGCCGGCAGCCCACTATTTGTTGTTTTGTGAGCATCCGCCAGTTTTTACTCTGGGAAAATCCGGATCGATCAACCACCTGCTGCTGGATGAAGAAATATTACAACAACAAGGCTTTACTTTCTTCAAAATCAATAGGGGAGGGGATATCACCTACCACGGCCCTGGACAACTTGTGGGTTATCCTATCTTTGATCTCGACTGCTTTTTTACGGATGTGCACCGTTATGTGAGAGCGCTGGAAGAAGCCGTAATTCTCTTGCTGGCCGACTATGGGCTCCAGGGAATGCGCATCAAGGAATATACCGGAGTCTGGCTCGACGCCGAAGGTCGGAAGCCCCAACGAAAAATATGCGCCATTGGAGTACACTTGAGCCGCTGGGTGACCATGCACGGCTTTGCGCTTAATGTTAATACTGATCTTTCGCACTTCAATCATATCATTCCTTGCGGTATCAGCGACAACGACAAGGCCGTTACTTCCTTGGCCGCTGAATTGGGACAACTGATTCCCCTCCAGGACGTTAAATCGGCGCTCAAACATCATTTTGCTTCTGTGTTTACATACAACTATGCCGAGTAAAACTTATCTTCGCGTGGCTTTTCAGACACCCTTGCCGGCTTTTGCTTAATGGATTGAAAACTAGCATTTTATTTTATTTTTATGCGAAAAGATATACCGCAACTCAAAGTTGAAGATCTGGCAATAGCCATCGTGCCCCGCGATGGAGACGAGCTGCTGACAGAAGAACTGTGGGATAGTTTCCTGATTAACCTCAAAGACGACACCCTTCGCAATGTATTGATTAGCTCAAAAGGTTACGGCGAATTGAACGGCGAAAACCGCAGAACCACTGTTCTTCGGCATTTCTTCGAAGAAGTGGGGCCTTTGGCCTGCATTCCTATAGAACCCATCCATGCAGAACTTTTCGGCCTGACCAATGAGTACTGGGTCAGTTTTGTATATGAAGACTATATGTACGACAAAAAATATATCTTCGTACAAGGCAGTATCGACGCTTCTAATTTCACAGATATTCCCTTTTTGAATAGAAAAGGGGTAATGATCAGATAAAAATGCAAGAGCCCAAGGCAAAAAGAGTCAGCGACTCCAAAGCTATTATGACTGAAATCGTTATGCCCAACGATACCAATTTTATGGGCAACCTGATGGGAGGAAATTTGCTTCGCTGGATGGACATTGCCAGTGCAATCTGCGCAGGAAAACACTGCGAAGCGCATGTGGTAACAGCTTCCGTCGATCACGTTTCTTTTCAGAAACCCATCAAGGTAGGAGAGGTGGTGTCTATTGAAGCCAGCGTCACCCGCGCTTTTAATTCTTCTGTAGAGGTTTTTGTAGAGATTTTTGCCGCCGATATCAAAGGGCAGAATCCCCGCCGCTGCAATCACGCCTACTATACTTTCGTAGCGCTCGACGAAATCAACGGAAAACCCATACCTGTTCCGCAGGTAATACCGCTTACCGAGATCGAACAACAGCGTTACGACAGCGCCCCGCGCCGGCGGGAAGTACGCCTGATACTTAGCGGCAGGCTTAAACCGGAAGAATCGGTAGAGATTAGATCGCTTTTCGTAGATAACCTGAAATGATGACTACTCGCTTTTCTTTTCGTAGAGGCCCGGCATTTGCCGTTATCGCCCTCCTTGCCGTAATGGTCGCAGGCTTATGGTACCAACATTCGCAGAAAAACAATGATGGAGGCAACCAAGGCCTCAGGCCTGCTGAATGGTTCTACATGCAGCGCCTTTACCCCGAAACATCCCTCCACCTCAGAGCCTACACTGACGCTTTGCAGGACGCCGCCCAACGCCTGGCCGAGAAAACTTTTGACGGCTTTGACGAGCCATGGACCGTGCGCGGCCCAGCCAATATCGGCGCTCGTATCAATGCGGTGGCTATTGATCCGACTGACGAAAATACCATGTACGCCGGTTTCGCAGTCGGCGGCTTGTATAAAACAACTGACGGCGGAGAAAACTGGTCGCCGTTATTTGATCAGCAGCCTTTCCTGGCCATCGGCGCTATCGCTCTTGACCCGCAAAACCCGCAGATCGTATACGCCGGCACCGGCGATCCTAATATTTCCGCATATCCCTTCCTCGGCAACGGCATTTACCGCAGCAACAACGGAGGGGCTACCTGGGAACACCTGGGCCTGTCAGAGCAACGCATTATTTCGAAAATCGCGGTACATCCTGCCAATAGTCAGGTTATTTACGCCGCCTGTATGGGCTTGCCTTTCGAGCGAAACAACGAGCGGGGGCTATACAAATCAACCGACGGTGGGCAAAGCTGGCAGCAAATACTCTTTGCAAGCAACCAGTCGGGGATGATCGACCTGGTGATGGATCCTGCCCAGCCCGATATTTTATACGCCGCCTCCTGGGATCGCGTCAGAAATAATTCGGAATCGCTGGTCAGCGGCCCCAATGCCCGTATTTACAAAACATCCGACGGTGGCGCCTCCTGGAACCAACTGACCAACGGCCTGCCCGGCGGCAACATGGGGCGTATCGGCCTAACAATTTCTCCTGCTCAACCCAATGTTCTCTATGCCGTTTATGTAGGTACGAATAGCCAATTGTTTAATGTTTTCAAAACAACCGACGGCGGCGCTTCCTGGCAGCCAACCATGCCCCAGGCTCAGGTGGGCGATATTTTACCGGGCGTGTTAGGCGGCTTTGGCTGGTTTTTCGGCAAAATCAGGGTTAATCCCGCCAACTCCGACGATGTTTTCTTGCTCGGCGTCGACCTCTGGCGCTCACTCGACGGCGGCCTCTCCTGGCAAATGGCCTCGCCGCCCTGGTGGGAATACAGCGTACACGCCGATAAACACGACTTGCAGTTTACGCCATCCGGCGCTATCGTATTGGCTACTGACGGCGGTCTGTACAAAACGACCGACGATACCCAAACCTGGTCTGATATCGAGCGAATACCCACAAACCAGGTATATAGAGTTGCCTATAACCCCCACGAGCCCGGCTGGTGTTACAGCGGGCTCCAGGACAACGGCTGCACGGGAGGCCCCGACCTGGCCACCGACTGGCTCCGCATTTACGGCGGCGATGGCTTTCAGATGGTCTTTCATCCCGAAAACCCCGATATCATCTTCGCAGAATCCCAAAACGGCAATATCGGCGTATCAATTGACGGCGGCGTATCCTGGAGCGAAGGCGACGAAGGCATTGACGATGGTGACCGAACGCATTGGGACAGCCCCTACTTTATCAGCCCACACGATCCCAATGTGATGTATACCGGCACTTTCCGGGTATATAAAAGCTTTGACAGCTCGGCTCCCTTCTGGTTCCCAATCAGCGACGACCTCACCGACGGCATTGTTTTTAGTCCTAATTTTCATACTATTACTACTATTACCGAATCCCCTCGCGTTCAGGGCTTGCTGTATGTAGGTACAACTGACGCAAACGTATGGCGATCAGACAACGACGGCGATAGCTGGACCCCCATTTTTGACGACTTGCCCCAGCGCTATGTAACCAATATAGAGGCGTCACCCGCGTTCGACAATACGGTTTATGCGAGCCATTCCGGCTATAAAGACAACGATTTCACTCCACGAATTCATCGTTCAGACGATAGAGGGGCCACCTGGACCGGCATTGCCGGCGATTTGCCCAACCTCGCCGTTAACGATCTGTTGATTTTGCCAGGACATCAGGATTCTGTCATTTTTGCCGCAACCGACGGCGGCGTTTACGGCACAAAAAATGGCGGCCAAGCATGGGGCCGACTGGGGACTAATATGCCCATGGTGCCCGTTTTTCACCTGACCTGGAATGAAAATCGCAACGAACTTATCGCCGGTACGCATGGCCGATCGGTGATGTCTTATCCGCTGGATTCTTTATTCGCCGCGCAGGATACCGTGGTAACCAGCGTAGTATCTGGTGCGCCGGGCTATTCGGGCAGGATATTGGTAACGCCTTCACCCGCTAATCAGACTGCCACCGTTAGTTGGGAATCATCGCTTTCCGTTTGTCTTCAATTAATAATATACGACGCTTCCGGAAAAATCGTATACAACGATAAGCGCAGGCGCGCATATCATTATGCAAATATTGATGTGAGTTCGTGGAAGCCCGGCGTATATTACGCTGTTGCCCATTTTGAACACAGCAAACGCAGGACCGCGGCATTTGTGGTCACGAGGTAGCGGCAAGTTCTTTTTTTATCAGATTGATATTTGCCTCGTGAGATTTTAGCATACTGCCGGGAAATCGGTAGCGTTTCCAAAGTTGTTCAGTGGGGTAATTTCGCCCTTCAACCAGGCAGTTTCTCAACTCGCTGATATAAAGTCTGCTTTCATTTACTCTGAACTGCATTTCGCCAATATCGGATGTGGCGTCGCCGTGCCCGGGAACAAGTAACAGCGGCTGAAAGCGGTGTATGATCGTCTCCGCTTTATCAAGCGTCTCCTCGTATGCCCGGCTGCTGTGATAAATAAAAGGGAATTCAATATTGGACAAATAATCGCCGGCAATCAACACGCCCAGCGGCTCTACCAGCGTCATCAAGCCATCATTGGTGTGCCCCGGCGCCTGCCAGAAAATAAGTCGGGTATCTCCAATTTGTATCGCCGATTCATCAGCAGTTATCAGATGGTCAACTTTCGGGTAGCTAATCGGGTAATGCCGGTTTATGTAGTATTCATCATCAAAATCGCGGATCTGCGCCAGTATCTCCGCTGTATCGTTTCGCTGGGAAAAAGCGGCAGCGGCAATAACCCCGGCTCCGGGAAAAGCGCCGTAGCCAATAATATGATCGTAATCGGAGTGTGTAAAAAGTAGATATAGCGGGCGTTTGGGAAATAAATCTTCTATATCGTCGGCAATAGCGTCGATTTCCAGGGGCAGCCAATTGGGGTCGACCACCAGTATCAAGTCATCGGTAGCAATAACGGTAGACGTTGTGCGATACAACGCACTTTCGTAGACACAGAGTTTGGGCGTTTTATATTGAATCATAATAGCAAACTTATCGCAAAACTTGCCAATAAGGCCGCGCTGTAAAACAAATACCAGCGCATTGGCGTATAACGACCCACGCCAATGCCGTGTTTGCTATAAAGATAAAAACAAATCAGCACTTTTTCCAGCGTGTAGGCAATCAACGCGCCGCAGGCAACACCCGCCAATCCCCAGTAGTGAACAAGTATAAAGCCGGCAACTATATGTACGCCAAACTCAACCAAAGAAATCAGCAAAATCAGCCTATTATCCTGTAAACCAACCAATACAGTGCGGGAAAATACCAGCCTGCTTATCGTAATGAGTAAAAAAATATTGAAAATCAATACGCTATCTTCAAACGCGGCGCTAAATACAATGGGAAACAACCATTTACTACCAAGCATCAGCGCAATAGATGCCGGGAACAGCGCATGCAGCAATGAAATAGATTTCGATTTGACGGCTTCCAGCCCCGATTCCAGATTTTTGGCGATTTCGGGCAACATAGCCGTACTGAATGCATTGGCCATTGCCAGAACCAGGGGAAATTCGCGGGCGCCGTACCGGAAAACGGCAAAAGCCGCTTCATCGCCCGGATAGCTGTAACCGACAAGCCAACTGTCGAACGACTGGTTGATGCCGCTGATCAAAGCATACAGCATAAGAGGAGTAGAAAGCGCCCACCAGCGCCCCAGCAAAGCTCGATCGAGTACCCAACTGCCGTGCCGGACAACGTATACTGTCAGCCAGCTCCACTTCGCCACGGCCAGCACAACGAGCCAGAAAAAGCTGGCAGCCAGCCCGCTTCCCCAAAAGACGGGGATGAGCACGGCCGCCAATTGCAGCGAGAAAGAAAATACAGCCCAGACATACAATTGTCTGGGTTGATTATGTAGCAAATAGAAATTTTCCTGGAGCGTCGCCGGCAGGTTAAACAACGAAAACCACAAAAACAAGGCGTAATAATCCAGCGAGCCCTGGCCGGTTAATGCAGGCAACAACCATGATCTGCCGCCCCACATAAACAGCGCCAGAGTTACGCTAACCAGGCAAAAGCTAAAAAAACTGTTGAATACAAAGCGGCGCCTGTTGGCTTCCGATTCTCGGGGGTACATACTGAGCATGCCCTGCATCAGCCCGGAAGTCCAGAAAAAACTGGTAATAAACCCCAAGTAAAACAGCAACTCGTAAGCCCCGATCTGAGCCGTTGACAGCGTAGATTTAGCCAGCAGAATAGCAATAAGGATAGACGTGCCCTGCCTGGCCAGTTGAAAAAACTGAACCGCCTTCGCATTCGTAAATAGCTGAAGCGGGAGCATTGCTGGTTACCGTCGGAAACCCTTGGGGGGAGTTCCGCCTGCCATCCCCATCAGCGAAGGATTTGTCGCGATCTTGTGCATCATTTTGCGCATCTGTTCGAATTGCCGGATAAAGGCGTTCACCTCGTCGAGGCTTCGGCCGCTGCCCATAGCAATGCGTTTTTTGCGACTCATATTCATTGCATCGGGATTGCTGCGCTCATAGGGCGTCATGGAGAAAATCATAGCTTCCACCCTTTTAAACGCGCTATCGTCGATATCGACGTCTTTCATAGCTTTTCCGACGCCGGGCAACATCCCCAATACGCTTTTCAGATCGCCCATCTTTCTGATCTGGTTGATCTGGCTGAGGAAATCGTCGAAGTCAAACTTGTTTTTCTTGAGCTTTTTCTCAATGCGTTTGGCTTCCTGTTCGTCAAATTGTTCTTGTGCGCGTTCTACAAACGAAACGATATCGCCCATGCCCAGGATGCGCTGCGCCATGCGATCGGGGTAGAATACGTCGAGCGTATCCATTTTTTCGCCGGTGCTGACAAACTTGATCGGTTTGCCCACCGTATATTTCACCGACAGGGCGGCGCCGCCGCGGGTATCGCCGTCGAGTTTGGTGAGCACCACGCCGTCGAAGTCTATTACATCGTTGAATGCCTTGGCAGTATTTACGGCATCCTGGCCGGTCATGGAGTCTACGACAAACAACACTTCGTGGGGTAGAATCGCTTGCTTCACATTGGCGATCTCCTTCATCATCTCCTCGTCAACGGCCAGGCGGCCGGCGGTGTCGACGATCACTACGTCCTGCCCCTGTTGTTTGGCGGTTTCAATGGCCTTCAGGGCAATAGCGACGGGGTTGTTATTGCCGGGTTCTTTGTATACCGGCACGCCCACCTGTTCGGCCAACGTAGACAACTGATCGATTGCAGCGGGGCGGTATACGTCGCAGGCCACAAGCATCGGCTTTTTGTTGCGCTTGGTTTTGAGGTGGTGCGCCAGCTTGCCGGAGAAAGTCGTTTTGCCCGAACCCTGCAAACCGGCGATAAGCACAACGGTCGGTTTTCCCGACAGGTTGATGCCCGCAGCCTGGCCCCCCATCAGTTCCACCAACTCGTCCATTACAATCTTGACCATCAACTGCCCCGGCGATACCGACTTGAGGACGTTTTCGGCGCCCAGGGCTTTATCTTTGACCTTATCGGTAAATTCCTTGGCGATCTTGTAGTTGACGTCGGCGCCAACCAATGCGCGGCGGATTTCCTTGATTGATTCGGCAATATTGAGCTCCGTCAGCTTGTTGTCGCCGCGGAGCGCCTTAAACGCTGTATCCAGACGATCGCTCAGACTTTCAAACATATTCAGCAGGCGTATTTGATGCTTGTTAAAAAAAGAAGTGCAAATATAGCCATTTTCATTGATAATGATTCAATGCCCCCAGCCAACTTGTTTTCTATTTATAACAATCTGTAAGAATTAACAAAATGTTAAAATTTAATAGCGGAAAATCCAATGTTTTATCAGTCAAATGCTTACATTTGGAACTATTGGAAGCTGATTAAGCTTCGCATTCAAATCTAAAACAAAAACCAACATCCATGTCCGCACCAATCAAAGTTCTAATCATGTTGATTGTGTGGCTGCTTTACTCTTTACTGGCATACAGAGGCTGTATACAGGATTGTTGCACCGGGGGCGAAGAGGCCCTCACGCAACAAGACAGCGCTCTGAACCTGAAAAGGTATCCCATTGATTTCCAATGGTCGAAAGAAGCAGCCAATACCAACGAGGGATTCGATGATCTAAAAGCCAAATTGCTGGCCGGGATGCAGGATGGCTACATCCTGGAGATCACGGGGCAATATTTTGAAGACGAACCCAAGCCCGATGGCTTCGACAACATGGGTTTCGCCCGCGCACAGGCTGTAAGAGCGCTATTTCCCGATATTCCCGACGACCGCATCAAACTGCGCGCGCGTCTGATGGATGAACGGGAGGGCGTGCGTGCCGGATACTTCGAAGCGGCGCTTTTTGAATGGATCAAACCCGAAGAAAAAATAGCGCAAACCGTCGAAGAACTCGATGACAGGATCATCATCCGCTTCCCATACAACTCTACCGAACGCGAATACGACCCAGAGGTTGACAAGTACCTCGACAAACTGGCCAAAAGAATCGTTCAAACCGGCGAGACAGTGGAATTAACAGGGCATACCGACAACAAGGGCGCTCCCGATTACAACCAGAAGCTGGGTATGGAACGCGCGCAGGCTATTCTGAAGGTGCTGACGCAAAAAGGCGTTAAAGCTGCGCAAATCAGTGCTTCTTCAAAAGGCCAGACACAACCCGTCGATTCCAACGCCACTGAAGAAGGACGTCATAACAACCGCAGGGTAGAAGTGCGGCTCAATAAAAAACAACAGTAACCATCAAAACAAAATCAACCAACTATGTCAATGCAAATATTCCTGCTAAACGATACGCCGTTCGGCCTGAGCTGCCCCTGGTGGTGGCTGTTTTCCCTGGGCGCTTTTTTACTCGGTTTGCTGCTTGGATGGTGGCTGTGGTATGAATACAAAAAACGCGCCGACGAACTCGACAAAGAGGTTAAGGGGTTACAGGCCAAAGTAGTTGATATGGAAAAAGACTACATGAGCCTGAAGTATCAATACGACGAAGTGCAAAAGTCAGACGAAAAACTCAAACTCGCCTTGCGCCAGTGCGAAGCCGACAAAGCCGTACTCCAAACCAAGATAGATCACATGGGCGAAGGCGGACTGATTACCGGCAGGGGCGCAGAAGGTATGGACTATACGGCTGTTTTCGGCCAGGATCACCTTCAACTCATAGAAGGCGTGGGCCCGAAAGTTGAAGAATTGCTCAAAAAAGCCGGCTTGGGAACCCTGGCGGCAGTAGCCACTGCCAGTGTTGACGACCTCCGCGAAATACTCAACAACGCAGGCGCCAACTACCGCATGCACGATCCTTCTACCTGGCCCAAGCAGGCCCTGCTGGCCGCAGAAAACCGCTGGGACGATCTCATCGCTATGCAAAAAACGCTTAGCGCCGGCAAGGAAGGCGGCGACGGCGATACGCCCTCTAAAGTGGAGAAACTGGCCGCCAAACTGCTGGGATTTTCAACGAATCCGGAAGACCTTAAAATTATTGAAGGCATCGGACCCAAAATCGAGCAGTTGCTAAAAGCCGCGGGAATCAATACCTGGTCCGACCTGGCAGCCGCTAGCGTTCAGCATCTCAGAGATGTACTCGATAAAGGCGGCGACAGTTTCCGTATGGCCGACCCCGCTACCTGGCCCAAGCAGGCCGCTCTGGCCGCCGCCGGCAATTGGAAGGAACTCAGCGAATATCAGGAATTCCTGGACGGCGGCAAGGAGCCGGCGTAGAGGAGAGTGGGGGAGTGTGGGAGTGTGGGAGTGTGGGAGTGTGAGAGGGAGGGATTTTTTATCTACTAATTTCTCTCCCTCCCACATTCTCTCCCTCTCGCCCTCCCAAAAACCCTGCCTATCCCTTAATCGTAGAGTAGTTCGTTATACTCGTCTTCTAACTTTGTTCCCTTGTGGATAAATTATACCTTTGCGGTGCTTTGGCAAAATCACCTAATTGAGTACAAACGAATTTTGATTAATGGATAGGAATACAATTATTGGAGTTCTGCTGATCATGGGATTGTTAATCGTGTGGCAGTGGTATATGGCGCCTTCCCAGGAAGAGATTGCCCGGCAAAAACAGCAGAGAGACTCCATCGCACTGGTGAACAAAAAAGCGGTCGATAAAGCTCCCTCAGGAGATACGACAACCGCCAATACTGCTTCACCATCAGCTTCCGGCGTCGATACGGCAGGTATTACAGCTCAAAATCAGGCAATATACGGCCCTTTTGCCGCTGCAGCAACTGGCGCTGAACAGCTTACCGCCATTGAAAACGACTTGTTCGCCATTACATTTACCAACAAAGGCGGTCGAATCAAGGAAGTCGTTTTGAAAAAATACAAAAAGCAGGTTGAAGACGCGGAAGGCAAAATCAACGATGTTGAATTAAAATTGTTGGAGGACAAAAAAAACAAATTTGAATACTTTCTGCCCCTCCGCCAATCTGCCAAAGGCGGGGTAAATACGGCCGATCTGTATTTCCGCCCCATGAAAACACCCAATGGCATCGCCTTCCGCGCTGATGCCGGCGACGGCAAGTATATTGAGCAGACTTACAGTATTTCACCTCAGACTTACAAGATCGACTACGCCGTTCGTATGGTCGGCTTACAGGATGTATTGGCGCCCAATACCGGCGAAATCACTCTCAATTGGGTTAATTATCTGGATAGAATCGAAATCAACACCAATTACGAGCGCAATTACTCAACCGTTTATTATAAAATAGCAGAGGATGACCCTACTTATTGCTCCTGTACGGCCGACGATACAGAAGAGCTTAACGAAGCGCCCGTAAAATGGGTTTCCCATGCCAACCAGTTTTTCAACAGCTCGCTGATTGCTCAATCCAGGAATTTCAAAAGCGCAAAACTGGAGACAAAATTGCTGGATGAAAAGGGCGAAGACCTGAAAAAACTCAGCTCGGTTATCCAACTGCCTTTTGGCAACAGCGCCGATGAGCAATTCAATATGGCGTTATACGTCGGGCCTAATGAATTTGATCGCTTGTATGCCATGGGCGAAGACCTTCAGGATATTGTACCTTTCGGCAGCAGCATTTTCGGCACGATCAACCGCTGGGTCATACGCCCTATATTCAACTTTCTGTCTGGTTTTATCGGCAGCAAGGGTATCGTTATCCTCTTTCTGACCCTGTTGGTCAAGTTGCTGGTTTATCCGCTTACCTATCGCATGCTCTACTCTCAGTCGAAAATGGGAGCGCTGAAACCGCAACTCGCGGCATTAAAGGAAAAATACAAAGACGATACCCAACAGCAGCAAATGGAAACCATGAAAATGTACCGCGAGTTTGGCGTTAACCCCCTCGGCGGCTGTTTCCCCATGTTGCTGCAAATGCCGATCTGGTTTGCATTGTACCGTTTCTTCCCGGCGTCTATCGAGTTTCGACAGGCATCGTTCCTGTGGGCGCACGACCTGTCTTCTTACGATGTAATTGCCCGCCTGCCGTTTGAAATTCCGATGGGATTCGGCGCGCACATTAGCTTGTTTACGCTGTTGTGGGCGGTGTCTACGCTTGCTTACACCTACTATAACTCACAGCACATGGACTTCTCCGCCAATCCGGCTATGAAGTACCTGCAATATATCATGCCCATTCTTTTCCTTGGCTTCTTCAACAGCTTTGCCTCCGGGTTGACCTGCTATTTGTTGTTCAGCAATTTGCTGAATATCGGTCAAACCATCATTACCAAAAACTTTATCATCGATGAAGACAAAATCAGAAAGCAGTTGGAGGAAAACAAGAAAAAACCCAAGAAGAAATCGGGATTCCAGGAACGCCTCGAATCGGCCATGAAGGAACAGCAACGCATACAAGCGGCCAAAGAACAGGATAAGAAGAAAGGCAACAAAAAATAGCAAATGGCTAAATTCAGAACCAATTACCGCCAAAAAGGCGGCAAGGGCGGCGACGCTATGGTGAGAGTAGGCCTTTTTGCGGCTATTGTGGGCGGGCTTTTTTACCTTTTTAATCTTTTTTTAGGTAAAAATCCTGAACCAACAGCCGATAACCAGGATAACTACGCAGCGGAGTCTTATTTCCATCCCCAATCCACCACAGGCGCCGTCATCAAGCGCCAGTATTACGCCTTATCTTATGACGAAGACCACGAGCAGGCCGAATGGGTGGCTTATGTCTTAAAAAAAGAGCGACTGGACATGCCCTGGGAAGAACGCAGCGACGAGTTTTTGCCCGATCCGGCGGTCAAAACAGGCTCGGCAACGCCCGACGACTACCGCAACTCCGGCTACGATCGCGGGCATCTGGTACCAGCCGCCGATATGGCTTTCAGCAAGGAGGCCATGCAGGAAACCTTTTACATGAGCAATATTAGTCCGCAAGCCCGCAATTTCAATAAGGGGATTTGGCGGGAACTGGAAGAACTCACCCGCGATTGGGCGCGCAAAAACAAGCAACTCTACGTAGTCTCCGGCCCCGTACTTGCCGAGCCGGTCAAAGGCGCTATCGGCGACAACGAAGTGTCTATCCCGGCTGCCTATTACAAGGTATTGCTCGATTTGACCGAACCGGAAGTCAAAGCAATCGCATTTGTATTGCCCAATGAAGTCAGCTACGAACCGTTATTTAAATTTGCCACCTCAATTGACAAAGTGGAAGCGTTGACAAAAATCGACTTTTTTCCGGAATTAATGCCGGAAGACCTCGAGAGCCGGCTCGAAAGCACATACAATATCGATCTCTGGGAGTTCAATAAAAAACGCTACGATTTGCGCATTCAAAAGTGGAATAAACAACAGTAGCGCTTATCTTTGAAATAAAAGTCTTCTCAATATGTCGAAGCAAGAGCAATTTATTCAGGCTGTTAACGAAGGTTACACCTTCAAAGGCGAAGCCATAGCCCTCGGCGCCGCCATGCTTGAAAAAGAATGCATCCCTGGCACTGCCGTAAAAATACCGCTAAAAACCATGAACCGCCACGGTTTGATAGCCGGCGCAACAGGATCGGGTAAAACAAAAACGCTGCAAATTCTGGCGGAACAGCTTTCCGCACATGGCGTTTCATCGCTGTTAATGGACATCAAGGGCGACCTCAGCGGTATTGCCATGCCCGGCACTTCCAACCCCAAAATTGAAGAGCGGCATCATAAACTGGGTATTCCCTTTACTGCCTCGGGCAATCCGGTGGAGTTTTTTTCACTATCGAACGAGAAAGGCGCCCGCCTGCGAGCTACCGTGTCGGAATTCGGTCCTGTGCTTTTTTCAAAAATACTGGGCATCAACGACACCCAGGCCGGCGTGATGGCAGTGATTTTCAAGTATTGCGACGACAATGACTTGCCGCTACTCGACCTGGAGGATATCAAAAAGACGCTTCAGTATATTTCCGGTCCGGGCAAGGAAGAAATTGAACGCGCATACGGGTTGATTTCATCAGCCTCCGTAGGGTCTATTATGCGCAAAATTGTGGAGTTGGAGCAACAGGGCGCCGATATGTTTTTTGGCGAGCGATCATTTGAAGTTGACGATTTATGCAGATTTGACGAAAACGGAAAAGGCATTATCTCCATCATTCGCCTCACCGATATCCAGGACCGCCCCAAGTTGTTTTCCACTTTTATGCTGCAATTGCTGGCCGAAGTATACTCCTCTTTTCCGGAAGAAGGCGATTTGGATCAGCCCAAACTGGTAATCTTCATAGATGAAGCGCACCTGGTCTTTCAGGAAGCCTCAAAAACGCTGCTCGACCAGATTGAAGCCATCGTCAAGTTGATACGTTCCAAGGGAGTGGGTTTGATTTTTGTAACCCAAAATCCGGCGGATATACCCGATAGTGTTTTGGGACAGTTGGGCTTGAAAATCCAGCATTCGCTCCGGGCTTTTACGGCCAAAGATCGCAAGGCTATCAAGATGGCTGCTGAAAATTACCCCGAGACGGAGTATTATGAAGTCGACCAACTGATCACAGAATTGGGTATCGGCGAAGCCTTTGTGACGGCGCTTAACGAAAAGGGTATACCTACGCCCCTGGCGCATACGCTGCTGCGCGCCCCCCAATCCAGAATGGATGTGCTTACCGATAGCGAAATTTCATCGATTATTTCGCGTTCGCACTTGGTCAGAAAGTACAATGAGGTAATAGATCGCGAGAGCGCACACGAGATTCTCCACGCCAAGATGGAAGAAGCCCATCAGCAAAGCGTACAGGAAGAGCTCAGGAAGCAGCAGGAAAAAGCCCGACAATCGAGTACCTCATCCCGGAGTTCCCGAAGAGAAAAAAGTACGTTTGAAGAAATCATCGACAGCCCGGTGGCTCGTCAGGTAGGTCGAAGCATCGCCAGGGAACTTACCCGCGGACTACTCGGCGTGCTCGGACTTGGCGGCAGAAGGCGATAGCTTAACTATCTGTTTTTGATCAGCCGCAGTTGCGGCGTTTGTTTCGGCTGGGGCTGAAGCGCCTGTTTTTCAGAGCGTACGGGTTGTGCGGTTTGGGAACAGTTGCGTTCATAAGCCGACCAGGGCGTATTTTTATACTGATTAGACCCAAAATAAGTGACGATACATTCAAATGAACTCGGGGGTTTAAATCCCATTATCGTTTGAATAGTTTGCCAATCTTCGTCAAGGATTACGACAGCGGGAAAAGAAAGCCGGTCATTGAGCAATTCGGCGGCGAGCTCGTGGTAGCCGGTCTTGCCGTTTTTTACATATTTATATGTTTTGCCCTGGAAAGTGATATCCTCTTTGTATTCGGCATCAAATTTAACAGCGTAGTACTTCTCGTTTACATAAGCGGCTATGCGCGGGTCGCCAAAGGTTGTTTCATCCATACGGCTGCACCAGCGGCACCAATTCGTGTAGATGTTGAGCAGTACTTTTCGTTTTTCCTCTTTTTGTTTGGTTGCAGCTTGCTCCCAGGGGAGCCAGTTAATAGCTTCGACCTCTGCTTTGGTTTGGCCTTGAAGTGCAACGACCATTGAAACCAACATCAAACCAACGATACCCCATGCTTTCATCTCCGATGCAATTTTCTCTATTTTTTGCAAAATTAGTAAGTATGAAACAAAATTGGGTAACGCCTTATGGTGTATGTGGCTTTATTTAAAAGAAGTTTAACGTATCGTGAAAGTCGGGATCATCAAATTAGCGCATTATTAAAAAAGACTTCCAGCGTATCAGGCCCCAGTTGCCGGGTAATTGCAGGCGAAGATGGTAAAAGGGGAGCGCGTAAGCCGTCGTGCCAATATGCGGGGCTGGTAAACACCCTTGCTTCGTCCCAGTAATTAGCAATAATAAAGCTCGATAGCAGCGCAGGACCGCCTTCCACCAATAAGATACCTATTTTGGCCTTGTAGAGGTAATCCAGCAGTACCGTCAGCATTTGCCCCCAGTCAGGTATTTGCAAATAAGTGATGTTTTTTGTATTTGTCTTGTTGAGGCGCGACGCCACCAATGTCGGCGCCGTCGGGTCAAACAGGGATAGGGTAGGGGGGAGTGACAAATCGCGATCGGGCACAATACGCAGGGGCGACTTGCCGAAATAGTACCGGTTGGTCAGCGAGGGATTATCGACGAGAGCGGTGTGTGTGCCTACCATGATGGCATCGGATTCGGAGCGCCATTTATGTACCAGGCGTTTACTGTATTCGGAACTGATCCAGGCCGGGCGGTTATCTTTACGGGCCATGAATCCATCGGCAGTTTTTGCATATTTAAGTATGATATAGGGTCTGTGCCGAGTTGCAAACACATTTCTGGGGGCGCTCAATCTTTCGCCCCGATCAGCCATTACACTCGTAGTTACCGCTACGCCGGCCTGGCGCAGCAGTTGCACGCCTTGCCCGTTCACGCCGGGTGTATGATCGAAAGCGGAGATCACTACCTGAGGAATGCGTTTGTCGAGGATGAGCGAAGTACAGGGGGGCGTATGCCCGTGGATGCAGCAAGGCTCGAGAGAGACGTAAAGCGTAGATTGGGGTATCAGAGGAATATCAGAGGTCTTTACGCTAGCCAAAGCATTGACCTCAGCATGTGCCTGCCGGTATTTTTTATGGTATCCTTCGCCTATAATACGGCCTTCATGAACCAATACGGCGCCTACGGCGGGGTTGGGCGAGGTATATCCTGACCCTAATTTTGCCAAATCAAAACAGCGCTGTATAAAAAATTCGTTTTCAAGCATAAAAAAAACTAATTAGTGCGTAAATTTGAGCTAACATAGACAAACACAGAATAAACAGTCTCATCTATAATCCCATTTTGTAGCTCCTTAACCCTAACCCACGGACCAAATTATTGGTTTGATTTTGCTCATGCCGGGCAAGCATAGTGTCAGGCGGAGTTTTTATCTCAACATCTAAAACCTATCGAGCGTGTTGTACAAAGTAAAATTAAAAAACGCCGATGATGAAGTTTTATTAGATGACCAGGTATATGAGTATCTTACCTCTGACCCTTATCTTGTAAAAGTAGACTTCATCAACAATCTGCGCAAGCATTCGAGTGGATGTGCTGTTTTCCAGAAAACCTGGAAAAAGGCGGACGGCAGTTACAAAACGGAAACCATTTATCTGCACAAGCTGATTGCAGAAAAGTTTTTGGCAAAAACCAAGACCAGAGACAAGAACCTTGTAGGGGCTAAAAACGGCAATAAACTGGATTGCCGCCTTGAAAACCTGATTTACCGCTCGCGTTCAGTGGCCAGCCGGAAACGTAAAACCAGCAGTAAAGCCGGATATACGGGGGTTTACAAAGAAAACAATCGCTACAGAGCCGTTATTTCTATCAACAGAAAATCGGTACACATAGGCATGTTCGCCACTGCTGAAGAGGCTGCTATGGCTTATAACAAAAAGTCCAAGGAGTTGTACGGCGAGGATGGCAAGCAGAATCTCATCAAGACATCATAACAATTTTAGGATTTGATAGCCCGGGTCATCTCCCGTTTACCGGGGGGACCCGGCAGCGCTTCAACCTGAAAACCCAGCCCTCTCAGGATGCGTTTAACGCTGCCTTTTGCACAATATGTAACAAATACTCCGCCTGGTTTTAAGGCATGGTAAACGCGTTCCAGCACGGATGACTCCCACAATTCGGGCTGAGCGCCCGGTCCAAAAGCGTCGTAGTATACCAAATCGTATTGTGCAATCTCTTCTAACTGCTGAATCTGCATTTGTCGCTTTCGGAAATTAATATCAGCAAAAAGGTTATGCCATGCTTCCCAACTGCATTCGTGCAAGCGACTGAACAGTGGGGCGGCGTCTGTTAGATCGAGTTGGGTGGGATAATTGAGCTGAAGCGCGTCGAAGGCGTCGACCGGGTAGGCTTCTATCGTGTCATAGCGCAGGGAGAGGCTTCTTTGCCTGCATTCCAGTATGGTGAGCAGCGCGTTCAATCCGCTGCCAAAGCCCATTTCCAGAATAGAAATAGACTTATGCAGCGGAATGAGGTAGAACAACCCGGCCGATATAAAAACATGGCGGGATTCCTGAATAGCGCCGTAGCGAGAGTGGTAGCTTTCACCGAATTGAGTGGAAAAAAGCGTGTGCGAGCCGTCCTGGGTCTCGATGATATTACTCATCATTAACAATTTGCTGCCGGCTAATAATGCCCGACAAGCGAGCGCGCACTTACTTTACAACGGCAGCTACGCCTTTTACTACTTCGGTTGCGATCTTATTGACCGAAAAATTGTTGGGGCAACCATAACCACGGTTGCAGGAAGTAAAGCTAGCTGCCAGCAGTAAAAGTGCCAATGCTGCGAATATTGATTTGAACTGTCTGCCTTTCATTGGAGTTTAATTAAGATATGTTAATGGAATTGATTGCTTAAACGCCATTCACATGACAATTGTTGTATAGACCGCAAAATTAATGATTTCTTGTAGTTAATAAGCGTTTTATTATTTTTGCAACGTTTTTTTTACACTGTAACAGCCAATACAATGCCAAGAACGATAACACTAAGAGAAGCCCTGCGCGAGGCCATGTCGGAAGAGATGCGTCGCGATGAGACGGTTTTCCTCATGGGAGAGGAGGTTGCCGAATACGACGGCGCTTACAAAGTGAGTAAGGGGATGCTTCAGGAATTCGGCCCCAAGCGGGTAATTGATACGCCGATTGCCGAGCTGGGTTTCGCCGGTATAGGGGTAGGGGCCGCTATGAACGGGCTTCGCCCGATTGTGGAGTTTATGACCTGGAACTTCGCCGTACTGGCTTTCGACCAGATCGTGAATAACGCAGCCAAAACGCTGTCGCAGTCGGCGGGCGATTTCAAATGCCCGATCGTATTCCGCGGTCCGTCGGGTTCTGCCGGACAGTTGGCGCAGCAGCACTCGCAGACCTTTGAAAGCTGGCTGGGCAATGTGCCCGGGCTCAAGGTGATTTCCTGCATCGATCCGGCTGACGCCAAAGGCCTCCTCAAATCGGCCATTCGCGATGACGATCCGATTTGTATTATGGAATCCGAGCTGTTATACGGGATGGAAGGCGAAGTGCCCGACGGCGAATATCTCGTGCCAATTGGCGTCGCTGCTGTGCGCAGACCCGGTACAGACGTTACGCTTGTATCGTACAACAAGCTTATGATTCCTGCCTTGAAAGCGGCAGAAGAGCTTGCAAAAGAAGGCATTTCCGCCGAGGTTATCGATCTGCGCACCATTCGCCCGCTCGACTACCACACGATCGTACAGTCGGTAAAGAAGACTAATCGCCTTGTCGTTGTAGATGAATCCTGGCCGTTTGCCGGCGTTTCAGCCGAGGTGGCCTACGAAATCCAGAAATACGCCTTCGACTACCTTGATGCGCCTGTAACCCGCGTCAATGCCGCCGATACGTCGCTGCCTTACGCGCCTACGCTTGTAGAAGAATACCTGCCCAATCCGGCCAAGATTATCAAAGCCGTTAAGGAGGTGTTGTACGTGGCCAGATAGGGTAGGGGGAGTGGGTGGACTATTGGACTATTAGCGCTCAGAAAACAAAAAGTGTTTGCAGTATAAAACAAAGTGTTTGTTATTGCAAACGCTTTTTGTTTTTACAAGCTATCCGTGTTTTATTATTAAAGCATAACTTATGCCTCGTGCCGCCGGCAGATATTGGGCATGGCTTGAGGCTGCGTAAAACTCCAATAACGCTGCGGTTAATAAGAAGCGGTTAATAAAAGGTGCGCCCACAGCAGCTTGGAGGAGTTATAGCGATGAGGCGGGTTGTTTTTTGGATTAATATTTTCCTATAATTTATATTATGTTAAATAGAGGTTTTGAAATTGACCTCCCCTGAATTTTCACCAGGATTCCGGGATTCTATTTTGATTGGTGAAATTGTTTTGGCGTATTGGAGTAAAACATCAAACATCAAAAATCCGGCATCCAGCATCAAACATCACTCCCCTACCCTCCTGTATACTTTTGTTCTGCTTGCTTTATTAACAATACTTTTGTAAATTGCGAACGCTATCTAATCTTGCCATACCAGAAAAAAAAACAGCACCTATTTTATCTGTTAATCAACTGATTAAGATTGATTATTATTATAAATTTATAACACGACTATGCATCAAGAAAAATTATCCCAGCGCTCTAATAGGAGGACGTTAGTAGATCACCCGCACTATTTTGGAGCATTTCTTAACACTGCGCGGCACAATGCCTTTATGGTCATTGAGCATTTGGCGGCAAAATACGCACCTGGTTTCCAGCCCTCTACCGATTTGGCACGAGCCTCGGGAGATAAAGTGCACGATCAATACGAACTACTGGACCCTGCATCCATTCAAGCTATCTTGACTAAAATTTTCGTTCTCTTGACCAGGCTGAGGAACAATAACTCCCATTATATCTCCCGCCCAAAATATAAAGGATTTGAATCCCTTCCGCTTGAAGAAATATACCAGTCAGCTGTCTTTCGGTTGACTGTCAGGGGCAAAAACAAGCTATTTGATAGCCTTGAAGAAGAACATATACAACCACTTAAGGGAACCGATAATACTCCCAGTATTTATGCGCCGGTCAATAATCTGGAATCCAACCCCGTTCACGAAAAAACCATCGCATTCATCACCTGTCTTTTCCTTGAACGCAAATATGCATTCCCTTTTCTTAGCCTCTTGGAGGGCTTTCAAGATGCAGATAGCCAAAATCCATCTATGACTATTAAAGCGGCCCGCGAGTGTTATGCCGGGTATTGCTGTCGACTACCCCAGCCCAAACTGGAAAGCAGCGATATTATGCTAGATATGGTCAACGAACTAGGCCGCTGCCCCTCTGCATTGTTTACTGTACTATCCGAAGAGGATAAAAAACGCTTTGTAGTCAAGCATGAGAGTTTGATGGATATTGGGGAGGAAGAAGAAAACACGCAAATTATTCCTGATGATTTTCCGGAAGATAATTTCGATTTTGGTCAAGAAGTAGTCCTAAAACGGAGTGGCGAAAGATTTCCCTACTTTGCTTTACGCTATTTCGACGACACAAAGGCCATCCCTACCCTCCGCTTTGATGT
>DAINSQ010000078.1:0-22397 GCA_036741235.1 Saprospiraceae bacterium | reverse complement strand
TGTCACCTTGTCACCATGTCACCTTGTCACCATGTCACCTTGTCACCTTGTCACCATGTCACCTTGTCACCTTGTCACCTCATAAAAATGATTTGACGAAACCAGGGCGCCGTCAAACAGGCGGACCAGGCGGTGGGTGCGTTTGGCCATACCTTCGTCGTGGGTAACCATCACAATCGTCGTTCCATCTGTCGTGTTGAGTTGTTCCAGGATTTCCATAATCTCGTGGCCCATTGCAGAGTCGAGGTTGCCGGTAGGTTCGTCGGCCAGTATGAGGTTGGGGCGGCCTACGATAGCGCGGGCGATGGCTACGCGCTGTTTTTGTCCGCCCGACAATTGCGAGGGGTAGTGTTTCATTCTGTTGGCCAGTCCCACTTTTTCAAGCGCCGCTGATGCAAGTTTGCGTCGTTCGCCGGCGGAGATCTTTCTGTACAACAGGGGCAGTTCTACGTTGTCGAGTACGGGCAGGTCGTTGATCAGGTGGTAGCTTTGAAAAATAAAGCCGATTTTTTGATTGCGGAACAGCGACAGGGCCTTGTCGGAAAATCCGCTGATGACCTGATTATCGATGCTCACCTGCCCGGCGGTGGGTTCGTCGAGCAAACCCATGATATTGAGCAGGGTGCTTTTGCCGCAACCCGAGGGGCCCATGATACTCAGGAATTCGCCTTTAGCGACTTCCAGGCTGATGTTGTTGAGGGCGAGGGTCTCCACAGTATCCGTGCGGTAGATCTTTTCGATGTTGGATAAATGTAACATGGCGGTCAGTAGGTTATTTTTTGTTGTTTTTCAAAATCATATAAAGTCAGCAGGCGCAAGCGGTAAAAAGCGGCCCAATAGTCGCGCAGCGCGCCGATATAGTCGCGTTTGGCCTGGTCTTTTTCAGTAAAGGCGATACTCAGATCGGTGATGCTCAGGTCGCCGAGTACGTAGCGCTCGCGAGCGATCTGGTACTTTTCAGCGGCGATGGAATCGGCCTTGGCAGTAAGTGAAAGTTGGTCTTTGAGCATATCAAAAAGGGTGACCTGGGTATAGATAGCCTGCGTGAAAAGTTGCTTGTCCTGCTCAATAGTATAGGCAGTCAGCTGTTGGTTGGCCTCAGCGGTTTTTACGCTCGACAGCCCGCGGCCCCAGTCTAGGATGGGCATGGTAAAAGCGATGGTCACCAATTCCTGGTTTTGGGGCTTTTGGTATAAATCGCCGATTACTTCGGCGCGGTTGTTGAAACCCAGGCTGGCCGACAGGGTGGCGTTGATGCCGCGGTCGGCTTTGGCTTTCACTACATCGCGCTCGGCTTCAATTATTCGCCGGGTAAAAGCAATGGCGTCGGCGCGGTTGGCGTAGGCTTCCGCAATGGCTTTTTCGGCGGAGATCAAGGGCGAGCCGGCAGGCACGGGTTCGGCCAGTTCCAGCTTTTCGCCGTTTTGTAGCCCAATATAGGCCCGCAGGTTGAGGGTGGCAATTTCGAGCTCCTGCCGGGCAGTGGCCACCGCTTTCTGCGCTTTGAGTTGTTCGAGCTGGAGTTGCAGGATTTCATTGCGGCTTATCTTGCCCAACTCGAATTTCTCATTGGCGATGCGCAGGATGTCTTCCGTGTTTTTGAGGTTGGTTCCGGCAATTTGCTGATTGACCTGGGCCAACAAGAGCTCAAAGTAGTAAGTACTGGCTGTTAATGCAATATTTTCAATCGCCTCGATGTATTCCTGACTACTTTCCTGGAATTTTAGCGGCTCAATTTTTTTGTTCCACTTCATGGCGTTAAACTGAAAAAGCGGCTGTTCGAGCCCGACGGCAAACAGGGTGCCGTTGTAAAGCGTAGCGCCTCTTATAAAATCGTCAAAGCGCTGAACCTGCGTAGTGGCATAAATTGTACCGCCGGTGCGGGCGATATTTTGCTCTAGTGATAATCCCAACGACGAATTGTTGTAGCGAATGGGTTGGAATTGTATAGTGCCATCGGGTTGCACTACCTCCTGAAACGAGCGCGAAAACGCCGGCAGCCGGCTGTCGAGCAATAGTTGGGGTTTGAAATTGGACTGAAAGGTGCGGTATTCCCAATAGCGCGTTTCTTTGGTAGTGACAGCCCGGCGGGCGGCGATCGACCTGGATTTCGCCAGTTCGATCACCTGCGCCAGGGTAAGTCGGTCGGGTGATTGCGCCGTCGAGACCTGTAATAGGAACAGTAGGGTGATGCTGATCAGGGTTCTCATGGCGTTATTTTACGGTGATGGCTTTAGCGTTTCTGTATTCCGTGAGGTCGCTCAGGATGATGGTTTCGCCGGGCTGCAGGCCTTCTTCGATTTCTACGTAGTCGAAACTCGTTAGCCCGATTTTCACCGTGCGTCGCTCCGCCGATTTGCCATCGGGCCGGAGAACAAAGACATCCTGTACTTTGGCGCCGCGGAAAGCGGGGCCGTTGGCAACGCGCACCGTTTTTTGGCGGGCATCGGTCACCACATAGAGCTCTACCCGCATTTTGGGCCGCAGCAGGCTGTTGGCCTTTGTATCCTGGAGGCCCACGTCGAAGTTGACGACATTATTGGTTACGGCGGGACGAACGCCGAGCAGCATGCCGCGTACCATCTGATCGCCGATGCGGGCAACGATAGGCAACCCGGCCTGCAACTGCCCGGCGTAGTTGTCGGAAATAGCGCCCAATATTTTGAAGCTGCCGAGGTCGGCGATGCGGGCAATGATCTCGCCCTCCCCAACTCTGGCGCCGAGGTTGGTATTCACAAACGTGATCACCCCGGCGCGGGAGGCTGTAATATCCGATTGCCGGAGTTTGTGGGCCATTTCCTCGAGGGCTTTCTCCTGGATGGCCGCCGTAATCTCCGATTCCCGCATACTGGCGCGCATCACCGCCTGGCGGCTGCGGATGTCGTTTTCGAGTTGCCTTTTTTCAAGCTGTGCAATTTGGAGGTTGGTCTCTGCCTGTTCTATCGACTCACGGGTGCCGCCGCCGGCTTTGAACAGCCTTTTGGCATTTTCAAGGTCGGCTTTGAGACTGTTGATACGACAGGCCTTAATGGAGTCCTGAATTTTTATATCATAAAAACTCTTGTCGAGGTCGAGTTTGATTTTTACAATGCCGTTGCGCTTGAGCTCGAGTTCGTCTTTTTGCCGGTCAAATTCCATTTGCGTGAGCGTTTTGTCCAATTCCAGGATTTTGTCGCCCACCTTTACCGTTGCGCCGGTATTCACATACACTTGTTGCAGAATGGCGCCGATTGGGCTGGTGATTACCTGTTCGAATTCGGGCAGGACCTCGCCAGAGGCGCTGAGCGTGTTTTCAATATCGCCGGTTTCTACAACGGCGACGCGAATGTCGGAGCGTTTTACGGAATTGCCCAGGGCGCCGCGCAGCAACCAGGAGGCCAGGGCCAGGACGACCACGCTGAGGCCGGCGTAGAGCCAGATTTTATTTCTGCGGCGATTGATTTCCTGTCTTGAAATTTCCTTGTCCATTTCCGTTCGTTTTTGCACGGTTATGACAAGTGTAATTCAAGCAGTGTGCCAAATTATAATTTATTGATTATTAACAACTTGTGTTATTTTATTCAAATAAAAAGTGTTCGATATCGGACAGGGTGTTCGGAGGCTTTTTCTTTTACCACAGTTAAACGGAGTTTCACAGCGTGCCACAGAATAAAATAAAAAAACGCTGTGGCACTCCGTTTTAAGCTGTGGTGAATAAAAAAATCAAGGTCTCGCCACCGCAATCCTGCGGGTAGCCACAATTACTCCCTTATCGTTGACCACGCTGCAGAGATACACCCCGGGGCGCAGTGAAGAGACATCCACTTCTTCGGTTTGGATGCCGTAAATAGAATAGCTGCGGCGCATCAGTTCCTTGCCCAGCAAGTTGTAGAATTTGAGGCTATAATTGCCTTCCGGCATATTCACAAACTCAAAACGGATATTGGTTATAGCCGGGTTGGGGTAAACCGCAACATTAGCCCCATTGTCGAGGGTGTTTTGCACGGAAGTGGCGGTATTATTCGCTTTATACTCCACACTGACCGCAGAGAGTTGGTCATCGCCCACTGTTACAACGGCAATGGGTTCTTTTTCTACATCATTAAAATAATAATAGCGAATGATGGTATCTACGCCCAATCCAGGTACAGGCAGGGACTGGAGTGCTATGTCCGTAATATCGAACCACCCCACAAACGGGAGTTTGGCATCGAGGCGGACTTCGCGGTATTCCGTTCGTTTTTCGCGCAATACGTCGTATGTCCCGCCGGGAATAGTCAGCTCCCCCCAGGCATCTACCACATCTGTGCGATCAATGGCTACACGCACGCGCAGGGAATCGGGGCTAATGGGCAATTGGTCGAAGATACCGCCGGGCACATCGTCGGGAGAAAACGGGAAAAGCAATGCGGCGTCGCTTCCATGAATCTGAAAGATCTCTAATGTCGCTCTGCGTTCGAGAATCGGCGGGCTGAACCGGGTAGTCAATTGGAAGCCCAGGCCAATGGGATCCAGTCCATAGAAACCAATCAGCTCTACCTTTTCATTAGTAACGTTATAGTAATTCTCGCCGCCGTTGGCGATTTCGATAAAATACTCCGCAGCGGGGAAGTCGGCTGTTGCGCCGCCTTCGGCAACGGGACGAATAATCTGTTCGCGAGTAGTAGTAGCGGATAAACTGGAAAAATCCCACTGTTGGTTGAGGCCCGGAGGCGTCATGACAATTCCGCCGGGGTTGGCGTCAAATGCGGTGCGCAGCGTATCTCCCACGGCGGGGAAAGTTGCGTTGGTAACGGTGATCTGAGCGCCGGCGTTAAACGCCGCCAGCATGGCGATGAGGAGGATGGTATGTTTCATTGTGTTGCCCTTTAGGGAGCGAAGTTACGTTTTTTAGAGGGAAGTTGTATAGGTTAGGCTGCCAGGGCAACACGCAGATAAACAGCATTTGATTATCCTATGTCTTGTCTTTGACAAAATATTTGTTCAGCACCCAATTGAGGATGGTCACTAAAATGCCGAAAAACAGTGCGTGCAAGGCATTGTTCTTGAGATCCTGCCAATAGCTGATTTTAGTACCGCTGTAGTCGATCAAGGATATGAGCAGCCAATAGATGATTGTTGTGATAACAAATGACAGGATGGTTCTTTTTGTTAACATGGCATATAGGTTAAAATGCGACAGTCACACGCACCAGTCGCGTTTATTCAATAATAATCTTGGCCGTTTTTTGTCCGCCCTTAATTCGTGCCTGTAACAAATATATGCCCTTGGGCAAATAAGTAGTATCTATTTCTTGCCGTAAACCGCCTTTTTGGCGCCAAACAGCCTTTCCCGACAGGTTGTACAGGGTGTACGCTACTTCGCTGTATGTTTGCGATAGCCCGACTAATTCTGCAACAAAGCGACCCGCTGCAGGATTGGGGTAAATACGTAAATCAAGGGCGATCGGAATAGGCATTGGGGCGCCGGTAACAGGCGCCTCGCAACGGCAATCAGCGGTATAGACCTCCAATTCCAGTAGCCGGTAATATGCTATATTGAAATTACTTAACTCGAGACGCACATACCGGCCTTCTACCCCCTGCAAATGGCTATACAAGTCAACAGCGCCATCGCCGTTGACAGTTGACGCGATATCGGTCCAATTCGACTGGTCATTGGAAACCGATATTTGGTATGCTTTTCCAAAAAAAATCCAATCCCAGTGCAATTTTACGGCTGAAATTTTTTTGACGGCGCCGAGGTCAACTTGTACCCAGTTCTGCGCCTGGCCGAAGGCAGACGACCAGGCCGTTTGTAAATTGCCGTCGTTACAATTAGCAGGCTGGTTGGCAACGCTGCCGTCCAATGTAGATGCTGCCGTAACAAAGCCCATTTGCGAATCTGCTGCGCCCGGCCGGGTATAGTCGTTATCGACCCATACGGGTATCTTCTCGGCATCCAAATCGTTGCCCAAGGCCTCAAATTCAGACTTACTCATATAATGAATGCGCGGTAAAAAACATCTCATAAATCCGTTGCGCCAGTTAATGCCGATGAGGGTGCTGTCGTATAAAGCGCCTGCCCAGTCTGAACGGGAAAAATCGAGGTTGTGTTCTTGCGGAGCATAGGCAAATCTCCAGTCGGGCGCCACATTAACCCATCGCATGAGCAGCCCCATATCGCTTTGAGTACCCCAGTCCACCCACGATACTCCGTTGGCTGCTGTGGCATTGGTCGGTCGATCGGTCTGGCGGGAATAAGCAATAATATAATTGCGATTTTCATCGATCACCACGTCGTCGTCGGAAATAGCGTGGATGGTAGTGGCGGGCAAAGGTGACAGCGGGTCGTCGTCAATGCCGCAGATACTCCAATAGCGCACTTCGCCGGGTTGCATTACGGGTTCGCCGTTGCGGGTGGAAGGAAATGTAGGCAACCTGCCCGTCAATACCGCTACCATTCCTGGCGGAACGGCAACTTTACGGCCTAGATAGGAAGCGTAATTATTCGTAGTAGCATGCGGTTCTATGTTGCCAGGCGCCGGTTGAAATTCGCCCCGGCCGGTCCAGCCCAGGTCAATATCCCGAATTCGCGCACTGCTGTCGGGGCGGCTCCATCCGTTAGCCTGACATACGCCGCTGAGTATGCTGCGAGTGATCCCCCAGGATTTAAACCACCCCACCTGCGGCCCAAAGTAGGGATTGGGCTGGGTGATGGTAACCCTGTTGGCGATCGTCTTGTCGCCGCGTGACTGCAATGCCGAAAAATCAGAGCCAATAAAGTAACGCGCGCCATTCGGCAGTTCAAAGTATACTTTCGGCATTGGTACTCCGCCCAACGGCCCGGCGCCCTCATCGGGCTCGTAAATGCGCAACCAAAGAGCGCCCAGATCCCAGTCGCCCGGCACGGCGAGCGGCGTTCCAACCAGTGTTTTGTGTCCCAACGGCCCTTGATAGGAAAGTAAAGCCCCTGTTCGGGTATTGATATTATGCCGGTAGGGATAAATATGCGCCGGCCCATTCAGGGAGGTTGGATCGCCGGCAGCCAGTTCAAAGGAATAGCGAAAGCTTCTTTCAGTTGCCTGACGATCGGCGCCAACCCTGAAAGGATTGGTATGCCCGGGCAAAGGTTCAATATCCACATCTACGACCGAAACTTCGGCTGTACCGAATTGACGTTGTGCGTAATATTCAATGCCGTTGAGCGGAGGGGTAATTTGTATTGAAAAAAAACGGCAACGGGGAAATTCGCCTTCAATGATCAATTTACTTCCAAAAGGCGCTAAGGCTGTGCCCAGATACAAGTAGGTAACCTTCGGATCGGGGATGCCTGCATACAACGAATCTTTGTTGATGGGCCGTGCGTAGCGATAAGCCCAGGTTTCAGCAGCGCTTGCTTCATCCGGATTTTTAAGGTAAAAATTTTTTGAATCGGAAACGCCCTGTGGAATGAGGTGGTCGGGAATACTATCGGATACGAGCCCCTGAACCCACAGCTCAATATATTCCTCAAGGCTATCAGACCAGGCCTGGGCCTCGGCCGTCACATCGCCGGGAGGGCGGTAAGGATAAGGATCAGCGGAAGGCAAACAAGCATTAAGGAGTAGTATGGTCGACAGAATGATCGTCGATAGAAATGGATTGCGCATCGTCATGGCATTTTGCGATTTAGTGCAAAAATAGAAGAGCGCAAAAGCATATCATTTGATAAAAATCAAAAAAAACAAACGAATTAGTTAATAACTGTTATTGCGCAAGCGGCTCAGCGTTTCGATGGTAATACCCAAATAACTGGCGATATGTTTTAACGGCACTATGTTGAATAAATGCCCGTGTTGTTGGAAAAACTCCTGATACCGCTGGCGGGCTGATTTCGTAAACATACTATTGTTGCGTTCTATCAATTGAATCAGGTAAGTTTGATTGATGAGTCTCCCCAAACGTTCCCACGTTTTGCTTTGGTCGTATAAAGCCGCCAAATCAAGGTGGTCAATACAGAAACACGACATATTGGTCAATGCTTGTACTTCAAACTTGCTCGAATTGTTGATGGTAAAAGAAGCGTAATCGGTGATCAATCCGCCTGGACCACTAAACCAGGTTGTCATCTCTTCATGATCGAGGTTGTAAAAATAGTGCCTTGCAAGGCCCTCTACTACAAAATAAAGCCTGGCGCAAGGACGGCCCAATACAATCAACTTATCGCCTTTGCTGAAACGTTCGATTTGCAGTTTACCAACTAAATCGGCCCATTCCTCATCAGTAGGCGAAACATGTTGAGTGATGAAACCAAGGAGGGAGTGATCGTCCATAACCGGAGCGCATTAATTACGCCCTCAATATAAAAAACCGAAGGCAAATGCGACAACCAGTTACTGTGACTTTCGCAACTTATAGGTATTGTTTTTTTCTGAGTAACCGTTTTTCCCCCTTTTATCAGGAAAACAAGATTTGACATACATACAAGAGAATGACGTTCAGGGGATGCAGAAAAAGCTATTCCTGCGCCTTTTCGGGCGTCTCAAACTCCCAGTACTCCGGCCTCGTTTCTTCCGTCTGCTGCCGCCAATAGGCCGGCGTTACCTTGCGCCCGTCAAGGGTGCGCAAGCGGCGCTGGTACACGTAAATGACAGGGTTGAACACCAGATCGGGCGTGGCTACGGTGTAAGTTGCCGGCGTTTCTTCATTGGCGCCGGGCACTTCTATTATTTTCACCGGAATGCCGTTGTGTTCCAGTAATTTTTTTAAAAAATCAGCGCGCTCGGCACTCACTTTTTGCTCTACATAGGTGACGGTCTGACCGTCGAGATCACCAAATTGGTGTTTTCCACTTTCCAGCGACATAGTCATCGTATTATCCTGGTTTATAAATGCGCGCAAAGCGCATAAATGGCATCGTATACCCCACTGGCAACACCCAGCACGATGATGCCCGCTACGCAAATGACCAACCCTGTCCGCATCCAGATATCACTGGTTACCAGCGGCAATGGATTTTCGCTTTTGCGCAAAAACATGGCCCGCACGATCAGCAAATAATAATACAAGCTGATGACGGTATTTAATACGGCAATGGTCAACAACAGGTAAAAACCCGCCGACGCTACCGACATAAACAGGAAGAATTTGCCGAAAAAACCCGCCAACGGCGGTATGCCGGCCAGCGAAAACAGCGCCAGCAACATGACCAGCGCCAGCCTCGGATTCACCCGGTACAAACCCTCGTAGTCTTCGAGGTTTTCTTTGCCGGTGTGCATCTCTATGGTCTGCACTACGCCGAAAGCCGCCAGGTTGGAGAACAAATAAACAAGCATGAAATAGACGATAGACGCCCTGCCATCCTGCTCGCTCGACATAAAACCCAGCATGATAAACCCGGCCTGCGCTATGGCCGAATAAGCCAATAATCGCTTGAGGTTGCGCTGGCGCAAGGCAAACAGGTTGCCGATGGTCATGGTGAAAGCGGCCAATATGTACAGCACCCCCGACCACAAAGCATTTAACATCGGCGCAAACCCCATCAACAGGATCATCAGGATAAATACCGCCGCACCCTTGGATACCACCGACAGGTAGGCCGCCACACTTACCGGCGCCCCTTCGTATACGTCGGGCGTCCAGAAATGAAATGGCACCAGTGATATTTTGAAAGCTATGCCGGCAAAAAAGAAGAGGAACCCCAACGCCATGAGGTTGCTGCCATCCATGACTTTAGCCAGATCGGCCAGCACTAAAGTCCCGGCGCTGCCGTATATCAACGATATGCCCATCAGCGTAACCGCCGAAGCCAAACCCGCATTGAGTATGAATTTTATGCCCGCCTCCGCACTGCGCATACGGATTACTTCGTAGGCCGCCAGCGCCGCCACCGGCAATGTCGACAGCTCAAGCCCTAGAAATACCATAAGCAAATCGCCCGCAGATATCAGGTAGTACATCCCCAACAAAGACGCCCAAATGAGCAGGAAAAATTCGCTGACCCGGTTTTCCGGCACGAGTTGCTTGCGCGCCCAACCCGCCGTCTGCAATAAAACGACGAGCACGCCGGCGTCCAGTATGTTTTTCATAAAATGAAGCAGGGCATTGGTACGGTACATCCCCCCAAACAATACCCCCTCGGCAGGCCACAACCAGCCGGCTGCTACATGCAATCCAAACAATCCCAGCGACAGCGAAATAATGCCGCGTTTATCCTTGCCGCTTAAGTAAATCTCGGCACAGGTCACAATAAGGATCACAGCTAATAACTGCAATTCATGACGCATCAATAAAAGTTCATCCCACTTCATCGCTTATTGTTGTCAAATTATTTAAACCTATTCTCTCCCTCTCTCAAACCTACCCCACGCCCAATGCCCGCAGTAATGGTACAAGGCTAAACTGTATCATATCAGAAAGCCACAGCGGCAGCAACCCCATACCCGCTATGGGCAGGATGAGCAGCAAAGCGCCGGCTTTTTCATACCAGAAAGCGCCCGGCAGCGCGGCATACGAGGGCTCCTTAATCGGCCCCATCAACATGACGCCTACCACGCGAAGGATGTATACCGCCGTAACGACGATGGCCGAAACAGCCAGAATAGTCCACACGCGGTGAAATACGTCATTGTGTTCAAACGCCCCGACAAAAATGCTCAGCTCGGCTACAAAACCGCTTAACCCCGGCAAACCCAAAGAGGCCAAACCGGCAATTACATATACCGCAGAGATAAAAGGCAGCACTTTTAACAACCCGCCCATCTCCTGCACAATACGCGTGTGCGTGCGCTCATACAACATGCCGATCAGGGCAAAGAAAAGCGCCGTCATCAAACCGTGCGAAATCATCTGGAGCACCGCGCCGGTAAGGGCGGTTTTGTTCAACATCAATATGGCAAACAATACCAATCCACAGTGACTCACCGAAGAATAGGCATTGATGTATTTTAAATCTGTTTGCCGAATGGCCCCAAAAGCGCCGTAAATGACGCTAAAACCAGTGAGAATGATGAAAAACCAGGCCATCTCGGAAGCCGCATCGGGCATCAGAAATACTGCGACCCGGAAACACCCGTATCCCCCCAGTTTCATCAATACGCCGGCGTGCAACATCGATACAGCCGTGGGCGCTGAGGCGTGGCCGTCGGGCGACCAGGTGTGGAACGGAAATAATGCGCCCAATACTCCGAATCCTACAAAAGTAAGCGGGAAAAACAGGCGCTGCGCTTCTATGGGAATACCACTCCTGGCAATTTCAAGGATATTAAAGGTATGCTGATCGGCCGCATCGGAAGAGTAGAAATACAAACCCAGTAACCCCACCAGCAAAAAAGCGGAACCCGCCATCAACATGAGAGTAAGCTTCATAGCCGCATATTCGCGCGGGCCGCTGCCCCAAATCCCAATGAGCAGGTACATCGGTATTACCGCCAACTCGTAAAACAAAAACATGCTGAACAAGTCGATGGAGATGAAAAAACCGAAAACGCCAGTGCCCAGGGCAATAAGCGATACAAAAAACTCTTTGGCCAGGTCTTCGACTTTCCACGAAATGAATACGCCCGCCAAAATCACAATGGCAGTAAGCAGAATCATGGCCGCCGAAACGCCGTCGACGCCCAGGTCGAGGCTGATATTGAGGCTCGAAAACCAGTTGTAACTACTGGTAAACAACATCTCTTCGGTATTGCCTTTGGCTCTTTCTTGCAAGTAGGCTAACACCAGGTAACACGAAGCTACAAATTGCAGCCCCATACCCACCGCAGCTACCAGACGGGGCATCTGTTTGCCTTTGCTCAGCAACAGCCCTCCAATAGTCAATGCGGGAATGATCAGTAAAAGAAGCAGAATATTCATGTGTTTAGCTTCAGAACTTCAACCAATAAATAAATATCGCCACGAGCCCCAATACGCCCACCACAAAACCTATGGCATATTGCTGTACCTGCCCCGATTGTATGCCCTTTATCCAGGCGGAAAAACGGGCCGTTACATTGGCTATGGCATTCATAGTACCATCTACGATGTGGCGGTCAAACCAGGCTACCGGCGCGGCTATGCCGGCAAATAGTACTTTTTTGGTGACGCCCAGGTATACTTCGTCGATGTAAAATTTGCGGAAAGCAGCCCGGTATAAACCGCCCAACCCGGTAGCAATCTGCGCCGGCACGGCAGAAGGCCTGCGATAAAGAAACAAAGCGGCCAAAATACCCGCCACGCTTATTGCACTGGCCATCACGGCAATGCTGATCTCCGGATGCATGGCCATCACCTGGCGGTCGGCAGAAACGTATTGACCAAATGGTATGAAACCGCCTGTTACACTCAATACGGCCAATACAGCCAAAGGACCCCACATGACTAAAGGCGCTTCGTGGGGCTTGTGTATGTAGGTCCTTTCTTCACCCCAGAATATCCGGAAATATAAACGGAACATGTAAAGGGCCGTCAAACCCGCTACCAACAACGCAATGCCGAATATCGCAGGATTGTGGTGCATGGCCGCCGCCAGGATTTCGTCTTTGGAGAAAAATCCCGACAACGGCGGTATTCCGGCTATGGCCAAACAGGCTATCAGGAAGGTGATATGGGTAATCGGCAGGTATTTGCGCAAACCGCCCATATCGCCCATGACGTTGCTGTGCACAGCGTGGATTACCGCGCCGGCGCCCAGGAACAGCAGTGCCTTAAACATGGCATGCGTAAACAAGTGGAACATCGAGGCGGTATAACCCAAACCCGCTTCTCCAGCATAACCCGATACGCCCAATGCCAGCATCATATACCCAATCTGCGACATGGTTGAATAGGCCAATACCCGCTTGATATCTTCCTGCGTAATGGCCACCACGGCCGCAAACAAAGCCGTAAAAGCACCGGTCCAGGCCACTACCTCCAACGCAGTATCTCCCGACATATGGTATACCGGAAATAACCGGGCTACCAGGTATACGCCGGCAACTACCATCGTGGCCGCGTGGATCAATGCCGATACTGGCGTGGGGCCTTCCATGGCGTCGGGCAACCAGATATGCAACGGGAACATCGCCGATTTGCCGGCGCCGCCCATGAAGATTAAGATCAATGCCCAGGTGAGCACCGATGCGCCCATAAATGTGGCCGAGGCAGCTCCGGCTATCGCTGCGCCATCGGGGTTGGTGAGGGCCGCAAAATCAAATGTGCCGCTATACCACGACAACAATAAAATGCCTACCAAAAAGCCAAAGTCCGCAAACCGGGTAACGATAAACGCCTTCTTGGCCGCCGCCACCGCCGAAGCCCGCTCGTAGTAAAATCCAATCAGCAAATACGACGATACGCCCACCAATTCCCAGAAGAAATAGATCTGAAACAGGTTGGTGGCCAATACGAGCCCGTACATCGAAAAGCTGAACAACGATAAAAAGGCGTAATAACGGGCAAAACCGTTTTCGCCTTTCATATAACCCAAACTGTAGATGTGCACCATCGACGAAACGACGGAAATCACCACCAGCATCATAATCGAAATAGGGTCGAGCAGGATACCCATGTGTACCACCAACGTGTCGGTAAAACGCAGCCAGGTGTAGTTTGCCGGTATGATCGTGGGCCAGCCGCCTTCGGCAGGCAATGCCGCACCGAAATACCTGGCGGCAGTGAGCAGGCTCAACACCAGCGTAACCAGTATTCCCGCCGTGCCAAGCCAGCCGGCCAACTGCGGTTTGATGCGCAAACTCAGCACACCCGTTACCAGAAAAACCAGAAACGGCAGGATTACAATCCAAATCGTATAAGCATATCCTTCCATACCGCTAGTATTTAAGTGTGTTCACCTGCTCAACATCTACCGCTTTGATCTTGCGGTACAAATTGATCACAATGGCAATGGCCAATGCCACTTCGGAAGCGGCCACAGCTATAAGAAACAGGGTAAAAATCTGCCCGTTGGGTTGCCCCGGGTATAAGTATTTGTTGAAAGCCACAAAATTGATCGCCGCGCCGTTGAGCATGAGCTCCAGCGACATCAGCACCGTGATCAGGTTTTTGCGCGTCAGAAATCCGTATACGCCGATGAAAAACATCAGTGTCGATACGGTCAGAATTTCTATCAGGCTGACTCCGGGTATCATGGCGTTTGTTTTTCAGATGAAGAAGGGTCAACGCCAAGTTTATGCTTGGCAATGACGATTGCGCCGATCATAACCGCCAGTAGCAGTATACTCACTACCTCAAAAGGTAACAGATAACCGCCCGCGCCCGGGTTGAGCAATGCCCCGCCCACCGTGTTGAGGTCGCTCTGCTCCGTCGTTTCCAATCGACTGAACGCGGCGCCCTGCAATTGCTGTAATACCATCGCCGCCCCCGCGATACACAAAGCGCCGGCAACGGCGATACGGCTCAAGTCCGGATTAGGCATCTGATGGTCAATCTCGTGGGTAAGCAAAATGGAGAAAATGATCAGCACCACAATACCTCCCGCATACACCGTGAGTTGAACGGCGCCCAGAAAGTTATAGCCGATCAGAAAATAAAACCCGGCAATGGCAGTCAACACCCCAAAGAGGTATACCGCCGAACGCAGCAATTTACGGCTGAGCACCGACATCAGGCTGAGCGATAGAATGGCCGCAGATAAAATGTAAAAAATGATCTTTTCCATAAACTGGTTATTCTTCTACGCCTTTCTCCAGCTTGGAGCCCGGCCGGTTCAGTACTTTAGTCAGTTGAGCGCGATCAAAAACCGCGTGTTCGAAATTGTGACCCATCTTGATGGCATCGGTAGGGCAGGCCAGTATGCAAAGGTTGCACATGGTGCACATCGACAAGTGGTACACAAATGTCTCTAACTGCTTTTTCTTCTTGCCCGTCTCGGGGTCTTCCCGGCGCGCCCAGATGATCTCTATGGTGCCGTTGGGGCAGGCTACCTCGCAGGCCGAACAGCCCGTGCAGCGGTGTTCGTTGTTTTCGTTGTGCAACAAAACTACTTCGCCTCGAAACCTGTCGAACATCTGCAAGGTGTCGCGGTTGTCGGGGTACTCCTGCGTGATGATTTCCTTGCGCGCATGGGCAATGTACTTGCCGGTGATCTTCATGCCGTTGATCAACCCGCGGATGGTATGGAAAATCTCACTGAAATATTCATAGATCGCTTTAAACATGGCGCTTGCGTTTTCTTTTTTTCTGTTGATTAACCGTGCCAGCCCAAGTACACCAGGACGGCGGTCAGCACCAGATTCATCAGATTAAGCGGCATCAGGTACTTCCACTCGAGCTTGAGCAACTGGTCGATGCGCAGGCGCGGGAATGTCCATTTGAACCACATCATTAAAAATATGATCGCGCTCACCTTCAGTAAAAACCAAAGGATCGGCGGGATAAAGTCCATCACTTCGTTGAAACCGGCCCAATTGCCAATGTGGAATGGCATCCACCCTCCCAGGAAAACCGTGGTGGCAATGGCCGCCACCGAAAACATGTTGACGAATTCCGCCAGGAAGAAAAAGGCAAACTTCAACCCCGAATATTCGGTGTGAAAACCGGCGGTAAGCTCCGATTCGGCCTCGGGCAGGTCGAAAGGCCCCCGGTTGATCTCGGCAATGGATGCCGTGATATACAGGAAAAAGGCAATGACAGCCGGCACGTGGCCTTTGAAAATCCACCACCCGTTGGCCTGGCTTTCGATGATTCCCGACAATTGCAGGGTGCCCGTGAGCAATACCATGGTGAGCAGCGACAAACCTACCGATAATTCGTAGCTGACGATCTGCGCCCCGCTGCGCATGGCGCCAATCAGGGCGTATTTGTTGTTGCTCGACCAACCGGCCAGCAAAATACCTACTACGCCAATCGACGAAATCGCTACAATAAAAAACAATCCGATGTTGATGTCAAAAGCCTGAAGGCCTTTGGCAAAAGGCACCAGCGAGATCACCGTGAGGGCCGCCAGCGTAATGATAAACGGCGCCAGGTTGTAGAGCAGCTTATCGGCCTTGTTGACCGTAACGGGTTCTTTGAGCAGCAATTTGAGCGCGTCGGCAACGGTTTGCGCAGTACCCGCCCAGCCTACCCGGTTGGGACCCAAACGCAACTGGAAAAAGGCGCAAACGCGACGCTCTACGTATACCAGCACTAACCCCAAAATGGCGTATAGCGCCAGGTAAATCAAAATTACCAGCGTCCATTCTATCGCTGTCGCTATACCCGGACTGAAGTTCCCGTGCAGGTAATTGCCGATGGATTGCACCAAGTTTGTGAAATCGTACATAGTTCAAGCGCTTTACCGGTCGATATCCGGCATGACATAATCAAATGTTGACATGATGGCCACCAGATCGGCAAGTTTGCTGCCCCTGGAGATCTTGTCGAGTACGAAAAGATTGGAAAAACCGGGCGAACGGAATTTGAGCCGGTACGGGCTCTTGTTGCCGTCACTGATGATGTATACCCCAAAGTCGCCGCGGGCCGTCTCTACGCGCTGGTAGTATTCGCCTTTCGGCAATTTGATAACCTGCTTGGTCGGCGCCTGAAAATCGCCCTCCGGGATGTTGTCTATCAATTGCTCGATGATGCGCAGCGATTCCCACATCTCCAGAATCCGAGCCTTGTAGCGGGCAAAACAGTCGCCTTCGGTCATGAGGATTTCTTTGAAATCTACCTGCGAATACATGCCGTAAGGATGGCGCTTGCGCACATCGCACGCAAAACCCGAAGCGCGCCCCGAAGGTCCGGTAACGCCAAAGGCAATAGCGTCTTCTTTCGACATGTAACCAATGCCCTCGGTACGGGCCCGGAAAATGGGATTGTCGCTGAGCAACTGGTCGTATTCGGGCAACTTTGTTTTGAAATGCGCTACAAAGTCTTTGGTCCTTTTTTGAAAATTGGGGTGTATGTCAAACATCAATCCGCCCGGCACATTGTAATTCATGGTAAGCCGCGCACCGCAGGTTTCTTCAAAAATGTCGTTGATCATCTCGCGGTCGCGAAATCCGTATAAAAACGATGTGATGGCCCCCATGTCCATGCCCATTACTCCCCACCACAATTGGTGCGATGCCAGGCGAGTGAGTTCGTCAACGATGGTGCGAATTACTTTTACGCGTTCGGGGACTTCTATCTGCAGCGCCTGCTCAACGGCCAGGCATACCGCTTCATTGTTGATGTGGCACGACAAATAATCCATGCGGTCGGTGAGGTGAACGATCTGCCGGTAGGCGTCTTTTTCACACATCTTTTCAATAGACCGGTGGATGTAACCGATATGGGGCTCCACTTTGCGGATAATCTCGCCGTCGATTGTGAGCACCAAACGCAATACGCCGTGCGTAGAGGGGTGCTGGGGGCCCATGTTGACGAAATACTCCTGACTGGTCAGGATATCGGTGGCGGGTGCGGTGTCAAGTTGTTCGCTCACAGCTCTATCATGTTTATTTCGTCTTTGTAATCTTTTCGCATCGGGTAACCCTCCCAATCATCGGTCAGCAACAGGCGGCGCAAATCGGGGTGGTTGTTGAAGCGTATGCCGTACATATCGTAGGCTTCGCGCTCGTGGAATTCGGCGGTGGGCCATATATCGCACACCGTGTCAAGACGCGGGTCTTCCCGGTCGGCGGTGCGCGCTTTTAATACGAGTATATGACCGTGCCTGGTCGATTCGAGGTGATATACCACTTCCATATAGCCGGGCCAGTCAACGCCGGAGAGGCAGAAGAGGTAGTCGAAAGCCGTAGCCTCGTCGTTTTTGAGCCGGTAGGCGAAATCGTGGAGTTGCTCCGCCGGCACGCGCACGTGCAGGAACTGGGGCCCCTGCTCTGTTTCCAGCCCTTCGGCCCAGCCGCTGAGCAGTTCAAGGAGAGATTCGTTGGTCATCGTCTGTTATTTTACATCAGAAACCTTCTTCAAAGCCTTCCGCCTGGCTTTTGCGCGTCAGCATGCTTTCTGTTTTAATTTTTTCCTGCAGCTTCATCAAGCCGTACAGCAATGCTTCGGGGCGGGGCGGACACCCCGGCACGTATACATCCACGGGGATGACGTGGTCGGCGCCTTTGATCACCGAATAGGAGTTGTAGTAAAACGGCCCGCCGGAAATAGCGCAGGCGCCCATGGCGATCACGTATTTGGGATCGGCCATTTGGTCGTACAGCCGCTTCAGCACAGGCCCCATTTTGTTGACAATCGTGCCGGCGATGACGATCAGGTCGGCCTGCCGCGGCGTAGCGCGGGCTACCTCGGTGCCGAAACGCGACCAGTCGTGCCGGGCAGCGCCCGTCGACATCATCTCGATGGCGCAGCAACTGGTGCCGAATACCAGGGGCCACAGCGAATTGGCGCGCCCCCAGTTGACTACCTTGTCAAGGCTGGTCACCAGGATATTGCCGCCGTTGCCGGCGCTGACCACCGTGCCCAACTCGTGTTGTTGGAACAGGGGCCCTTGTTCGTCTTTTATTCCCATATCAGCGCTTTTTTCTTCCAGGCATAGAGAAGGCCCAGACCCAGGATGAGGATGAAAATGATCGCAGAAATAAGGCCGGTAAGCCCTATGTTCTTCATCACCACGGCCCAGGGCACCAGGAAGATCATTTCTACATCAAAGAGTAAAAACAAAATGGCAAAAAGATAATACCCCACTTTAAACTGCACGTGCGTAGGCCCCTGGGTGGGGATGCCGCATTCGTAAGGTTCCAGTTTTTGCGGGTTGGTCGACGTAGGCGCCAGCAATTTGGAGGCGATCATGCCGCCGCCGACCAGCACCACGGCAGCTATGAAAAATACAATAATGGCTTCTGTTCCCATGACTATTATACGCTGTAGGTTTCACCGGAAAATAATAGGTCGTCGAGGCTTTTGAACTTGGATCGGTTTCTGATGCTTTCCGCCTGCGTAGCCATGCGTTCTTCATAAGTCGGCGTCTCAACGCTGCGAATGATGCCCACAGGCAGCGGGTTGTCCATCTGCGTAAGCATAAAATGCATCGAAGGATTGGGATCAGTGGCGTCGTGCACCAGGATGTCGTCTTCCGTGATGCCGTTTTCGCCGATCGTTACGGCTTCCAATTGGCGACCGTTGAAGCGGATACCCTTGTTTTTTTCTTTGCCGAAGATCATTTTTTCGCCCTGTTTGAGGTAGAGCAGCATGTCTTCGCGCACCGTTTTATCGGTATAGGAATCGTAAGCGCCGTCGTTGAAAATTACGCAGTTCTGGAGAATTTCGACAACAGAAGTCCCTTTGTGTTTTTCGGCAGCCACAAAGATGTCGGCCATCTCGTTGGGATTGTTGTCGGGAACACGCGCGTAAAACTGACCGGTGCTGCCGATCGTCAACTCTCCGAAATTAAACGGCGGCTGGGTATTGCCGTAAGGCGAAGATTTTGTTTTCTGGCCTAATTCAGAAGTGGGAGAAAACTGGCCTTTGGTGAGGCCGTATATTTTATTATTAAACAAAACGACATTGATATCCACATTGCGGCGGATCACATGGATCATGTGGTTGCCGCCGATGGCCAGTCCGTCGCCGTCGCCCGTCATCACCCATACGCTGAGTTGGGGGTTTGACAATTTGACGCCGGTAGCAATGGCCGGGGCGCGCCCGTGAATGGTGTGAAAACCGTAAGTATCCATATAGTAGGGGAAGCGGCTCGAACAGCCGATACCCGATATAAAGACGAAGTCTTCCTTGCGCTTGCCCATCATTGGCAACGCCTTCTGAACGCCTCTGAGGATCACATAGTCGCCGCAGCCCGGGCACCAACGCACTTCCTGGTCGCTGACAAAATCCTTGAAGGTATATGCTGGAGGTTGAGTTGACATAACAGCTTGTTTTTTAATTAAATAAATCCTGGTCAATTTTTACAATCCCAATAATTTGCGGAAATGGGCATTCAATTCAAACACGGTAAAGGGCAGGCCCTGCACTTTGTTGTATTGCAGATAGGGGAACTCGGGGAACGAGCTGCGCAGCAGCGTAGCGAATTGCCCCAGATTGAGTTCGCATACCACGATTTGCTTAAACCGCGAGAATACTTCGCGCGTATTGCGCGGCATGGGGTTGAGGTGATGAAAATGCGCCAGCCCCACAGCAAGACCTTCTTCATGCAGCGCTTTTACGGCCGTATGCAAGCTGCCATAGGTGCCGCCCCAGCCCACCACCAGCAAGTCGCCGCTTTCAGCGCCGTCGAGTTCCAGTTCGGGGATGTAATTTTGTATACGGCGAACCTTCTCGGCGCGCAACTTAACCATGTGCTCGTGGTTTTCCGGATCGTAGCTGATGTGGCCGGTGCCGTCTTCCTTTTCGAGGCCGCCGATGCGGTGTTCAAAGCCGGGCATACCGGGGGTAGCCCAACGGCGCGCCAGCGTTTCGGGATTGCGCAGGTAGGGCAGCCATTCTTCGCCGGCCTGAGGCGCCTGGGCGGGTTTGATTTCCTCCAGCTCGCCAACCTTGCGAATGCGCCAGGGCGCCGAGCCGTTGGCGATATAGCCGTCCGACAATAATATAACAGGCGTCATGTGCTCGAGCGCCAAACGGGAGGCCTCAAAAGCCATGTCGAAGCAATTGGAAGGCGACGATGCCGCTACCACGATGACAGGGCTTTCGCCGTTGCGGCCGTACATGGCCTGCAACAGGTCGGCTTGCTCGGTTTTGGTGGGCAACCCCGTAGATGGGCCGCCGCGCTGCACGTTCACGATAACCAGCGGCAATTCGGTCATCACTGCCAGACCGATGGCCTCGCTTTTAAGCGCCAGGCCGGGGCCGGAGGTGGTAGTGATGGCCAGGTTGCCGGCAAAAGAAGCGCCTATGGCCGAGCAAATGCCGGCAATTTCGTCTTCCGCCTGGAAGGTCGTCACGCCGAAATGCTGGTGTTCGCTCAATTCGTGCAGGATATCGGAAGCCGGGGTAATGGGGTAAGAACCCAGGAACAAGCGTTTGCCCGAGCGTTCGGCAGCCGCCAGAAAACCCCAGGCCAGCGCCGTATTGCCCATGAGAATCCGGTAGGTGCCTTCGGTCATCTTGGCGGGCAAGATGGTATAGGCAGAACTCAGCAATTCCATGGTCTCGGCATAGTGATAGCCGGCCTTGAGCACTTTTACGTTGGCTTCAAATATTTGAGGTTTGTGTCCGAATTTTTTATCCAGAAATTTGATGGTATAATCCAATGGGCGGCTAAACATCCAGAATACCATACCCAGGGCAAACATATTGCGGGTGCGGTTCATGCTGGTGTTGTCGAGGCCCATGTCTTTGATCGACTCTCTCGACAATTGGGTGATGGGCGCGGGGATGAGGTTGTAAGCCGACAGCGTGCCGTCTTCGAGCGGATTGTCGCTGTAACCGGCCTTACCCAGATTTTTGGTAGTGAATTCGTCTATGTCGACGATGATCGTTTTGCCGTGCTGCACGGCAGAGAGATTGGTTTTCAGAGCGGCAGGGTTCATCGCTACCAGCACGTCGACGTCGTCGCCGGGGGTGGAGATCTCTACCTCGCCAATATGCACCTGAAAGCCGGATACCCCGTAAATACTGCCCTCCGGGGCGCGAATTTCGGCGGGATAGTTGGGGAAGGTGGCAATGTCATTGCCCAACATGGCAGAAGTATCGGAGAACTGAGAACCTGTGAGCTGCATGCCGTCGCCTGAGTCGCCGGCAAACCGGATGACCACCCGGTCGAGCCTGATCTTATTTTTATCTGGAGTAATGACCGTATCAGACATAATTTTTTATATTTTAGCTTTTGCAATAATCAGAAACGGTCGAAAGGTACAACTAACGCCAACACGGGCCGAATGACTTTCGTCAATTCACGTATTGATGATAATCATATTTTGTTTTGTCGCTTCCCTCTAAAATTGGGGTTGGAAATAATCCGGTTGATACCCGGTTGTACAAACTTACATAAAAATTTGATACCATGGCAATTAAGATCACTGAAGATTGCATCAACTGCGATGCCTGCATTTCTGAATGCCCAAATAACGCGATCTACGAACCGGGCGAATCATGGCGTTACGCCGATGGCACCGACCTGAAAGGGGCGGTAAAGGATTTGAGAGGTTTGGATGTGAACGCCGAAGCAGTACACGATCCGATCTCCGACGAGTTTTATTATATCGTTGCCGATAAGTGCACTGAGTGCAAGGGCTTCCACGAAGAGCCGCAGTGCGCCTCCGTTTGCCCCGTCGATTGCTGCGTGCCCGATGAGGCCCACGTGGAAACAGAAGATGCGCTAATGGCCAAAAAGGCGTGGTTGCATATTTGATGTGCTGATGGGTTGATGTGCTGATGGGTTGATGTGCTGATGGGTTGATGTGCTGATTTGCTGATGAGTTAATGTGCTGATTATTATAATTATTTAATTATTAGCAAATTAGCACATCAGCACATCAGCAAATCAGCAAATCAGCAAATCAGCAAATCAGCAAATTAGCAAATTAGCAAATCAGCACATTAAAAAATTACCGCTCTCTCAACGTCGGGCTGTCTTCGAT
>DAINSQ010000077.1:0-22768 GCA_036741235.1 Saprospiraceae bacterium | reverse complement strand
TGGAATTAATTTACCGTTAAAGTACTTGTAGCAGTTTTTATGTGAATTTTTGACCTAAATTTGCCGGTAATAGCAAAAACAAGGCAAGTTCACCCAACTATGTACTTCCGACTGTGTACCAGGCACAGGCCTGTAAGAACGCCTTCTCCCGCATTACGTAAACTCATCATTCCCTATTATGTTGCCAAAACATTTTACTACTATCGCAATTATCATTTTTGGCTTGCTCATCACGCCAATAGCCGCTTCATGGGGGCAGTGCCCGGTCGTCCAGGCGATACTTGTTGATGCCTGTAGTACAGAGCCACTCAATGAATTTGTAATTATCAATTCCGGAGGAGGGTTCAATACCAGCGATCTTCAGTTTGGTTTTGATGTAAATAACAATATTATTGGCCCGGAGAACAATGATATAAACATGAACATGGACAATCTTCCCGGCCCTCCGTGCGGTCTTCAGCCCGGGAATCCCGGGTTGATACAGGGATGTTTAAACGTAATATCCGTAGGCCCTGGTACTAATATTCCCCCGAATTCGCTGGTTGTTTTACAGACCAGTTCGGGGGCGAATACAGTATATGATTTTAGCGCGGTATGTGGATCAGGAACCTGTATTTACGTGATTCAAAGCACTTGCACGAGGTCGGCAGGAGGATTTACTAATGCAGGTGTCGGTATTCGGAATAGTATTTTAGCGGTTAACGGTACAGGATGTTCAACTACTTACACTTATAACATGGCTTCACTTGTTGGTGGAAACGGGGCCTATTTCATTCCACCCGGCACGTATGGCAACGGCGGCTGCGCAGCCCCTCCGGTATCAGGTGGCACACCGCCACCAAATATCAATCCTTTTGCGAATGTGAGTACATGTGGATCTTATACTTTGCCGGCCATTACAGGAACCAACCTGTCGGGCGGGCAGGCCTATTATACCGGTATGGGGGGCACGGGTACTCAGTACTTACCAGGTCAGATTATTACCTCTTCCATTACGCTTTACGCCTATGACGGCGCTTCAGGTTGTTCCGACCAGGAGTCTATCATGATTACTATTACGCCTCCTCCAACGGCAAACCCTGCGGGGCCTTTGTCTGCCTGTAATAATGGGATGGGACAAGGAACTTTTAATCTTACTTCTCTAAATTCTACAGTAAGTGGCGGAGTAGGTACCGTTAACTGGTGGACAAACATGGCCGCTACTACACCTGTGCCAACTCCAGCCAGTTATTTATCAGGCCCTGCCACCGTTTATGCCACTGTAACTGTTGCCGGATGTACTTCATTGGCAGTTCCAGTTACCCTGACTATTACCCCGCTGCCCACCGCCAACACCGCCCCACCCCAGTTTGCCTGCGCCAACGCCGCAGGCGTGGGTACCTTTAACCTCACATCGCTCAACAACACCATCAGCGGCGGGGCAGGTACGGTCAACTGGTGGACCAACAGCACGGCCACCACGGCTATCGCCAATCCGGCGGCCTATACTACAAATGCTACCGTGATTGTTTACGCCAATGTGACGAGCGGCGGGTGTACTTCCCCCACCGTAGGGGTACAACTCAACGTGACGCCCACGCCAACCGCCAACCCCGCCGGGCCGCTCAGCGCCTGTGCAACAAGCGGCGGACAGGCCACCTTTAACCTCACTTCGCTCAACAATACGATCAATAATACGCCGGGCACTACGATCAACTGGTATACCGATATGGGCGCTACCAATCCGATTGGAACGCCGGCCGGCTTTACCTCCGGAAGTACGACAGTTTATGCAACGGCAGCCAATATGTTCTGCGCTTCGGCGCCGGTCGCTGTGCAGTTGATCGTTAACCCCACGCCGACGCCCAACCCTGCCGGGCCGCTCAGCGCCTGTTCAACGGGAGCTCAGGCTACGTTTAACCTTACTTCGCTCAACAACACGATCAGCGGCGGCGCAGGTACGGTTAACTGGTATTCCAATGCTGCAGGCACCAACCCCATCGCCAATCCGGCTAGCTATCTCAGCGGCTCTGCCACAGTATACGCCACCGTACAAAGCGGCAGCTGCGAATCGGCTACTACCGCTGTTCAACTTACCGTAAATCCAACCCCGACGGCTAACCCTACTACGTTTGACGCCTGTATTATCAGCCTGATACCACCTAATATTCAGTACGATCTGCCGGGCACAGAAGCTATCATCAACGGCGGAACCGGCCTGCCGGTCAACTGGTATGCCGACGCAGCAGGTACAAACATGATTAACATTAATAATATAACATCGCTGCCCGGCACGGTATACGCAAGAGTACAAAACGGCCCCTGCGAGTCGGCCCCGGTACCCATACCGGTGAATATCGAATTCGCCCCTACGGCATCCCCCGCTTCCGCTTCGGCATGCGCGGGCCCGGGCGGCACGGCAACTTTCAACCTCACTACGCTCAATAGCCAAATTAACAATACTCCCGGCATTACGATTAGTTACTATACCAACGCCGCAGCGACCAACCCGGTACCCAACCCCACAGCTTTTACAACAGGCTCTACCACGGTGTACGCGGTGGCCGCTACCGCCAACGGCTGCGGTTCAAACCCGGTTCCCGTCACCCTGACAGTCAACCCCGCTCCAACCGCCAATGCCGCCTCTGCCCAGGCCTGCGACAATGGTTCGGGGCAGGCGGCGTTTAACCTCACTTCTCTCAATATTACGGTAAGCGGCGGCACGGGTACCGTCAGCTGGTTCTCCAATGCCGCAGCAACCAACCCAATCCCGAACCCCGCAGCTTTTATCAGCGGCACTGCTACGGTGTATGCTACCGTGACCAATAACGGCTGTGTTTCTGCACCGGCGGCAGTTACGCTCACCTTGCTGACTGCTCCGCAGGCTTTTTCAACCAGCCTGAGCGCTTGTGAAAGTGCGGGCGGACAGGCCGTTTTTAATCTTACCAATGCCAATGGCGTAGTAACCGGCGGCGGCTCAGGTACGGTCAATTGGTATACCAATGCCAACGGTACGGGGCCCATCGCAACGCCCGCCACCTACCTGTCGGGAACCACAACGGTATTTGCGCAGGTAGCCCAGGGCGGCTGTACCTCGGTCGTAGTGCCCGTGTCGCTTACCGTAACGCCCGCGCCCAGCGCCGTATCACCACCACCTTTGCAGCAATGCGCTACCAACGGCAACCAGGCTGTTTTCAACCTGACCTCCGTAAACAGCATCGTCAACGGCGGCAGCCCCTTTACCGTAACCTGGTATACGAGTCCGGCCCTCATAACACCAATACCCAACCCGGCAGCTTTTGCAACCTCTTCCACTACGGTATATGCTACCGTTTCCAACGGGACCTGTACCTCGGCGTCTGTACCGCTCACGCTGACGGTGGCCCCCGCGCCGACCGCTACGCCGACTGCTTTGTCGGCCTGCGCAACTACCGGCAACCAGGCCGTGTTTAATCTGACCAATGCCAATGCCGCGGTGAGTGGCGGCAGCGGCACAGTGAGTTGGTTTCTCAATATGACGGGCACCAATCCTGTTGCCAATCCCTCCGCATTTACTACTGTTTCAATCACAGTGTACGCCAACGTCAGCAATGGCGTTTGTACCTCCGCCACCATCCCCGTGGCGCTCACCGTTAACTCGCGGCCTTCGGTAAGCATTGCCCTGGTCGACGACCTCGACTGCAGCGGCGACAGCAATGCAAGTCTAGGGGTAGATGTGACCAGCGGTGCAGCGCCCTTCAATTTCAACTGGAATGTTAACGCCCTCGACGGCATAGAAGACCCCACGGGGCTAGCCGCCGGTAATTACAGTCTGACCGTAACGGACGCCAACAACTGTCAGGGCTCCGCCAACCTCAACATCATCGACCCAGCGCCTTTGTCACTGAGTTGCGACGAGTTGAACCCGGTATCGGGGCCTGGCAACAGCGACGGCGCCGCCGAAATTACCTTCAGCGGCGGCACGGCGCCCTACACGCTATCCTGGAGCGGCGCCGCTACCGGCAACCAGCCCCAGGCAGCAGCGGGTATTGCCACCATCAGTAACCTGCCGGCGGGCAATTACGACCTCACCATCACAGATTTTAACGGCTGTGAGGAAATATGTTCTTTTGTTATCAATGACGCCAACTGTGCCATAAGCGTCAGCCTGGCAGGCGTGAATCCCAACTGTTCTGACAGCAGCGACGGTTCGATCAACCTGACGGTTAACGGCGGTACAGCGCCTTTCAACTTCAACTGGAACGACAATACACTCGACGGTACGGAAGACCCTGCCAACCTGGATGCAGGTACCTATGCGGTAACAGTTACAGATGACAACGGATGCTCTGCCACCGGCAGCGTTACGCTTTCCGGACCTCCGGCGCTGTTGCTGGAATGCAGCCAACTCAATCCCGTTTCCGCCACCGGCGCAGAAGACGGCGCGGCAGCTATCATCATCGGAGGCGGCGAAGCCCCCTACATTCTGCTTTGGAGCGGCCCGGAAATGGGCGGTCAAAATGAAAATGCCGCCGATACCGTGGTGTTGGATAACCTGTTGGCAGGCGTCTATAACCTGACACTCACCGACGCCAACGGATGCGAAGCGGTATGCAGTTTTACCATAGGAGAGCCCTGCGACATCACTATTACTGCCAATGCCACTGCGCCGTCTTGTTTCGGCGAAACCGACGGCAGCATCGACCTCAACATCACCGGGGGACTTATGCCCTATACCATCGATTGGAATATCGATTCGCTGGACACAATAGAAGATCCCGGCAGTCTGGCCGCCGGTACCTATCAGGCAATCATCACTGATGCCGATGCATGTGTCGACTCGATAACCATTGTGCTGGCCGAACCCGCTTTGCTGGAGCTGTCATGCGCATTGTTATCATCCGTATCAACGGTGGGGGGTAGCGACGGCCAATTTACCGTAACCACAAACGGAGGCGCCCTGCCCTACACCCTTTCTTGGTGTGGGCCTTCATCGGGCGGCATAACCATAGACTCTTCCGTGATAGACACTGTAGGCGGGCTTGTAGCCGGTATTTATGCCATATTACTCACCGACGCCAACGGGTGTACGGTCTCTTGCAGCGTCAATATCGACCAACCTGTATGCGGGATAAGCATGAATGGCGTTGTTACAAATATTAATTGCAATGGCACTAACGACGGCGCCATTGTACTCAATGTCAGCGGCGCCGTAGCCCCTGTGTCTTTTGACTGGAACATAAACGCCCTTGACGGCGACCCCGCGCCCGACAGCCTGGGCGCAGGAGTGTATAGCGTAATCATAACAGATGCTATTAACTGCGTTTTAGCCGATACTTTTGAGATCACCTCGCCCCCTGCGATTGTGTTGAATTGCGCCGAGGTATCGCCGGTATCAGGGCCGGGTGTGGCCGATGGCGTAGCTGCCGTTGATGTACAAGGCGGGGTATTTCCCTTTACCCTGGTACTTAGCGGCCCCATTGCCGATACGCTGACGGTTGATACTGCGGGCATTGTTACCCTAAGCAATCTGGAAGGCGGGCTTTACACTGTAACTTCAATCGATTCGCTGGGTTGTGAAGCTGACTGCCAATTTGTTATCAACATAACCGGGTGCAACCTGGTCGTTTCACTCAGCGCAACCGACGCCCTGTGCAGCGGCAGCGATGATGGCGCTATCATAGCAACCGCAAGCGGAGGGTCGGCGCCTTTCACATTCGACTGGAATGAAGATGCATATGATGGCCAGGATACGCTGAGCGGTCTGCCGCCCGCCTTTTATGCCGTAACCGTCACCGACAACCTGGGCTGCCTGGCTGTCGCCGATGTAACAATTACAGCCCCTGCTCCATTGCTTTTATCGTGTGCCGAATTCCTGCCGGTGAGTACGGTCGGCGGCAGCGACGGCGCCATGCAATTCTCGTCGGCAGGCGGAACCGGGCCTTTCCAGGTAGAATTGACGGGCCCCGTTCAAGCATCCATCACACAATTCACACATGAAACTATAGTCATACCGGATTTATCGGCCGGCGATTACCTGATCAGCATTACCGACGCCAACGGCTGTCTGGATACATGCAGTTTTACCATAACAGAACCCACCTGTAATATCACTACAGCCATTTCGGGCAGCGATTTACTGTGTAACGGCGACAATAGCGGCGCCATTGATCTGACCGTCAGCGGCGGCCTGGCGCCGTTAACTTTTGACTGGAGTGTGGACGCCCTTGACGGCACGGAAGATCCGGCTTCGTTAGCCGGGGGCAATTATGCCGTTACCGTTACCGACGCCGCCGGCTGTAGCGCAACGGCGGCTATAACGCTCAATGAACCTACTGCCCTGGTATTATCTTGCTCACAGCTTGGCGCAGCAACCACAGTCAACGGCAGTGAAGGTTCAGGTACGGTGACATTCAGCGGCGGCACGGCGCCCTATACCATCAGTTGGAACGGCCCTGTTGCCGGCAGCCAGACTGCGGCTTCGGCGACAAGTATCGCCATCGCCTCACTGCAGGCGGGCAACTACGATGTAACCGTTGCCGACGCCAACGGATGTACCCAGGCCTGTGCCTTTACCATCGACGGGCCTGTCTGCGCCATTACCGTGGCCTTGAGTGTCACCGGCGAATCCTGTGCGGGCGCCAACGACGGGGCTATCGATCTTAACGTCAGCGGGGGTATTGGCGTAGTCTCCTACGACTGGAATGTGGCTGCTCTCGACGGCACGGAAGACCCCGTAATGTTGGCGCCCAATACCTACCTGGTAACGGTAACCGACGAGGCCGGTTGTTCGGCAACAGGTATTGCCACAGTAGCGCCCGGCACGCCGCTTCCTACTGCAATCATCAGTCTCGGCGGAGCAATTTGCCAGGATGATTGTTTTGATTTTACAATAACACTCACCGGAACACCGCCCTTTGACCTGGATTACACGCTAAATACCGGTACCGGGCCTCAGCCTTTCAATACGATTATCAATACAAATAGCGGAACCATAAGCGTTTGTCCGGCTAATCTGGGAATAACCGACGGACCAATAGCGATAACCCTGACCAATGTAAGCGACGGCGGCTGCCAGAGACCCCTGAGCGACAGCGCCGTGCTGCAAGTCAGGCCGCACGTAACCGCTAACCTGACTCAGACGCTGTGTACCGGAGAAAGTATCGTTGTCAACGGCCAAACCTACGACGAAGCCAACCCAACGGGCACGGAATTGCTGACAAGCGCGGCCGGCTGCGACAGCACCCTGGTAATCAATCTGAGCTTTTTGCCCAATGCTGTTTCCAGCGTCAATTCAACGCTATGTTTTGGCGAAAGCCTGACGATTGGCGGGCAGACCTTTAATGCCGCTAATCCTGCCGGTACGGTTGTACTCGATAATGCCAGTATCACGGGTTGCGATAGCATCGTCAACGTTGCGCTGCAATTCCTCCCGCAATTGACAGCGTCACTAACGGGAGGCGGCGCCGTATGCGCAGGCACACCTGTGCAGCTCACCTTCAACTTCAGCGGGGGAGGTCTTTTTGATGTGACCTATTCAAGCGGGGCAGGCGGAACACAGCAGTTGAATGACATTGCCGACGGCTTTTCAATTACAGTTAATCCTGCAATAACAACCACTTACACCATCACTGCCGCCACCGCCGAAGGCGCTAGCTGTCCGGTTGCCATTGGCAGTCCGGTCACCGTACAGGTGAGTTCACTGGGCGTACAGGCCGAAGTCGTCAGCAATTTCGACGGCTTTGGGGTAAGTTGCGCAGGTAATACCGATGGCATCGTATCGGCGACGGCCAGTGGCGGCATAGCGCCTTTTGTATACCAATGGAACAACGGCGCCGTAGCGCCCACTTTAAATGGAGTCGGAGCGGGAAGTTACGCCGTAACCATCACTGACGCTGCGGGTTGCAGCGGCTCGGCCACGGCTACGGTAACGGCTCCGGAGGCTATTGGATTGAAAACCGACAGCCAGTCGCCGCCTTGCTTTGGCGACTTGCTGGGGTCGATTTTAATCGAAGAATTGAGCGGCGGCGCCGGGCCTTATGCCTATTCTTTAGACGGACAATCATACCAGGGCATCGCCGGCACGCCTTTTGCCATATCAAATCTTCCGGCAGGCGGCTACACCGTATATATTCGGGATGCTAATAATTGCACGGTCGAAGCAGACGTTGTAATAGCCACACCGCAGGAATTGGTAATAGACCTGGGCCCCGACCAGACCATTCGCCTGGGCGACAGCATTTTGCTCGACCCTCTAATCAACTTCACGGCTGCTTCCTTCGTCTGGTCGCAAGGCGCCGCCGACTTGTCGGATGCTACGGCATTATCGACTTACGCATCGCCGGCCATTACCAATACATACATACTCACGGCTACCGATGAAAATGGTTGTAAAGCTGAAGACGCCGTTACCATCTTCATCGACAAACGGCGCAGGGTATACGTACCCACTGCTTTTTCGCCCGACGACGACGGTATCAACGATTATTTCACTATTTATGCTGATAATGACGTTGTAGCGATCAGGTCGTTCCGCATTTTCGACCGCTGGGGTAATTTGCTTTTCTTCAACGGCCCCTTCCAACCCAATGTGGAATCATACGGATGGGATGGCGAATTCAAAGGCAAACCCATGAATTCTGGCGTTTATGTTTATTTCGCCGAGATAGAATTTGCCGATGGGCAGGTAGAGACATTCAAGGGGGATGTATCGCTGGTGAGGTAATAATCGGTTGTCGGTTGTCAGTTCTCTGTTATCTGTTTATTTATCGGTTTATTGGTTAATAGTCTTTAATTCATAAACCTATAAACTTATAAACCTAATAAACGAACTGACAACCGACAAAACCCACAACCCAGAACTGACAACCGATAACAGAGAACTGACAACCATGTCTACAAGAAAAGATTGGAGGAGGTATGCAGTGTGGCTGGGGCTGCTGGGGGCCTTACAATTTTTTGTACTCAGCAGCGTGGCGATGTGGCATTATCCGGGAGGGACCCTGCACGACAGGTCCACGGCGGGATATTCTTTTTTGTACAATTATTTCAGCGATCTGGGGCGTACGATGAGTTGGAGCAACGAGCCCAACGCCATGAGCAACCTGTATTTTGGCGGAAGCCTGACATTAGTTGGCGGACTCCTGGCTGTCTTTTTCGCTGGTTTGCCCACCTTGTTCAAAACTGACGATGGCCGTTTTTGGGCCGTTTTAGCCGCCGTTTCGGGGGTAGTAGCCGCGTTGTGCTACATTGGCATAGCTCAAACGCCGCTTGATGTCAATTATTTCAGGCATACCCTTTTTGTTCGGGCCGGTTTCATAGCATTTTTAGGGATGAGCATCACTTACGGATTGGCCATCAGCGCCGAACCTTACTATCCCAATAAATACGCATCGGCATTTCTGGTTTTTGGGGCTGTTTTGTCTATTCAAATCGTCATCATGCTGTTTGGGCCAAGGTCGTGGACGTCCCCGCAGGCTTTATTGTTACAAGCCTCCGCCCAAAAAGTAGTAGTGTATGCCGAACTCTTGTGCATGATTTACCAATGCCGAGGAGCGCTGGAAGTACTGGGTAATGGAGCAGAAAGACTAAAGGCTTAACCCCTGCCTGTCATCTTACAAAGACTTCAACAACTTCTGAGCATCCTTATAATGTTTATTATCGACGGGGATCAGCGCCAAGCGTTGCTTGCAGGCCATATGATTCTCCTCGCGCAGGTAGGTGAGCGCCAGAAACCAATTGGCGTCAGTGGCGAAATCGGAACCGCTATCGGCGAAATTGGTCAGCACCTGACGCGCATAACCGGTATTGCCGAGTTCCAATTGGCAAAGCGCCAGGTAATAGCGCACCTCGATATTATTGGGTTGGTCGTTTTGCAAAAAATTGGTAAACGCAGTGAGCGCCTGATCGTACTTACCGCTGTTAAATAACTTCGCAGCGTCTTTCAGCCGATTGTTTTCAACCTCAGAACCGTTGAGCGTAAACGTTGCCTCCGGAAATTTGCGGTAGCGCTTATACAGGTCTTTATCCGAAGTACAAAACGCAACGGCCAGCGCCAAAACGACAAAAGCGACTGGCGTCAGACGAAATGAAAAATACCGGATAAACTTTGAATCGGCAAAAAATGAGTTGAAATGATTTTTTTTCATGAGTTGTAATTGAATATTGAAACGCAGCACCTAGTCGCATATGGACTTGGCGGCGAAAATATAAAAAGATGTTGATTAAGGCATTATCAATTGATACCCTTCACCGTGAACGTTGAGAATTTCAATGCGGGGATCGTCGCGCAGGTATTGTCGCAATTTGCTGACGTAGACATTGAGGCTACGCCCGCGGAGGTAGTCATCGTCCTGCCAAATACGGCGCAGGGCGGCGCTTCGTTCGATCAAGCCGTCAGGTGATTGGCAGAAGTAATCCAACAGGCGAGCTTCAATAGCCGTCATTTTGACGGGAGTACCGCCGTCGAAGCTAAGTTCCCGGGTGTGGGGCGTAAACTGATAGCGCCCTATATAAAACACTCGCGACTCCCGTTGTCGCAGTTGAGCTTCGGATGTGCCCATGCGTCTGAAAATAGCCAGTATGCGCAACCACAACTCCTCCATACTGAAGGGTTTGGTCACGTAATCGTCGGCGCCAAGGTGAAAACCCTCCAGGCGGCTTTCTCTTTCGGTGACGCCGGTGAGGAATATGATAGGGACGTCAGGGTTAATCGACCTGATATCGCGGGCAAGGTCAAACCCGTTTTTGATCGGCATTTTCACATCCAAAATGCACATGTGGAAAGATTGCGTCCTGAAAACCTTCCAGGCCTCTTCGGCGTTATGCAACAAAGTAACCCTTACGCCTTTTGATTCGAGATATTCCTGGGTCAACGCGCTAAAAGCCCGGTCGTCGTCTACCAGCATGATGTGTTGTTTAGCCATTGGGTGGTTAGTTAGGTTGTAAGTTGTAGGTTTCAGGTCGTGGTTTTGACAACATTTCAGAGAACAAAAATTTGTAAAACCCCAGCATTCCCCCTATCTTTCATGTGCACAACTATCAGCCTATGAAGCGATTGTACACCCTGCTCATCGTCCTGCTTGCACACGGAGTTGCCGGCGCAGAAACCTTTGAGGGCTACCTCATCACTAAAAACGGCCATCGGCTGACGGGGCGCATCGGCGTGATATTTTATGCCGAAAAAACCAGCAACGTCGTTTTCATTAACGATTTTGGCACCGAATATAATATTCATCCCGCACTGGTAAAAGGTTTTGTTTTTGAAAAAAACAACCAAAAGCAATTGTATCTCAGCAAAATGCACCGGGAAGGCTGGGCCTTTTTGCGTGTGTTGTATCATGGAGAAAAAATGAAACTCTACCAGGCGCCTGAAGAAAAAACGGTCATACAACTCAGCGGCGACCTGTTTGAGCAGACAACCGTCAAGCTGGAAGAATACTGGATTGAAACAGAAGGAAGGCCTGTGTACCGCCTCAATAAAATGAGTTTTAAACGCAAATTCCGCCGCCTGGTGGAAAAAAACGCGCCTGAACTGGCAGCCAAAATTGGTCGGAAAGGTTATCAGTTCAAAGACTTGCTTAAAGTTGTAGAGGAATATAACAAACTCGCCGTGGCCGACATCAAATCTTTATAGCTTGAATTTGTGCATTTTGCGCCCTATTTTTGGGGGCTCGCAAAATCATTTTACGCACACGATAATTTTTCTGTTTTATGTTGAAAAAGATCACCCTGCTCGTATTGACCCTGCTGACCCTGCAAACCGTTTGGAGCCAGGCGCCGCGCCGCTGGAATTCCGGCGATATCCACGACGGCATAAAAAAATTGAATTTTCTGGGCTCGGCCCTTTATGTGGCCGCTCACCCCGACGATGAAAATACCCGGCTCATCTCTTTCCTGGCCAATGATGTGAAAGCCAACGTCGCCTACCTGTCGCTAACCCGCGGCGACGGTGGGCAAAACCTCGTAGGCCCCGAAATAGAAGAATTGCTGGGCGTTATCCGCACCCAGGAATTGCTCGCCGCCCGCCGCATTGACGGCGGCAAGCAGTTTTTTAGCCGCGCCAATGATTTCGGGTTTTCCAAACATCCCGACGAAACACTCCAAATCTGGAACCGCGATGAGGTGCTCTCGGATGTAGTCTGGGCTATCCGCCGCTGGCAACCCGATATTATCATCAACCGCTTCGACCACCGCTCGCCGGGGCGCACCCACGGCCATCATACCGCTTCTGCTATGTTGTCGTTCGAAGCTTTTGACCTCAGCGCCGACCCAAAAGCTTATGCCGATCAACTGAAGTATGTAAAACCCTGGCAACCCCAAAGGTTGTTTTTTAATACCTCGTGGTGGTTTTTCGGCAGCCGCGAAAAATTCGAACAAGCCGACAAATCGGCTATGGCCGCCGTCGACGCCGGCGTATATTATCCGGTAAAGGGTAAATCAAACCCCGAAATCGCCGCCGAAAGCCGCAGTATGCACAAAAGCCAGGGCTTCGGCTCTATCGGCACCCGCGGACAGGAAATGGAGTACCTCGAATTGCTGAAAGGCAATATGCCTGCCAATAAAACCAATCTGTTCGAAGGTATCAATACGACCTGGTCGCGCGTGGAAGGCGGCGCCGCTATAGGGGTTCTCCTCCAGGAAATCGACCGCAATTTTAATCACAATGACCCTTCCGCAAGCCTGAACGACCTGGTGAAGGTCTACCGAATGATCAAAGCGCTACCCGAAGGCTACTGGCGCAATACCAAACTCGAAGAGGCCGGCCAGTTAGTCAAGGCTTGCGCAGGACTTTTCCTTGAAGCCATTGCCTCCGATTATTCGGCTACGCCCGGCGAAACGATCAGCCTGGCAGTAGAAGCTATTTCGCGCTGTAATAAACCTATTGAACTGAAATCGGTAACATACTTCCCTATGGCGATTGACTCGACGCTGTCGCTTGCCCTTGAGGAAAATACCAGCTACAGGTGGAATAAGCAAATTACCCTGCCTGCCAATATGCCATTCTCCAACGCCTACTGGCTCAATACCCGTTGGCCGCTGGGTATGTATAATGTAGAAGACCAGACCCTGCGCGGTTTACCCGAAACGCCGCGGATCTTTAAAGTGCGCTTTTCAATGGTTATCGCCGGCGAACCCATCGATTACGAAGTAGAGGTGAGCCACAAACGCGAAGATTCGGTTAAAGGCGAAGTATACCGGCCATTTGAAGTGACGCCCCCGGTGTATGCCAATATGGCGGAAAAGGTGTACGTTTTTGCCAATAAAGAACCGCAAACCGTTTCGCTGGTGCTCAAATCTGGTGCAGCCAATATAGACGGAACAGCCTCCCTCCAATTGCCTAAAGGCTGGAAAATGGAACCGCAGGAACAATCTTTTTCCCTCAAATTAAAGGGTGAGGAAAAAACGGTGAATTTCCTGCTCTACCCCCCAAAAGAAGAAAGCGACGCTTTTATACAACCGCAGGTGAAGGTTAACGGACAGGTATACGCCAAAGAAATTTACGTTACGGGGTATGACCACATTCCCGCCCAGACCGTGCTGCGCGAATCAGAAGCCCGCGTAGTGAAAATCGACCTGCAACGCGCCGGCGACAAGATCGGTTATATCATGGGCGCCGGCGACCAGATTCCCGCCAGCCTGCGCCAAATTGGCTATGAAGTGACGGTGTTGGAAGACCGCGATATTACCCCCGAACAATTGCGCCAGTTTGATGCGGTGATCATGGGCGTAAGGGCCTATAACACCGTGGAGCGACTGAAGTTCCACCAGGCCAAACTACTGGATTATGCCCGCAACGGCGGTACGCTGATCGTGCAATACAATACCAATTTTGAACTGGTGATGCCGCTGGAAGATATCGTCCCCTATCCGCTCAAGTTATCGCGCGACCGGGTGACGGTGGAGGACAGCGAGGTGCGTTTCCTGCGCCCCGACCACCAGGTGCTGAATTATCCCAATAAAATAACGGCCAAGGACTTTGAAGGCTGGGTACAGGAACGCGGGCTGTATTTCCCCAATGAATGGGACGGCAAATACCAGGCTATCTTGTCGTGCAACGACCCCGGCGAAACGCCAAAAGACGGCGGATTGCTGATCGCCAAGTACGGGGAGGGCCACTTTATATACACAGGGTATTCCTGGTTTCGTGAGCTGCCCTCCGGCGTACCTGGCGCTTATCGTCTGTTCGCCAATTTGATCGCAGTCGGCAAACAGAAGTCGTAATTTACTGCCTCATCACCCATTTCGCTGTCTCTGCCTTGCCGCCGGCGCTAAGCCGCACCAGGTACATACCGGGCGCCAGGTCGTGGGGCAAAGGCAGCGAATGGGGCCCGGCCTGCAAGCGTTCCCGAACAGGCGCTCCAACGGCCCGGCCTGCCAGGTCGAAAACCTGCACCTCCGTCCAGTTGCTTTCAGGCAGGGTAAACTGGATGAATGCCTCGCCAATACTCGGGTTGGGCGTGATTTGCACGCTAAAATAATTCGTCACCGGCTCGTAATCAGCGCTGATATAACCGCCCGGCGGCGCCGACAGACGCGTAGTCGTGTACAGGCGGTATTCGCCCGGCGCCAGCGGTAGCGGCGCTGTTGGATCGGCAACAAGCAGGCTGTCGCCGGTGAAATATTCATACCACCATCCACCTTGCAAAAACGGATTCGTCGCATTGTCGGTGATCACATTGGTGTTGCCGAGCACCACTACGTCCATCTCCGTGCCGTATAAATGGATCGTTTTGACCATATTTTGTACACTCATGATAAAGTTGGAGGTGCTGAATACGTCGTGCGTTTTTTTCAATTCGATGAGCGCGCGCATGACGTCGTATATACGGCGGCGGTTAGGGCTTTGGTTGTAATCCCAACGAATGGGTTTGGGGTCGGTGCGGCAGCCATTGTCAATAGTGCCGTTGGGGCAGTAGTTGATAGGAAAATCGTAACCCAGCTCGCCAAATTGCCACAACATCTTTGGTCCGGGTATAGGGTAAAAGAGTGCACTGGCCAATTCTACGCGTTTCATGCCGGTGAGGATGTTGCGCACATTGTACCCGCCGGAGGAGTTGCCGAAGTTCAGGTTTTTATACATCATGCGCTCTTCGTCATGGCTCTCCATGTAGGCAACCACGTTGGGTTGCGTCCAGCCCCGCGATTTGTAGGAAGCGCCGTTCAGATTTGACACATACCCCATTGAAGCCTCGAGGTATTGGTTGTGGAGGCCGGCGCCGGTCCAGAACATCATGCCGTTGCCATAGTTATTGAGCTCGGTTTCTTCCGTAGCGGCGGCAAAATGCTCTAGGATGACATAGGCGTTGGGGTTGGCGGCCCAGGATACGTCGGCATAGTGCTTCAGGATGGCGATGCGCGAAGCGTCATAGGCGCTCATACCGGAGTCGTTAGTCGACAGGTTCTGGGTAAATCCCTTGGATAAGTCGAAGCGAAAACCGTCGATACGGAATTCTGTGAGCCAATAGGTGATCACCCGATCAATGTATTTGCGGGTGGCAGCACTTTCGTGGTTGATATCATATCCTACGTTGAAGGGGTGGCGTGGGTCGCGGTTGAGCCAGGGATTGTCGAGCGCCGGTTTGAAGGCGACCGGATCCCAGTACAACTGCGCCAGCGCGCTTTGACTGAAAAGGTGATTATATACCACGTCGAGGATCACGGCGATACCGCGTTCGTGGCAGGCATCGACGAAACGCTTGAACTCGTTGATGGGGCCGTAGTATTTGTCGAGCGCCATGTGGAAAGAGGGATTGTAACCCCAACTGATATTGCCTTCAAATTCGTTGACAGGCATAAGCTCGATGGCCGAAACGCCCAGGTTGGCCAGGTAGTCGAGCGTGTCTATAAGCGTGGTATAGTCGTGGCGGTCTATGAAGTCGCGCAACAATAACTCGTATACGACGAGTTTGGTCTTGGGCGGCGCAACAAAATCATCAGTCTGCCACTCGTATTGCGGCGCTCCGGGTTGTATCAGACTTACAATGCCTGTGGTTTTTCCATAGGGATACTCAGGCAGGTTAGGATAAGTTTCTTCTGGTATAAATGGATCGTGCTGTGGATCGAGTACAACGGTGCTATAGGGGTCGGCAATGCGGATGGCGCCATCTACCAGGTATTGAAAGGCGTAGCTTTGCCCCGGCGTCAACCCTGAAATTTCCAGCCAATACGTAGCTCCGTCGAGCGCTTTGTTCATTTGGTAGGCCGTGCCGGGCAGCCAGTTGTTGAAATCGCCAATAACAAATACTACCTGCTTGTTGGGGGCATAAAGCTGTAAAAACAACCCGGTATCGCCCAGCAGGGTAATGCCGTCGGGGTATACTGCGGGGGGGTCTTGCAGGGGTACATTGCCGGGTACGACGTAGACAAACCGGGTGGTGTCGGTATAGACCCCGTAAGCAGCGGCAACGACAACTTCGTGGGTACCCCCTGTATTAACCGTGATCTGATGATTCAGCGTAGCACTGTTGGGGGTTTGGGCTATCTGCACGCCGTTGTCGAATATTTTGATATTGGAGGCAATATGGGCGTTGGCGTTAACCTGAATATTCTGACCTAACGAAGTCAACACGACCGGATTGGCAGGCGACAGCAGGTCGACCTCATAGCGACTTGTGTACGAAAAACTGCTCGTGTCGCTTTGCTGGCCGCTTTGCGCAATTACGTCTACCAGGTGAAATCCTTCGTCCAACACCTGAAAATCGTAATTCAGCTGCGATAATCCCGTCGCAGATTGATGTATCAGTTGGTTGTTATTATAAATAAAAAACTGGCTGGGTTGCGAAGCGGCAGCGCTTACGTTGATATTTTCGCCCAATGCGATGTCAAAATTGTTGGCTGCGGGACTGGTGAGATTGACCGTCAATTCCAGATTTTCAGGGTATACATCGTAGAATATGTCGGTACCGCCCGGGCCTTTGCCTTCCAGTGTTCCTGTGGCATTGCGGAATACAAAGGCCAGTTTGAGGATGGTTTCGCCTTGAGGAACGCCGTAATACTGGCGTATCGAGGGTCCGATCACATAGCTGTACACATTGGGTTGGCCGGGCACAGGGGTCAACTGCCAGGCCGCGTTGGCCTGTCCCCAGGTAGTTACGACGTATTTCCAGTCGGACGGCCCCGTACTTGCCGATGTGATTACACCGGTGTGCAGGTATACATTGCAATTACAGTTGGCCAACCCGCCCGTGCCTTCGGTGGCATCGAAATAGATGGTCACCTGGTCGTTGGCGGTGGGAAACGGCGGGTCTACTACCAGAAGCTGTGCAATAATGGCATTACTGCATAAAAAAGCAGCTATTGTTATCGCTAAACGTGTTAATTTTAGCATGATAAGAAGGTTTATGGTCATTTTAAATGTTAATCGTAGATTTTGATTTGGCGGCTAAGACTGGAGAAAAACGGCTCCCTCAACGCGTGCTGACACCCTGTGGGCATGACAAAATTGTATCGTCATAATTTGATCTGCGTGAGGGATAGCCTGCAAAATAAACACAAAACACCTATTGACAAATATAACACCCGTAATGCTGTATCACGCACTAATATTCCATTTTTTGCCAAAAATCCGACGCTTTAGCGTATTTATTACACTAACCTTCTCCATGGCTGTGCAAGCGCAGCAGGACAGTTTGCTGCTGCAAGAGCTTCAAAGCGTGACTGTCACCGCCGCCCGGCTGGAGGCCGGCGATTTGTCGCTGCCGCTGCCGCTGACTGTCATCGGCAAATCGCGGTTACAAGATGGCCAGCAACAGCTCATACTCAGTGAAGCTATGAGCGGCATACCGGGGTTGTTTGCCCTCAACACTGAAAACTTCGCCCAGGATGTTCGTATTTCCATCCGGGGTTTTGGGGCCCGCTCGGCCTTTGGCATACGCGGGGTGCGCCTCAGCGTTGACGATCTGCCGGAGTCAACACCGGATGGTCAGGCTCAGGTAGACAACCTCGATATGGGCATCATCGACCGCGCCGAAGTAATCCGTGGGGCTTCATCGGGGCTCTATGGCAACGCCGCCGGCGGGGCGCTGAGTCTATACACGGAAGAGCCCCCGGAGTCGGGTACCTTATTGGAAGGTCGCATTGGCGCCGGTTCTTTTGGTTTTCAAAAATACCAACTCAAAGTCGGACAACGCTTCAAACGACTTGGTTATATGATCTATGGCGCCAATACGAATTACGACGGCTACCGCGAGCACAGCCGCAGCCGGCAGTCGCTGCTCAATGGAAAATTTCATTATGATTTTAACAAAAATACCCGGCTAAGCCTGTTGATCAACCACGCTGACAGCCCCCAGGCCGACGATCCCGGCGCTACGGCAGAACGCAGGCTCGCCGACAGGGCCTCCACCCGCCTGGCCGCAGCCCCCAACCGGCAATACGATGCAGGTGAAGCCCTCGATCAGCAGCGCATTGGACTTGTACTGCGCAGCCAACTGCATACCAAACATCAATTATTGCTTCGCGCTTACGCCCTGTGGCGCGATTTTGAAAACAACCTGCCCTTCAGCAATAGCGGAATTGTTTACTTTCAGCGACAGGTATCCGGCGCCGGCGCTGCATATACCTATACATCGGCAATTGCCGGGCGACCCTACCGCCTCCAATTCGGATTTGACCTCGATGACCAGTCGGACGAGCGCTCCCGTTACAACAACCTCGACGGCCGGCGTGGCGACCAGCGCCTCAACCAGGTTGAAAAATTCACCAACACCGGCGTCTATCTACTCCAGGAATGGGAGCCACTTCAGCGACTGTCCCTGCGCCTGAGTCTACGCTACGACCGGGCACATGTAGCCGTAGTTGACCGTTTTTTATCCGACGGCGATAATTCGGGCAAAAGCGCCTATAACAGTGCCAGTCCTATGGCAGGCCTCTCCTACGCTATCGGCAATCTGCAATACCTGTATGCCAATATAGGCCGCAGTTTCGAAACCCCGGGCCTCAGCGAGTTATCCGCCAACCCTATGGGTGGCGGCTTTAATCCTGATTTGCGCCCACAACAGGCCTATACCTATGAGTTGGGCTGGAAAGGTGCGGCCCATTCGGCTGTCAAATGGGACTTATGCGCTTTCTACATCCACTCGGCAAACGAACTGGCGCCCTACCAACTGGAAGCCTTTCCGGGGCGCACCTTTTTCCGCAATACCGGCAGCACCGAACGCAGCGGCATGGAAGCCTCCATCAACTGGCTGGCTGCACCGGGTTTGACCCTTGGGGCGGCCTATACCTGGTCGCACTTCCTGTATGGCAACTACAGTACCCCTGCCGGCGAATACAGCGGCAAAATCCTGCCCGGCATACCCCGTCACCACGCCAACCTGTCGGCCCGCTACTTCCGCAAAAACTGGTGGGCCGCCCTGCAAGGCCGTTATGTCGGCGCGATTTATGCCAACGACGACAATAGCAGTCGGGACAAACCCTACCTGCTCCTCAGCCTGCGCGCCGGCTATCGCCTGGAACGCCCGCGCTGGTCGCTGTCGCCCTTCCTGGGTTTCAATAATTTGCTCGACCAATATTACAATGCCAATATCCGAATTAACGCGGCCAACAGGTTGTATTTTGAACCCGGCCCGGGAATTTCCGGGTTTGGCGGGGTGGCGGTGTCGTGGAAGAAATAGATGATCAGGCTGTTCAACAATAATGGCGAAATTCAAAAACAAATACAGGATAATATCAAACCGTTACCGGTATTGGGATTATTCATCCCCCGGAAATTATTTTATTACCATTTGCATTAATAACCGGGAATGTATCCTCGGAGATGTGGTGGATGGGAAAATGGAATTATCGGATTACGGTAAAATTGTTGAAACCGAATTGTTGAAAATCCCGGAATATCACAAACGAATTCTGCTGGACGAATGGGTGATTATGCCCAACCATATTCATTTGATTATTCATTTGGGCGATTACGATTTTGATAATCACGTTGCCACGACCGGCGACCCTGTGACCGCGGACGGGGCGGACACGGTGGACACGGCAGACGGGGTGGACGCGGTGGACGGGGCAGGCCCGGTGGACGGGGTGGACGCGGTGGACGCGGCAGGCCCGGAGGGCGGGGTGGTAGATAAAATTCATGAATTTTATCTACCACCGGGTCCACCGGGCCCACCCCGTCCACCGGGCCCACCGGGCCCACCAGGCCCACCGGCGTCGCCCCAATGGTGGCGCGCCCCCCAATACAAACCAACCCCGGAAGAAATAAACCAATACCGGAAATGGCGTCGGAACATGATCATTCCCAAAATATTAGGAAAATTTCAAATGTTGACATCAAAACAAATGAACATTTTACGGAATACCCCGGGCAGGAAAAATTGGCAACGCGATTATTACGACCATATTATCCGCAATGAAAAATCGCACCGGCGGATAAAAAAATACATCATCAAAAATCCATTAAATTGGAAAAAGGATTTGTTGAATGACGAACGGCTGCCGGAGGATTAATATCGGGAGGCTAACGATTGTTATTCCTCGTCGGGGCGCAGGTCGAACCGTTTTTGCAATTCGCGTACCTGCGGGTTGGTTTCCGACATCAGCAGGAATCGTTCCTTCACCGTCAGGGGTTTTGCCCGTTTGGGCGCCTCCACGGCGGCGAGTTTTTCGTCGCGAATGATGGAAATATTGAGATCGGCAATACCGAGTTCACCGCGGAGAAAAGACATCAGGGAGGATTCGTCGCGCAGGGTGCTTTCGGCCACACGGGTGCCCACTTTAACGTTCAGCGCATGGGTATCTACCTCTATTTCAGCCGTTTGCAAAATAGCCTTAATGGAAGCCTTGTCAACTTGCTCCATGTATGCCTCCCAGGCTGCGCGGGCGCGCTCAATGGTGAGGGGTTCGGCAGCTTTGGTTTGTTCTTGTGCAGCCTGATTGGCCTCTTCCAGCATACTTTGGAGGTTTACCTTGGTCATGGCGTGTTTTTCGGCGCCTTTGATAACCGGGACTGATGGCGGCGGCAGGGGCGCCGCCTCGGGAATGGGCGCTTCGCCGACGGCGGGCGCCGGCGGAGGGCTTACGTCGGCCTTATTATCGGATTTTGGGGCGGTTACCCTGACGTCAGCCGTTTTTTTTTCCGGCATTGTAGCAGGAGGGGGAGGCGTAGGGCCATTGCCTGCCGGCACGGCGCTCAGGATAAATGTCATTTTGATCAGCGCCATCTCCACATGCAGGCGCTTATTGCGCGCCATCTTGTATTCTATATCGCAGTTATTGGCAATATTCAACCCGGTAAGCAGTAAGGTCGTGGGACATATCGCCGCCTGCTGCCGGTAGCGCTCGCGCAGGTTGTCGCTCACCTCCAATAAGACCAGCGTTTGTTCGTCTTTACACACCAGCAGATTGCGCAAATGCTCGGCCAGACCATTGATAAACAGATCGGGATCAAAGCCTTTTTTCAGAATATCATCAAATAGCAACATCACCTTCGAGGCGTCTTGCAAGAGCAGCGCGTCGACCACCTGAAAATAATAATCGTAGTCGAGTACATTCAGGTTGGCAATCACATCGTCATAGCTGATGCGTTTGCCGCTTGAGGAGGCCATCATTCTATCAAAAATCGACAGGGCGTCGCGCAGGGCGCCGTCGGCCTTTTGGGCGATGATGTGCAGCGCGTCGGGGTCGGCGTCGATGCCTTCCTGCGTACAGATATGCTGCAGGTGGCGCACCATATCTGCCGGCTGTATACGACGGAAATCGTAGATCTGGCAGCGCGACAGGATCGTGGGGATGATCTTGTGTTTTTCGGTAGTAGCCAGAATAAAAATGGCGTAAGGCGGCGGTTCTTCCAGCGTTTTCAGGAATGCGTTAAACGCCTGTGCCGACAGCATGTGCACCTCGTCGATGATGTACACCTTGTATTTGCCCTGCTGTGGCTGGAAGCGCACCTGCTCGATCAGCGCCCGGATATGTTCTACCGAGTTATTCGACGCCGCGTCGAGTTCGGTGATGTTAAAAGAAGCATTTTCATTAAAAGCTTTACAGGCGTCACAGGTATTACAGGGCTCAAAATCTTTTGTCACCTGCCTGCAATTGAGCACCTTGGCCAGGATGCGCGCGCAGGTGGTCTTACCCACGCCCCGCGGCCCGCAAAACAAAAAGGCATGGGCCACCTGTCCGCTCTGCAGGGCGTTTTTCAACGTCCTGGAAACGTGCTCCTGCCCCACCACGTCTTCAAAACGGGCCGGACGGTATTTACGCGCAGAAACGACAAAGTTGCTCATGAAGTGATTTTTGTTGTGTAGTGTGGAAGGTTCAAAGATAGCTTTTTTTTAGTTGTGGGTTGTGGATTGTGGGTTTCAAAAATAATCAATAATCCAACATCCAGCATCAAAAATCAAATACCGATCACCACGAGTTTCCCCCCACCTGCTTCTGTCCGCCAAAAATACACCCCCGCCGGCAAGGCGGATATATCTATGCGCACCTGTTGCGGGTGGTGTAGAGAAAATTCATGAATTTTCTCTACCGCCGTCGTCGCCACGGGCCGGCCCAGGGCGTCGTACAATGTAAAAATAAAAGGGCCCGCGGTGGATGGCCGGTGTGGATGTGGAGAAAATTCATGAATTTTCTCTACCTCGAGGATGATTTCATTGGTGGCTGGGTTGGGATACACCCTAACTACCCCCTCCCTGGCCAGTGGCTCCTCCAAGCTCGTGATCTCTCCCAATTGTATCGTATCGCACACCATATCACTCCCCGTCATATTGCTTGCAGTAAGACAGACGATATAAGCGCCGCTCTGAGCGTAGCTATGCACCGGATGCCGCTGCGTAGAAGTGGCCCCATCGCCGAAATCCCAATACCA
>DAINSQ010000076.1:14041-22932 GCA_036741235.1 Saprospiraceae bacterium | reverse complement strand
CGCCAGTCGATATCGGGCAGCGTTTTTAGACTTCGATATAAATAATACAGGGAGATCATATAACCTGCCGCAAAAGGAATATCCTTGGAGTTCATCATGGCATGCCCCACGAGTGTTGGCGAAGCCAGCATGAGCAACAACGCTATAATGGCGGCCCTATACCCGGCAATATCGCGCACCAGCAGCGAAGCGAAGAGCAACAGCAAAGCGCCGAAACCGGCATTAAACAGGTGGCGGACCTGGTGGTAGGCCGGCTCTTCGGGTTTGAAACCCAGTGCGCGGTTGACGAGGCCGGTGCTGAGGTCAAAAACGCCGCCATAGTATTTGGCGTATTTTTTATAACCCGAATCTGCGTCGGCTTCGTAAAAGACGGATCGGTCTTTGCCAAAAGTGGTATAATAATTCACCAGGCGCTCGGCGTAGTCTTCCTGGAATTTATCGTCTTCGTTGATGCCGCTGTTGAAGGCCAAAACCGCCAGCACCAGGAAAGCAAGGGCTACAACGCCCAGCCACCATTGGCGGAGGCGCGGCGACAGCAGCGAAGCATCGGGGGGAGGAGCGTACAGGGGCCAACTCGAACCCGTCGTTTTCTTTTTTTGCGCGGCTTTGGGCGGCGCGGCAGCGGGCTTTGATGCCGGTTTGGAGGGTTTGGATGGTTGCCGTTTTGCCATAAGGTTCCTACTGTCTTATTTTTTGGTGCAAATGCAATATGTGCTTACGCCTATCGGAAAATGCAGGTTTTTCATTAGCCTGTTTTCGAACGACAATAAGCCGAATAATAAGTTGTTGATCAAAAAATTAGGTTTTTTCAAATCTTCCTGCGGCTTTTGCTCGCTAATGTTGAAAATGAATTTTTTAATCAACCTGAAAATGAATATGGGAAAAAACAGGGTAAAATTCCAATAGCCCTGATCTTGTACGGTAAAACCCGCCGCTTTCATCTTGGCGGCCAATTCCCCGCGTTCATACCGGCGGTAGTGGTGGTTGACTACATCGTGGGGGCTCCACAGCGACATGAAGGCCGGCACAAATACCACAAGTTTGCCGCCGGGTTTGAGCAGTCCGTACCAATTTTGCAGGGCCTTGTTGTCGTCTTCGAGGTGCTCCAGGCAATCCGACGACACAATGCAATCAAATGATGCTTTGTCGAAGGTTATGCTGGCGGCGTCCATCACATGAGCGTGTTTTAACCCCCGCTGCACACAAGTAGCTATGGCGCTTTCGCTGATATCTACGCCATAGACGCGGTCGGGGTCGGCGCCGCGAGCCACGAGTTCGCTGAGCAACATGCCCGTCGAGCAGCCTATATCGAGGTATCTGGCTTGAGGCGATACCTGCACGTAATCGAGTACTTTTTTCCTCCTGGCTCTGAACCACCAATGCACGTCTTCCAGTTGATGGTATTTCACCTCGTAAATCGTATCCATATAGCTCTGATACCCAGTTTTTCATAAAGTCAGCAGAGATAGGAGTGTGGGAGGGTGAGAGGGTGAGAGGGTGCGATTTCTTTTATGCAATCGTCCCACACTCCCACACTCCCACACTCCCACACTCTTCTCAATCCGGCTCAAACTTACGAATACCGTGCTATATTTGCTGACAAGGTCTTATATTTTAGTGTAAAACTTATCGTATCATGAACGGAGGCGATCTCATAGCATCAGTATTGGCCGCGCAGCAAACGCCGTTTTTGTTCACGCTTTGCGGTGGGCACATATCGCCTATTCTCGTAGCAGCCAAGGTGCGGGGTATTCGCGTAATCGATACCCGGCACGAAGCCACGGCGGTATTCGCCGCCGACGCCGTAGCGCGGCTGACCGGCAGGCCCGGCGTTGCTGCCGTCACAGCAGGCCCGGGCGTGACTAACAGCATTACCGCCCTCAAAAACGCGCAAATGGCCCAATCTCCCCTGATCCTCATCGGCGGGGCGGCGCCGACGGCGCTGCAAGGCCGGGGCGCCCTGCAGGATATCGAGCAGATCAAGTTGGTCGGTACGCTGGTAAAATGGGCCGTTCGGGTAAAAAAAGTAGCCGAGTTGGTTCCCATCATGGAAAAAGCCTTCCGCATCTGCCAGGAAGGCACGCCAGGCCCGGTTTTCATAGAATGCCCGGTCGACCTGCTGTACGACGAAGCGACCGTAAGACAATGGTACGGCATGGACCGCGGCGGAAAAACGCTGTCCGACAAGCTGCTGAAAACCTACCTCAAATGGCACGTCAACCGGATGTTCAGCCAGGCCTGGGATCGCCAGGCCGGCCCGAAAATCAGCATAAGCCCTCCTGCACCATCCGCATCATCGATATCGAAAGTAGTCAGCGCCCTGGAAAAAGCCCGGCGACCGGTACTGATAGCCGGCAGTCAGGCAACCCTGCAGGCTGCGGAAGCGCCCGCAGTGGCCGAAGCGATCCGGCAATTGGGCATCCCCACCTACCTGTCGGGTATGGCCCGCGGATTGCTGAGGCGCGACAGCGACTGCCAGTACCGCCACAAACGCCGCGAAGCCCTGCGCGAAGCTGACCTGGTGCTGCTGGCCGGCGTGCCCTGCGACTTCCGCCTCGACTACGGCAACCATATCCGCCGCAGCGCGACCTACGTAGCTGTGAATATCGACCGCCACGACCTCTACCACATCCGCCGTCCGCAGGTAGCCGTGCAAGCCGATCCCGGACTCTTCCTGCGCCGTTTGGCCGATGCCGTGACCGGCAAAGTATCGAGGCCAGAATGGGAGCAAAAACTGCAAGCCAACGAAAAAACCCGCCAGGCGGAAATAGATGAAAAAAAGCAGGAAGTTGGCGACCACATCAACCCGCTGCAACTCTTAGGCGAGATTGACAAAGCCATCCATGCCGACAGTATCATTGTGGCCGACGGCGGCGACTTTGTGGGTACGGCCTCGTATATCCTGCGCCCGCCCGGGCCGCTCAGCTGGCTCGACCCCGGCGCCTTCGGCACGCTGGGCGTTGGGGCGGGGTTTGCGCTGGGGGCAAAGCTGGTCCACCCCGGCAAAACGGTGTGGCTCATCCTCGGCGATGGCGCGGCGGGGTATTCTATGACGGAATTCGACACCTTTGCCCGCCACGGATTGCCGGTGATAGCCGTGGTAGGCAACGACGGCGCCTGGTCGCAAATCGCCCGCGAGCAGGTAGATATGCTCGGCGACGACGTGGGCACGGTACTCGGGCATACGGCCTACGACCGCGTAGCCGCCGGCTTCGGCAGCGCCGGCTTTTTACTGGACAATCCAGCGCAGACCACCGCTACGCTACTGGCCGCCCAAGAGGCCGCCGCTAATGGCCAGGCGGTGCTGATTAATGTCATTTTGAATAAGTCGGATTTCAGGAAGGGGTCGATTTCGATGTGAGGTTTTTTTACCACAGAGTTAAACGGAGTAAAACGGAGTGACACAGAGCGTGATTTTGACTCCGTGAAACTCTGTGAAACTCCGTTTTACTCCGTTTAACTCTGTGGTGAAAATTCAAAAAACACCGGGAGCCCTCGAAGCGGCTATCCTGCACGCCCTACCGACGCCGGGTGTTCAATCAACATATTGTACTTTTTACCAGCCATTCATATTTATTATATTTGCACTCATGAAAAAACTTCCCATCGGCAAACAGGATTTCCCTACCCTCATCGGCGATGGCTACGTATACGTAGATAAAACCGAGTACATCCACCGATTGCTCGACGCCGGGCCATACCTGTTCCTCTCCCGCCCGCGCCGCTTCGGTAAGTCATTGCTCATCAGCACATTGCACGAAATATTCCGGGGCAATAAGGCGCTGTTCAAAGGCTTGTGGATTGAAGATAAAATTGACTGGGCGCCCTACCCCGTCATTCGGGTGGATTTTAACGAGATAGACTACCGCGTACAGCCGCTGGAATACGCCCTGTCGAGACAAATGGATGATATCGCGGCGCAATACGGCCTGGAAATTCCCGGGGAGCAGACCTCCAAAGACAAATTCAGCCACCTGCTGGAGACGCTCGGCAGCGGCGACAAAAAAGCCGTAGTACTCATCGACGAATACGACAAAGCCATCACCGATTTCCTGGGCGAAGACGAGGAACGCATCCGGGAAAACGTGCGCACGCTCAAGAATTTCTACGGCACGCTCAAATCGCTCGACCGCTACATTCATTTCGTGTTTATCACCGGCGTATCGAAATACGGGCGCGTATCCATTTTTTCCGACCTCAACAACCTCAACGACATTACTATCCATCCGGATTTTGCCGTGCTCCTCGGCTGGACGCAGGAAGAAATGGAACGCTACTTCGACGACCGGCTTTCCGATCTGGCTCGCCATTTTAAAGTCGACCGGTCCGATCTGCTCGAAAATATCCGGGCCTACTACAACGGTTATTCCTGGGACGGCGAGCACCGCGTGTACAACCCGTATTCTCTGCTGAACTTTTTTCACCACAAGGCCTTTAGAAATTTCTGGTTTGCCACCGGAACCCCTACTTTTTTGACCAAACTGCTACGACAACAACTTATTCCCGCCTACGAACTGGAGAACTTCAGGGCGAACGATTTTTTGCTCGAAAGCGCCGACGTACACCATATAGGCCTGCACGCGCTGATGTTGCAAACCGGCTATTTTACCATACACAAAATCACCCTCAGCCGGGACTTGTCGCCCCTTTATCACCTGGGTTATCCCAACCGGGAAGTGCGGCTTTCTTTTTTGCAAAATATCCTGGCCGCCTACCTCGATCGCCCCGTCGACGTCACCGACGTGACGCTCACGCAGCGCATGCGCCGCTTCCTGGCCGAGGGCGACCTGCCCAACTTTTTCGCCCTGCTTTCGTCCATTTTCGCCTCCGTGCCCTACCAGATTACACGCACGGAGGAATCCTATTTTCACTCGGTCGCGCACGTCGTACTGGCGCTCAAGGGCCACGTCGTCCACTCCGAAATCCCCACCAACCAGGGCCGCATGGACGCCTTGCTCGACGCGGTCGAACGGCTATACTTCTTCGAGTTCATGTTGCTCGAAAGCGCCGACGCCGCCCTGGCCCAGATTCATGAACGCGGCTACCCGGAGCGCTTCCGCACCGCCGGCAAGCCGCTGACACTGGTAGGCGTGGCCTTCGACGTAAAGGCGAAAAACGTGCGGGAGTGGAAGGCGGAGGAGGGGTAGTAAAATACGGCAATCCGGCGCCTGGCGGCTATTCTTTTAAAAATTTTTTTATTGATATCCCCCCCCTATCTTCGCTTAATTGTAGGAAATATATCCCCTTGACCAAATGGGAGACTGGGACGGTAAAGGTAGAGCCGCTTCTGTGTCCGGTAAATACTGGGCGACCTGTAACGTCATACACGGTAACCGTCCCCTGAAAGTCGCCGGAAAGACCGGAAAGGGTGATGGATTCATAGGCTGGTACAGGGGACAAGCGTAAAGACAACCGGGCGTCGGACACAACGGTAGCGGCGGTCGTATAAGACTGAAGGCATTGTTCGAAAAATGCCATCACCTCCTGCGTTTCGCCGATACTATCAGAAGGACTGCCCAAATTGGCATTGATTTGCCCGTGGTTGTAGGGAGCGGCATTAAACAAAGAGACATATAAATGTCCGTTAGCCAACAGGCTATCGCGGAACCGATAATGAGAATGCAAACGATCATTGGTATTTTGATGTACCAGGAGCAGGCGGGGCAGGTATTTGCCTGCGTCTAAATGGAATTGCGGCGAAGCGTCGTCGTATAACGCCGGATCTGTTCCAAAGGCATTAATCAGCGGCGCCCGCCGGGGAATGTAGGAACCGGCTTGCTGCAGTTCCTCTGCCACGTCGAATACGCCTGCATCGAGGCTGCACGTGCACTTGATTTGCAGCAAGGCCAGCCCTTCCTGCTCCAGAAAAGCCTCGTTGGTGGACAACAGTAAGGCCAGGTGCGCGCCGGCTGAGTGGCCGATCAGGCTGATGCGGGTGCTGTCGCCCTGGTATTCGTCAATATGGTCGTACACCCAGCGCACGGCCCGGGCGCAGTCCTCGGGGTGAACCGGGAATCGCACAGCATCCGGAGAGAGCGTATCGACAGGATCGGGCGAGAGGCGGTAGTTGATGCTGACGAATACATAGCCGCTGTCAGTAAACAGTTTGGCCCGCTGCCCTACGTTAGCTTTGTCACCGGCGTTCCAGTAGCCGCCGTGGATGTAGACCATGACCGGCAATAGGTCTGTCGTATTTTCCGGTTGATACACGTCGAGGCTCAGCAAATTGGGATCCACGCCAGAATCCGCGTGGTATGGGATGTCGGAATAAAGGATCTGAGCGGCCAATAAAACCGGCCACATAGACAATAGGCAGAACAATAGATTTCGCATAACCTACCGGATTAATGTTTGATGAACTTAAGATTCGATTCTCTGCCGCCGTTCCAACCGATTCTAATGAAATAAAAGCCAGGCGCCAGGACGGCCACCGGAATCCCTTCTGCTGACCAGTTGCCCCTTGCAAGCATGCGTCCGGTGATGTCCCTGATCTCAAAACGCCCGGGCGAATCGGCGCCCTTGACGTACAGCCTGTCGACGGTGGGGTTTGGATAAACCATTACGGATGCAGCCGGCGCCGGTTCGTCTATTTCGGTAGTTAACTGGTCTAAAGTGAGGAAATGCACCTGATCGGCCTCCAGCCCCGCGGCGAGGTAGGTGGTGTCCGGCCCGATGATCTCCACGTCTACCGCGGTGGCCGTACCGAGGCCGAATTGGAGTACCGGAAAGCGTTTGGAGCGATAACACAGCTCGGTTCGGATGTCGTCCATGCCGAGCAATTCATTCGTGCCCGCGCGAAATACTTTCACCGTGCGGTCGAAGGCCCAGGTTTCGCCCGGGGAGGTTTTGATGTCCAGTTGAATCCAGTGGAAATTGTTCTGCACCCGGTTGAGGTATACCAGGGTAGAGTCGGTACCTTCATAGCCGCCCACGGTACCGTCGCTCAGCAGGATGTCCATGCGTCCGTCGCGATCGAGGTCACCGAGGTTGATGTCGCGCCCACCGGCCTGCCCACCCAGTCCATGCGTGCCATAGGGTACCAGACTGAAGGTATTGTCGCCGTTATTGCGAAACAGAATCACATTGGGCATAAAGGTGGATACGCCGTCTTTCCGGTTTACGAAGGCGAAATCCGTCCAGCCGTCGTTGTCCGCGTCGATGGGGATGCCGGCGGCCAGGTTCAGTTGTTGCTTGGTGCCGACCGGCAGGTTGTTGACGTATTGCAAGCCGGCTTCGGAAGTTTTTTCCACAAAAGCGATATTGCCGGGACTGGAGATGTTCTCATACAGTCGGATCAGGTCGGTGTTTTCCTGCTGGCGCATGGTGGCGCCGACGATCAGGTCGTAGTCGCCGTCGCGGTCGTAGTCGAGGGGTACGGGCGCGTAAGCGTTCCAGTCGGCGGTCGTGTTGCCGTGGGCATCGGGCCCGAGTGCAGCTAGGGAGACGTCCTCGAAGCGTATCTGGCCCGGTTCGGAATTGTTTTTAAGCAAAAACAGGCCGCGTTGTTGCTGGTTGACCCATTGTTGGGTAAACATATCGGGCTGAAAGCCCAGGTCGCAGTACACGGCGTTGACGATATCCGCCCGGCCGTCGCCGTCGAAGTCGCGCACGACAACGCCTTTGGACTGGATGGCCGACCAGTACTGCGGCCCCAGCACGGGGTGGGTCAGGCTGTCGTACCAGAAGCCCGGCACGGGCGGGTCGAGCACGGTTTCGATGAGGTCCGGGCCGAACAAGCCGCCAGCCAGACCGGCGTGGAGTTGGTTGCCCTGCCGGTTGTTGCCGAATGCCGAGGCGCTGTGGTAGGAGTCTACGTGCCCGTCGTTGTCAAAATCGGCGTACACCACGTCGCGGGTGGAGCCGACCGACTCATTGCCGGAATCGACGGGGTCAAAAAGGCCGTTGCCGAGGTTGAGCCAGTTGTCGTTCAACTGGCCCTGTTCCTGGGCAATGCTGAAGTCGAGCCGCCCGTCGCCGTTCAGGTCGTACGCGCCGAAGCCGTTGGCGTTGTCCACGGTGTAGGTCGCCTGGTGCTCGAACTGCCCAGCCCCGAGGTTTTCCACGACGTGGATGCGGCCCTTATTCGCTGTGACGAAATCCAGCAGGGTATCGCCGTTGATGTCGAGCAGCGTCGTGGCTTGTCCGAGGCCGTAGTCGTGGGCGTAGGTCAGTTTAAACAGGAAGGTGTCTTGATTTACTGGTGCTTGCAAGGCGCCTTTGTAAATCCAGGCGGTGTTGTTGGAGGTATCGCTGGCGGCGTCGTAGCCGCCGAAATAATATACCTTGCCTTCGTCCTCCGGAAAAGGAGATTTGCAGATGGTGCGGGTGGCCCGCAGGCTTTTGCCCAACGGAAGCGAGTGATCGGCGTCATGGATATAACCCCAACGATAGTTACCGCTGTCGGACCTCTGTAAAAAGTACGCGCCATTGTTCGAAAGATCGGTATTCTCCTCTGATATCAGACCAACACCGGCCCACCAGAACTCTTGCCCATCCAAAGTGTCGGGTAAGAAATTATTGTAAGCACAAAGCGTATAATCAGCAAAAGGCCATGTTCCGGCAAACAGCGCATCACCAAAATACGCTGTAATATGCAATTCATCACGGACCTGGTGGTTATTAAACGGCTCTACAATCTGAATCATAGCACCCTTGCTTCTTGTGCCTATTATCACCTTATTGCCACTTCCCAAAGGGTCAGAGATACACGTTATACCTCTGAAAATATTGGATTCGTCTGGGCCTGAAGAGGGCGTATAAGGCCAGCGATAAACCAGTTGCCAGGCAGGGTTTATCCCGTCAATCCGCCGGTATAAACCGCCCACGGTATCGGTTCCCACAAGGTCAACACCGGCCGAGGCGTACAGGTCGCCATTGCAAACGCACATGGC
>DAINSQ010000076.1:0-14031 GCA_036741235.1 Saprospiraceae bacterium | reverse complement strand
TGGCCATAAGCTTTCCAAGTCGCTGTAGTTCCTGCGTGGTATCGATACTTATAAAACCGGGTGCAATGCCGGTGTATTCTGCTTTTACGATTGAGCCCGCCGATATTCCTGCAAAAAGGTATTGTTTGCCGGAGACTTTATCGGTATGAAGTGCAAACGAGCGCACTCCTGCCTCGCCACCCGGAAGCTGAAAAATGTTGTTTTTGTACCATTGGCCCGTCGAGTCATTCCTGACCCAAATGCCCGCTATTCTTGGTTGAATAATATCACTGAAACCGCCAACTAATACATTCACGGGAGGATTTAATGTTTGTCCATTCATGTCTTTATCAAAATAAACAGACACCAATGCTTCGCTCCGCAAAGAGGTATAACCCACGGAGGTATCCACTACCCAGGGTGAGTTATAGCTGTCCTTGCGCAATACCTGTGTTCCTTCGTGTTGGAGTGTAATCGGATAGTCCATCCAGTTGCCCATACCGGCATATAGCTTTCCTTTGTGTTGGACAATCGCCATGGTTTCCGTACTACCGAGATAGCGACCGTTGATGTCGTTTTGACCTGGAAAGTAGTCTTTGTAAAAGACCATACTATCAACCGGATTTTGCGCATAGCTATCCGCAACAACTAAGCTCAGGGCGATAATAACGAGATGGTGTAGAAATAGCTTCATATTTTTTAAATTGAATGATTCAAGAAGTGGAATTTACCGGCTTTCGATAAAATCGTTAAACGCCGCTTCCGCCTGCGCGCTCTCAAATAGGGCGGTATGGCCGAAACCGGTCAACTCTAAAAGCTGTACCTCCTGGCAGGTGGCGCAATTGGAAACTGCCTGTTTGAAGTGGGGCCAGGAGTACATCTGAACAGGGCTGTCATTCAGCCCTTGCACAAACAATATATCAGACTGAAAACCATTGGTAAAGTTTAACAGCGAACGTTGAAAGTAGGCATCAGGGTTTGCCACGGTCGTTCCGTAGGCGTTTTGCAGCAGATTGCAGGCGATGCTGTTCTGGATTTGGCCGTTTTCTTCCAGTTCGCAGCGATACACCAGGTTCAACGGCCCCGGCCCGTTGGCTACCACGCCGTTCGTGGCGTGCAAGGTGTTCAGTCGGGTGACCAGATATCCTCCCTGCGAGTGGCCGGCCATAAAGATTTTTTTGACCGTTATCTTCAATTCCTGGCTGGCCTTGTATTTTACCCACAACAATGCGGCTTCCGCGTGCGGCAGGTTATCGCCCATGAGCAGATTCTCCTCGGGATAGGCCACGCTGACGACCATCATGTCCGAACGATGGAGTATCTTCTTAAATTCATCCAGGGTGTTGTTGGCGGCATCCAGGATTTTATCATCGAAGACAACCGTCCCGTGATAGACGATGAGTACATCCACTGCATCGTTTTGCGGCTTGTCGATAACTACATTGACATTGACACCGTTGTAAACGATGTTTTTGGTAATGCGATAGGCGGTTGCCACCGGGTTTTCCGTTTTATCGCATGAGCATAAGACCGCCAGGAGCAGGTACGATAGTAGTAACTTTTTCATTTGATAAATTTTTTCGTGGTCACCTGACCTTGCTTTCCTTTCAGTTGGATGAAGTAAATTCCTGACTTCAAATATTCCGTTTCAACCTGGAACAGCGCCCCGCTTCTCCGCCCGGAATAAGCCACTTGTCCGATGGCGTTGAAAATCGTAACTATTCCGTCGAAACCGGATGATTCAGTGGAAATGTGCAATACATCTAACACCGGGTTGGGGTAGATATGCCATTCCAGTTCCGGGCGTACTTCGCTGGAACTGGTAGTAATTCGGCTGAAGCACCGCTGAAAAAACGACTGTACGCTGTCCGTGTAAGCCCGGGCGATTGCATACGCGTTGGGCGAAGGCATGATAAACGGATTGTCGTCGAGCAGTTGCTGAAAAACGGCCGAGTCCTGCACCCCGACGTACCCGTTCAGTTCGTCGTGTTCGAGCGCCAGCGGGTAGTGCGGCACATCGTATCCGTTTTGGGCAAAGGTATCGCGCATTAGCACCGCCTCGGCGTACAAGGTGCTACCGGCCTCCTGGGAGAACAATACCCATTCGCCGAGGCCGGGATGGTTCCGCACCTGCAAGGCGGGTGAAGCGTCGTCCCACAGTTCCGGGTCGGTACCCATCGCATTTTTGATGGAGGCCGAATACAGGTTGTTGAAGGCGATTAGCCGGGGGATGTTGTAGGCCGCCGCGTCGAACATACACACGCAGGGTATTTGATTGGGCACACCGTGGGCATCTAAAAAATCCGGGTTGCTCGCTACTACGGCGGCGATGTGGCCGCCTGCCGAGTGGCCGGTGATGCCTATTTTGTTTTTGTCGCCGTTGTAAAGGTGGACGTTGTTGTAAATCCAGGCCATGGCTTTTGCCACGTTCCGGGGATGCTCGGGAAACCGCACGGCATTCGCAAGGGTGGTATCCGGCGGATTGGGCGAAAGGCGGTAGTTGACACTGATAAAGACGTAGCCCTGGCCGGTAAAAAATTCCGGTTTCAGCGCCACATTATCCTTGTCGCCGGCGCGCCAACTGCCGCCATGGAGGTACGCCACGACCGGCAACAATCCCGTATCGCTGGCGGGTTTATAAATATCGAGGCTCAGCAGGTTGGGGTCCACGCCCGGTATGGTGTCGTACTGGATGTCCGTGTAGGAAAAGTATTGCTGCGCGTTCAGGCATTGTAACCCAAGCAGAATACCGAGGAGCAGGATTGTCGCCTTCATTTTTTGATTATTTTAAATGTTTGTATTTGGCGTTGATCGTAGGAAATCCGGAGCAAGTAAATACCTGCTGGAAGGATTGAAAAATCAACCGAATAGCCCTCCGACCGTCCGTACAATACGCGGCGACCGAACGGGTCGTATGCTTCATAGGCGAAGGCGCGGCCGGAAGGGGCTACGCGGAGTTGATTTTCAACCGGGTTGGGATAAACCCTGAAAAAAACTGCGCTGGTCGGCTCTCCGACCCCGACGCTCAAACCGGGGATCACTTCGGCCCGGTATCTCAAGTCGGAGTATTGGTGCGGGCCGTTGGCGCCGTCAAACCCGCCGAGGTAATACACCCGGTTGCTGTCCTGTGGAAAAGGCGATATTTGCATGGTGCGAACCGATTTCAGCCCGACGCCGGGAGGGATCAGGATGCTGCTGTCCACCACCATGCAGTATGCATAATTTCCTGCGGCATCCCTCATTAGTGTGTAGGCATTATTTGCTTCCGGGGTTCCCAATGGATTGGGGTGTTTAATATTTAAACCCAGAAACCATACTTTTTCTCCGGTAACAGGATTAAACCCTTCATCTAAGCGATTGTAGGCAGCAATGGCAATCAGGCCGCCCAAGCCGCCCCAGGTGTTGGTAAAGGATTGCCTGACGTCCATTTCAAGTACAACATTGACCGTATCACCGGGCATCGGAACAATGCGCTCAATTACTCCATCATATTCACGAGTTCCGATTAAAACATCTGAATTAATATTGACAGGATTGGGAACAGCGGTCAAACTTCGCATACCGGGATGGCTGCTACCCGGCCATGTGTATACCCGTTTCCATGTCGGATTGATACCGTCAATTCTAAGGTAAAGCCCCCCTTCATTCGGGTAACTGTTATTGGTGCCTCCCGCTACATATAAACGACCATTACAAACAGCGCCAGAATGGAAGCGTTCACCTGAAAACAATTGAATTTCGGGAGTTGTGTCCCAAAAGATTTTGTTTGGTAATGATGCATCGTAACTACCTTTGTATAACTTTCCATTCGAGCCACCGGCAAAAACATATTCAATTTCTGTAACTGTGTCTTTATGAAAAGTAAAGGAACGGATATAACTGTCATTGACATTTAAAATAGTGTCTATGTTGGAAGAAGGCACCCACGTATTATCTTGGTCATTTCTTGTAAAAACCCTGATGTTTCTATCTGTGCCAAAAGGCTGGGTCATGCAACTGGCCACCAGCAGGGTGTCGGGTTGGGGCAAGGGATTTCCGTACCGGTTTGTGGTGAAGACAAAAGAATTCAGGGCGTCGTTGCGCACCACGTTTTGCGGGAAGGTATGGTCCACCTTCCATGCAGTGTTGTAGGTTTCTTTCACCAGCATTTGCGGGCCGTGAAGGCTGGTATTGTTCCAGTACGAGGTGGCGGAGAATAGTTTTCCTTTGTGCACCACGATCCACATCACTTCCGTGCCGCCGATAGTTTCGCCGTTGGGGTCAGGTTGTCCGATGGCCAGGTCTTTGGAGAAGTGGAACCAGTTGAAGGTCGGGATAGAGGTTGTTTGTGCCTGGCTTTGAGCCGTCCAGAGGGTCAATAAGGCAAAAGCGATTAGGCAAAATTTGTTCGTACACATCAGTTTTGATTTACCTTTATTAGAGTCAAAAAATCCTGATTGGTTAAAGCTGTCAGTAATTTATATTTTGGGCGGGGGAAAAATTTAATCCCGCTTGGGCGGGACAAGTCGCGCGGCAAGCCGTTTTAATTTTGCGAAAGATTGGCGGCCTTTTATTTGTCTTTTCGTTGTTATTACTTCAGCCAGCCTGACACAAAACCCGTGTTATGCGCTGCCCTTCTTTTCACCGTTTTAGTAATTTAATAGTCCTATCGTCAACTTTAAGAAAATAAATACCACTTGATAAGCCGGAAAAATCTTTCTGCTCAATGTTTTTTCCTGTCCAAATGACTTGACCCAAGCAGTTAATTAGCGTACATTCTCCTTTTCCTGCTTTATTAGTAAGGTTGATGGTGTTTGAAAATGGATTAGGGAAAGCTACGATTTTAGCGTTTGTTTCGTTGGTGTTTTCAATTCCCGTTGTTAAGCAGTTTAATGTATAATTCTGGAAAAATGACCAAAGTAAATCAGTTGCGCTAATTTGAGTTGAAACAGGATTGTTGTTCGGATTTCCTCCCGGCCAACTATGGCTACCATCAGTGGTCGCATAATGATGAATTTCTACATTGCACGAACAGTTATGTATTTTGATAAAATCGTAATTGGCGCCATTTCCATTAATGATGGTGTCTCTTGTCTGGCAATTGTTTTTTTGAGACCAAAAATCCATTGTGCTGTCTTGCCCCGGGAAATAAATTGTCGTTAATGGAGGCGCCCCTCCCATACCGCCTGTATAAAGTACAATTGGGTCCACTTTTGAATGAAAACTAATGACGGGAATTTTATTTGAGGGGTTACAAGGGTAATACATCTGCGAACAAGCATTAGGTGCGATAGCAGCAATTTTGTGACTTAATTCGCATGCTAACCGATAGCACATCATTCCACCATTTGATGATCCCGTTGCATAAACTCTAGTCGTGTCAATAGAATAATCATTGAAAAGTTTGTTTAGCATTGCATCAATAAAACCGACATCATTCACTACTTGGTTCATAGCCGGAGGGCAACAATTTCCGGCATTCCATGAACGATTTTGATTAAACACAAGTCCTTCAGGATAAACCACGATAAAACTTGAACTATCTGCTTTTTCAGAAAGTTTGCTTTGGTAGGCGAACACAGTCCACCCTTGAGCACTCGTAGCCGCCTGCTGACCACCATGAAATCCGATAACTAAAGGGTAGTTGGAGTCAGGATTATATCCAAGCGGTAAATGTGTATTATATTTTCTCCAATATCCACCAACATAAATACTGTCGTAAATCTCGGTTTGTCCCAATACCAAGTTTATTGAAAAGATCAGAAAAGTCAGCGTTGTAAAATATTTTCTCATTTGACTGATCATTATCGAATAATTTTACTTCGCTTTACAGGGTTTCACATGACGGATTGCATGTAGGTGCAGTATCGGATTAGCAGCACTTCCCTGCCCGGTTAGCACAAAGTTTATTAGAAGCACTGACCTTCGATTTACCACCTCATCGGCTATTGCCAATTTTTCACAAACTTTTTAGTCGCATCGCCCCCCCTTTTCACTCCTGATTTGAACCACATAAATCCCCGGTTTCAAATGCCCCGCCTCAACACTGAACTGCCCCCCGCTTTTCCAACCACCGGCCACCATTTGCCCCATACTGTTATAAACGGCTACCGTTCCGGAGAAATCGGCCGGCAAACCGGAAACAGTCATCGCATCCCGCACCGGATTGGGGAAAGACGCTCTTTTTTATTTCGTTTTACCGCTTAAACACGACCGACCGCTAAGGCGTCACTATCACTTTTTGAGTCTGCACAACGCCATTAGTCTGCAGAACGACGTAGTAAATGCCTGGCGTCAGCCTCGAAGTGTCCCAATTCATGATATGCTCGCCGCTTCTAGTCAAACGGTTAGGTTGCAAGGTGGCAACCAAACGGCCTTCAAAATCGTATACCGTTACGCCAACGGTACCGGTTTCTGCCAGGGTAAAGCCAACTTTTACCAAACCTTTAGCAGGATTGGGCGCCACCGGGTACAAACGGGTCTGGTTGAAATGGAAACCGGCATCCTCTGTATCAGTTGTGCTACCAATGAGGTCCAGCTCTTCATCGCCTGGTTGGTAGGGCAACCAAAGCAGGGGTAGATAATACATCTCATCAGCAGTACCTTCTCCCCATGTGACAGTTTGGGGCGGGAAATTGGGATTAAAGGGATTGTCAGATGTATTATCATACGTAGCAAAAGCATGTATTTCTGTATCTTTAGGCAACACTTTCAGTGTCCTGAAATGGTAAGTTCCTTGCCAATTAAAATCCCAGTTTTCAATATGGATAAGCGGTATTGTGTCATTTTGAGGTGTCACGGCAAAAACGCGCCAGTTTTTACCCAATAAGTGGCAATGCGGCATGATGCCGAGTAAACTTACGGCTAAAGGTGTCTTGAAAACCCCATGGAATTCCTTTATCGTATTGGGTTCCAAGACAAACGGGCCGTTAACCAGGCTGGGCGGTAGCATGATATGGGAGCGAACGTATCGGGAAACCGGCTGATCGGAGAAGAATAAATTGACGGTAGACGAGTCAGCTTCGTCGGTGGAAGTAGGCGCGTAATGCACCTGCAAGACTAAATCGCTGCCGGCAAAAATACGTTGCGCCATGCCATGTGAATAAACATTGGGCTTTGCACCCGGCACATAGGTCGGGAGTTGCGGGCCAAAATTAGCTTGGCCGCCGCCCTGCCCCTGACCGCCTACGAAACCGTATTCGGGCGTCTGCGCATCTAAGATAGCAGCAGTCCCACTGGTATCAGCCCAAAACAAAGCGTGGTGAACAATCGCAGTATTTCCCGGACGCATCTCCAGCGCAACAAGGTTTTTATCTTCCGTAAGTCCGGTGGGTAGAACGAAATAGCGATATTCGTCATAACCAGTTCCCTCGTGCACATATGATTGTGAAAAAGATAATACCAGATCAGGCGTTCCTACTTGCGATCCAGTAGGAAAAACCGGAAGCGGAGGTTCGAGGGCAGGATCGCCTTGTGGCGCCCCACCGTCAACCCAGGCTTTTATTGTGGTAATCTCCTCATCGGTAAGGTAGTTTTCGCCAAGGTACTCCACGCCGAAATCAGGGTCTGCCTTCCATGGAGGCATGTAACGTATTTCGGTGACGTATTGCACCATGTTGGCCCAGTTATTCGCTTCAGTATAATTGGTCAGCGAAAATGGCGCAATCTCGCCAGGGCGGTGGCAAGAAGTGCAATGCTTAAAAACTATGGGCGCCACGTGTTCGCTCCACGTTATCTGCTGGGCCGAAACTGAAAGGGAGACGGCAATTACATAAAAACCGAGTAAAACAATCTTTTTCATAGGCGAGTATTATTTTAAGATACAACCAACCGGAGTTGTTCGCGACACAAGAACGGGTTTATTTTGTTGAATAGAATAAAGTGCATTCTCCAATTCATGCGAGGTCACCACTTGCCTTCGTTGCCCGACACGTTCAAATAAATTATCGATACGCCCCTGGTAGTATACCGAATCACGCGTTTCGTTGTACACCACTACCTCGGGCGTAACAGTTACGCCAAAGCGCTTGGCCTGGTCGTAAGCGCCTGAACGCGTGCAAGGAAAAGGCAATTGATATTTTTCGACAAAAGCCTGCATTGTTGAATCTTCCGAAACAGGGTTGGGAAAAAAACCGGTAAAATGAATGCTATCACTAGCAAATGTGCGGTGCAGATTTTGCAGTTTGTCTGTGTAGGCCTGGGTGATTTTACAATCTTCCAGTAAAAAAAGGCACACCTGATAAGTATTTGAGGAAGAGGCGGTTTGCCCATTCATAGATAACCCCTCGGCAATTAGGGCTATTAAAATGATGATATGTTTGTACATGATTAGTCTTGTTTGAAATCCTACTAGCATTTAGACTAACTTTTGTCTGTGAGGTTTAATGCGGCTGATTATTTTTTTCAAAGCACCGTTTATTTGACAAGACCGCATTTCGGGACTTCACTGCGCCGCACTCGCCAACATATAAATCTAGACACGCCATGATTCATCTGGACTTGAACCATTTGCGTTAAAAACTGGAAAGGCCAATAAACAAAAAACTACCGCTTCATCGCTTCACCACCACCTCCGCACCCACTCTCAGACGCCGGGTCTGATCCCAAAGCGTGAGTACGTATGCGCCCCGCGGATAAGCGGACAAATCAACCGGCCCGGCCGACAGATTGACGACATCCAATAACCGGCCGTCCACACTACTAATTTGCACCGTTGTTGCTTCTGAAATACCGGGCGAGATGTGTAGCGGTCCGTAGGTCGGATTAGGGTAGAAAAGGGGCGCTGCGGGTTCGCTTTCCTGCTGAGTGAACTGCGTGGAAGAAACCGGATTGCCAGAGGCGGAAATCTTTAAGATCACCAACCGGCGCGCGCCGTTCTCTATTTTATAGCAGTTGAGCAAAATGCCGCCGTCTTCGGTGGGGTGCTGCGAAATCGGGAAAACGAATGACTGCTCGTTTTCAAAGTTCAACTCGGTTTTCCAGATCAGTTGAAAATCCGGTGTAAATTTATACACCATTATTTTTTCGAATAACTCATGCGGAGCGGCGTAGAACACGTTGTCCTGAGCATCAAACCCGAAAGGCATTTTGCCGGATACCAGGTAACCGCAATCGGGCAGTTTCAACCGGTGGAGCACCGTCCAGGCGCTGTCGCGAACGTCGATGGTGGCGTTGTCCTCCGCACAACCCGGCAGTGTAGGGTCGTAACCGAGGTAGGTGAAATAAAAACGCTCTTTATGCCGGCCACCCAAGGCGCCGTCGAGGTATTCGCCCGAGCCGAAAGTATCGTAATCGGCCCCTCGCAGCAGGTTGCCGTTGGAGTCGAATTCCAGCAAGGTCCGGGGTTGAAAAGCGCTCACGTAGGCGCTGCCTTGCACAAAGAGGCGATTTCCAACAAAGAAGCAATTGGAGAGCGAGTTGATGCTTAGCGGGAAATTGCCGTACAGTTCGCCATCGATGCCGGTTTTGGAGAACAAGTTAGCAGTACCCAAAAACACCAGCGGGCTATCAACAACCAGGTATTTATCAAATGAAAAAAGCGTGTCGTTGTAGAATTGAAAGCTGCCTGCCTGCGTGTTGATCATCGTTTCGGTCTGCTCCTGGATGATCGGGGAATAGATGGGCTGTAGCGAAACCCCGTTCGTTTTTTGTACTATCTCCAGGTCGGCATCGTACTCTGTGAATACTTGCCGCATGGTGGAAAATACGCTCCCGTTCCATTCCAATCCAGAGAAAAACAAGCGGTTGTCTGTATGGAAGATATTACCCAGGCTGTTCGGTACCGCGACGGAGTCCAGTATTGCGGCATCGGCGCCTATGCGGTACATCATGATCCCGTTGGGCGGTATGTTGAGCTGGTAGATATATTCGTTTCCGAACGGCACGCTCGAAAAGTGATTCATCGATTGACCGGAGAGCTCGCTGAATTCCGGGTAGGATTGGGCTTGCACTCCCCAGGCAGCGAGGAGGCAAAAAACGGCAGTGTAGATGGGCTTCATATTAGGTGTGTTGATGTGAAAAGAAACCTAACAGCCGGGGTAAGCGAGTTGTTGCGAATTTAACTAAAACAGGCGCTTATAGTGGCGAAATATTACGGCCGCACTAGCGCCACTTTTCTAATCGTCACACCTTTCCCTATTTGAGCTGTCAAAAAATAAATCCCATCTGCCAATCCATCTGCGGAAAAACGCCACAAGCCCTCCGAAACGGGGTCAAAACTCCCGCCCACTACCCTACCCCACAGATCTACCATCTGCAGCGTGCCGGCAGCCGGCCACCGTACCCATAATTCATTGGAAAACGGATTGGGGAATACTAGTATATTTAATTGATTATCAGTTAAATCAGCAATATCCGTAATCGGCATATTCGGTCCGCCGGGCGTTGGATTCACCGGCTGCACGGGGCCGAAACCGTCGGGTAGCCGGCCGATGGCGCTGTTGGAAGCCTGCGGCCCAAATGTAAACCCGTCGATCAGGGTGTAATTATTGGCGGCATTGTCGTAGATGCCGATAAACTCCCCGGCTGCATCGAGCTTGAAGTCGGTGTGCAGGGGGCCCTGGTTGGTATCGTCATCGGCCCACACCAGCAGGTACTCCTGGGGTTGTATCCAGATATCCGGGAAAGCCCATTTATCGGGATTGGTCGGGTTATCCGACAGGTAGCGCCCACCGAGGAATACCGGCACATCGGAATAGTTGTAGAGCTCCACCCAGTCGTCGTATTCGCCAAAATTATCGGCGATCGTCGACGAATTGGCGGCCATGACTTCATTTATTGCCACGGGCAAGGCCGCGTTTTGTATATCGAGCCGCAGGTAGCCGCAGACCGGCTTGCGACTTACTTTGCCTGCATTATCGGTAGCTGAAAAATAATAATCGATAAATCCGGCGGCATCAAACGCCGGCAGACCGGCGCCGTAGCGCCCGTCGCCGGCGGCGCCGTCGAGGTGTTGGCCGTCGTCGTACATCGGCACGCAAGTTTCTGCGCCGGCGCCGTTGATGCGGTAGCACCAGGTCACCTGCGCTACCTCCACGTCGTCGTTGGCGTGTATGCTAAGGTTGATATCCTGATAGGCGGAGGGGTTGTTATCGAATACCCAGCTCAAGACGGGTGCGGCATTTACCGCGTCCAACTGCACCTCCGCCGTATTGTGGCGGGTAGTGATAAAGTCCTGTAAGCCGTAATCGGTATGAAAAAACGGCAGGTTGTCAACAAAAGCGGTTTCAAAATCGGCATAAGTAAAGCCGTAGTCCAGCGGGCGGTACGGATCGGCTTGTGCATAGGGCGCAATACGTTGCTTGAGGTTGTTCAGGTAGGGAAAAAGTGCCTGTTCGTTAAAAATATCATCCATAAACGTCCGCAAATAATACGTAAACTGTTCTCTATAAAGCGGCGCTTGCAGCACCCTTTTAAACAGCGGCCGGGGTTCGGTGGGATGCGCCCAGTTATACACATTGCGAATTCCCCAATTCACCCCCAGCCAATCGATACCCAGCGTATTATCGAGGTCGTAGGGGATGAATTCAAACAGTCCGGTGGCTGTATTTTTGTACAGGTAAAAATTGTTTTTATTATAAAACGGCCCGTCCCAGTTTCCTGCCAGCACATCAAAAGCCATAGCCGGCAGCAGCGTTTCCACATTCATCACCTGCTCCAGTTCGCAGGGCAGGTCGGCGATCGGCGTATTATTCAGCACATCGATAAAATGGGCCAGATCGGAGTAGTCATCTGTTTCCTCGTTAGTACGCAGGTCGTAGGCCCGGCGGCCGTTCGATTCAAATTTATACAAATCGGGATTACTGCCGAGGTAGGCCAGGTCGGCGGGCCAGAGGCACTTGTAAAGGTTGCCGTTTTTATTGCCAAATCGCGTCTCGGCAAACTCCTCGTCGATATGCTCCACATTCACATAGAGTCCGCGGAATTCGCCGTTGATATACAGCCGCACGTGGTTGGCGCGGGGCGCCGGCACGCCCATTTGCCGCAGGAGGTCCCAGCACACCTTGGATCGGCACACTGCGGGGTCGTTGTGTTCGCCGTTGAGGTTCAGCTTCTCCACGCCGTTCCACTGCCGGCCGGGTTCGTAGGTATTAAACGATACCTTGAACGACTTTTTGTCAGCCGTGCGCGAAGTATTGCCGCGCAGTCGCAATCCCACATTATAAACTGTATCGCGCTGGTCGCCGTTGTCAAACGCAAAAGTAGCGTGCCAGTGGTAATTGCTATGCTCGTTGCCCGGCGCCAGCAGGATAGCCAGCGAATCGGCCGGCAGCCAGATGTCGATGCGGGGGACTATGTCGTCGCGGTGGAGCGCATAGCAATTGTATTTTAATGCGGCAAGATACGGAGGACTTTTGGACTGTGCCTAAACCTGCAACTCATAAACAGACCGACAAATCTACAACCTGCAACCGATAAAAACAATGTGACCAAACGCCCCTTGCAGCGTCTGAATTGGGTATATTTGCCAGCAACTATGAGAAAAGATATATCCAACCAAAACATATTCAGTATGAAAAACTACGTGTTAATCCTTCTATTATCTCTCATATTAGGCAGTGCGGCGGCGCAGTCGAATGACAGCAAAGGGGTAAGTGCCGTGAGTGCAAAGCTGCTTTTCATTGATTACGGCATGCCCAACGACGTTGACGGACTGGACATCACCAACGGCATCGAAGTCGGTTATACGCGCCATTTCAGCCGTTATCTGGGATTGACGGTACCGTTGAAAGTGGGTGTGGCCAATATTTTCGGCGAACAGGACAATGTCAATATTGTGAGCCTTGACGCTTTGCTCCGTCTGCAATACTTCAAAGAGCAAAGCAGGCTTGTGCCCTATGTTTTCGGCGGTGCAGGTTATGTATCGGAGCGCTTCGAAACCGGCAACCTGCAAATCCCTGCTGGATTAGGTCTCGATATCAGGGTGGGCCGCAATTCTTATGTCAACGTGCAGGGTGAATACCGATTCTCGCCAGAAGAATACCGCAACAACCTGCAACTCGGCGTGGGTTTTGTGTATCGCCTGGGCAAAAACGACGCCGACCGCGACGGCGTCTCCGACGATGTCGACAAATGCCCGAATATTCCCGGCCTAGCGGCATTGGGCGGATGCCCCGATGCTGACGGCGACGGCATCGCCGACGCCGACGATAAATGTCCCGACCAGCCCGGCAGCAAAATGACCAATGGCTGTCCCGATACCGACCGCGACGGGCTGGCGGACATGGACGACGCCTGCCCCGAAATTGCAGGCGCACTCAATGGCTGCCCCGACACCGACGGCGACGGCATTGCCGACAAAGACGACCAATGCCCGCAGGATAAGGGCACGGCAGCGCTCAACGGCTGCCCCGATGACGACAACGACGGCATTGCCAACCGCTTTGACGAGTGCCCCAACGAGGCCGGGCCCGCTTCAAATAAAGGCTGCCCCATCAAGGACAGCGACGGCGACGGCATCGCCGACGATATGGACGCCTGCCCCACTGAAGCCGGCAACGCCACCGCCCAGGGCTGCCCCGATAAAGACAACGACGGCGTTGCCGATAAAGACGACCGCTGCCCTGATGTCTACGGCAAATTCGCCGGCTGCCCCGATACCGACGGCGACGGCCTCATCGACCCCGAAGATACCTGCCCTGAACTGGCCGGCCCAATCGGCAACAAAGGATGCCCGGAAGTGAAAAAAGAAGACCAGGAATTGCTGATTACAGCTATGCGCTCTGTGCAGTTCGAGACAGGAAAAACGACGCTCAAAGCAGAGTCTTACAAAATTTTGGACCAGGTAGTAGATGTGATGAACCGATACGCCGGCTATAGCATCGCCATCGCCGGCCATACCGACAACGTAGGCGACGACAAGGCCAACCTGAAACTGTCGGACGGCCGCGCCAAAGCTTGCTACGATTATCTGGTATCAAAAGGAATCAATGCCAAACGTATGTCGTACAAGGGTTACGGAGAATCGCAACCTATTGCCAGCAATAAAACTTCGCAGGGCCGCAGTCTGAACCGCCGGGTAGAGTTTAATTTGTATGTGAAGTAATTTTTAGGTGACAAGGTGACAGGGTGACA
>DAINSQ010000075.1:17941-22938 GCA_036741235.1 Saprospiraceae bacterium | reverse complement strand
TAAATATGAAAAACCTCCTCCTCCTCACCGCCGCCTTTCTGCTGTTTTGCAGCCACGACATGTTCCTCAAAATGAACACTTTCTTCCTGCAGCCCAATACCATTGCTACTTTGCTTTTGTACAACGGCACTTTTGACAACAGCGAAAACGCCATTGCCCGCAAGCGCATGCGCGATGTCAGCCTGGTCGGCAACGGCGCTCGTCTGCATCCCGATAGCAGCCAGTGGACGGAGGTCGACAGCGTTACCGTGCTCAATTTCAAAACGGGCGACCCCGGTACCTGGGTAGCCGGACTTTCAACCCATCCCAACAATATCGAACTTACCGCCAAGGAATTTAACGAATACCTCGAACACGACGGCGTTCTCGATATGCTCGAATGGCGCAAGCAAAACAATGCGCTCGATAAAAATGCCGTGGAAAAATATTCCAAACACGTCAAGGCCGTTTTTCAGGTCGGCAACGCCAAAACGGATGACTGGAAATCGGTTCTCGGCTATCCCATCGAGTTTGTGCCTGAAACCAATCCATACGATTTGTCAATAGGCGAAACGCTTCGCGTCAAGCTCTTGTACAAAGGTCAACCCCTGGCCAACCAACTGGTATACGCCGGTTTCGGCGCAGAAGGCCATACTCACAGCCCTGACGGCGAGGGCCACCAACATAACGACGTCAAATTGCAAACCGGCGCCGACGGCGTGGTCGCCCTGAAAGTCGACCACGAGGGACAATGGTTCCTGCGCACCATCCACATGGCGCTGTCTAACGAACCGGGTTTGACCCACGAGTCGAACTGGGCTACGCTGACTTTTGAGGCGGGACACGGGCATGCTCACTCCCACAGCCACGGCATGCCGGCTTTTATCGTTTATTTGATGGGCGGATTGGCGGTATTTACGCTGGCGTTTTGTTGGTTCCGCCTCAAACCAGGTCGCTAAATGCGCTTTTTCTATCGGTTTGCTAAAATCATTGCCCATCCCTGTGATGCTGCAATTCCCTAAAACCTGCATACAATCATGTACTTACTCGGCTACGACATCGGCTCTTCGTCAGTTAAAGCGGCGCTCGTCAACGCCGAAACCGGCGTTACTATCGCCACCGTACAATCGCCCGATGTGGAAATGGAAATACTGGCGCCTTCGCCAGGCTGGGCCGAGCAAGATCCCGATATTTGGTGGAACAATATTTGTTTGTCTACTAAAAAATTGTTGCAAAAGACGGCCATACCCGCCGAGCGCATCGGCGGCATCGGCATTGCTTATCAAATGCACGGCCTGGTGGCGGTTGATGAACACGGCAAGGCGCTCCGCCCCGCTATCATTTGGTGCGACAGCCGGGCCGTGGGCGTCGGCGACCAGGCCGCTGAAATGATCGGGCACGAACGCTGTCTTGCCCACCTGCTCAACCTGCCGGGCAATTTTACGGCTTCCAAATTGAAATGGGTGAAGGAAAACGAACCGGAGATTTATGCCAATATTCACCATATTATGCTGCCCGGCGATTATATCGCACTGCGACTCACCGGCGAAACGCTCACTACGCCGAGCGGCTTGTCGGAAGGCATCTTCTGGGATTTCAAAAAGGATGCGGCAGCCGATTTTCTGCTCGAAAATTTAGGCTTCGACAACAAGTTGCTGCCTGCGGTAGTGCCCACGTTTTCACTGCAAGGCGCACTAACCCAGTCTGCCGCCGAGGCCACCGGATTAAAAGCCGGCATCCCCGTCGCCTACCGCGCCGGCGACCAGCCCAATAACGCTATGAGCCTCAATGTGCTCGAACCCGGCGAAATTGCCGCCACCGGCGGTACTTCCGGCGTGGTTTACGGCGTAGTGGATAGCCCCGTTTATGACCCGCAATCCAGGGTGAACAGTTTCGCCCATGTCAATCACTCAAAAAATAACCCCCGCATCGGGATTTTACTATGCATCAACGGCGCCGGCAGTCAATACGCGTGGCTGAAGAAAAACTTCGCCGGCGACGGCTTGTCTTACAGCGAAATGGAGCAGATGGCCGCAAAGATCGGCGCAGGCGCTGATGGTTTACGGATTTTGCCTTTCGGCAACGGCGCCGAACGCATGCTGGGCAACCGGAATGTCGGCGCCTATATGATTAACCTGCATTTTAACCAGCACACCAAAGCGCATGTGTATCGCGCAGCACTGGAGGGTATCGCCTTTTCTTTTGTTTACGGCATAGCTATACTAAAAAACATGGGCCTCAACGTGCAGGTGATGCGGGTGGGCAACGACAACCTGTTTCAGTCCGCCGTGTTTTCAAGCGCTATTTCAAACCTCGTAGGTTGCCGTATCGAACTGCTGGAGACCACGGGCGCCGTCGGCGCTGCGAAGGCGGCGGGCGTGGCTACGGGCTTTTTCAGCGCTGTAAACGAAGCGATGAAAGGCGGCACAGTGGTGAAAGTATACGAACCAACCAACATAAACGGGTTGTATGCCGACGCTTACCTCGCCTGGGTGAAGGAATTGGAGAAGGCGCTTGCTTGATGCCGGTGATTACAGTCTTTTCTAAACTTTTTTCGCCACCAAGACACAAAGGGCACAAAGTACCACTAAGGGCTAAAAGTTTTTTAAAGCGCCATTTTTTAGTTAAAAATTAAAAATCAATTCATTATGTCAAATAAACAATACTTCCACACCATCGGTAAAATACCCTATGAGGGCCTCGAAAGCGACAACCCGCTGGCCTTCCGCTGGTACGACGAAAACCGGATCGTCGGCGGCAAAACGATGAAAGACCACTTCAAATTTGCCGTTTGCTGGTGGCACACCTTCTGCGGCAACGGCGGCGACCCCTTTGGCGCCGGTACGAAAAATTTTCCCTGGGCGACGGCCGCCGACCCCATCCAACAGGCTAAAGATAAAATGGACGCCGCATTTGAGTTTATTACCAAACTGGGCGTGCATTACTACTGCTTTCACGATTACGACTTTGTGGCCGAAGGCGCAACATTGGCAGAAAGCGCCAAACGTCTGGAAATCATCACCGATTATGCCCTTCAAAAACAAAAAGAAACGGGCGTAAAATTACTCTGGGGCACCGCCAACCTGTTTAGTCACCCCCGCTACATGAACGGCGCCGCCACCAACCCCGATTTTACCGTAGTGGCCTACGCCGGGGCACAGGTCAAAAACGCCCTGGATGCCACCATCAAACTCGGCGGCGAAAACTACGTGTTCTGGGGCGGCAGAGAAGGCTATATGTCGCTGCTCAATACCGATATGAAACGCGAGCTCGACCACATGGCCCAATTTCTGCATATGGCGAAAGACTATGCCCGCAGCCAGGGTTTCAAAGGCACATTTTTCATTGAACCCAAACCCATGGAGCCGAGCAAACACCAGTACGACTTCGACGCGGCCACCTGCATCGGTTTTCTGCGGGAATACGGCCTGCAGGACGACTTCAAGCTCAACCTGGAGTTCAACCACGCCACCCTGGCCCAGCACACCATGCAACACGAAATGCAAGTGGCTGCCAACGCCGGCATGCTCGGCAGCCTCGACGCCAACCGCGGCGACTACCAGAACGGCTGGGACACCGACCAGTTTCCCGTCGACCTTTACGAGCTCACCGAAGCCATGCTGGTGCTATTGCAATCGGGCGGCCTCCAGGGCGGCGGCAACTTCGACGCCAAAACGCGCCGCAACTCCACTGACCTCGAAGACATCTTCTACGCCCATATCGGCGGCATGGACGCCTTTGCCCGGGCGCTGCTAACCGCCCAGGCCATCCTGGACAAATCAGAATACCCAACACTCCGCAAAGACCGCTACGCCTCCTTCGACAGCGGCAAAGGCAAAGATTTTGAAGCCGGCAAGCTGTCGCTGACCGACCTGGCCGCCATTGCCCACGAATCCCCCGAACCGCAGCAACGCAGCGGGCGGCAGGAGTATGTGGAGAATATATTGAATAGGTTTATTTAAAACAAAACGCATGAACCACCGCAAAATTTTCTTCTGGTCGATCACCGTAGCGCTGGCCGGCTTTTTATTTGGATTTGATACGGTTGTTATTTCCGGCGCCGACTTATCGCTACAAGCCTTGTGGCCGCGCGGCGAGGTATTTCATGGTTTTGTAGTCATGTCATCGGCCTTGTGGGGCACGGTTGTCGGCGCAATTTTCGGCGGCATACCCACCGACCGCCTGGGGCGCAAAAAAACGCTGTTTTGGATCGGGGTGTTCTATTTTGTATCGGCAGTAGGCTCGGCGATGGCCGGCGATCCCTGGGTGTTCGCGTTTTTCCGGTTTTTGGGCGGACTTGGCGTAGGCGCCTCTACCGTTGCCGCGCCGGCGTATATCTCAGAAATTGCTCCTGCGGGCAATCGCGGCAGGCTTGTGGCATTATACCAGTTTAATATCGTCTTCGGCATCCTGGCCGCTTTCTTGTCCAATTACCTGCTCAGCGGCATCGAACACAACGCCTGGCGCTGGATGCTCGGCGTGGAAGGTTTTCCGGCATTGTTGTATACCGTTATGGTGATTACCGTACCCGAAAGTCCGCGCTGGCTGTTGATCAAAAAACACGACCGGGCGGCTACGGCCGCAACCCTGCGGCTGATAGACCCCGGTATCGACACGGAGAAGGAGATGACCCGCATCATAGCCGACCACGCAGAATCCGACAACGGCGAGACAATCTTTAGCCGGCGCTATCGCTTTCCGCTCGTGCTGGCCTTTCTGGTGGCGTTTTTCAACCAGTTTTCGGGCATCAACGCCTTCCTGTACTACGCCCCCCGCATTTTTGAAATTGCAGGACTCGAGAAAAGCTCGGCACTGCTCAGCAGCGTGGGCATCGGCGTTACCAACCTGATATTTACATTTGTCGGCTTATCGCTTATCGACCGCTTTGGGCGCCGGCAGCTGATGTACATCGGTTCTTTTGGCTATATCGTATCGCTGTCGCTTGTTGCATTGGCTTTTGCCATGGGTATAAAAGGCATGGCGGTGCCCATCTTCCTGTTCCTCTTTATCGCAGCTCA
>DAINSQ010000075.1:0-17931 GCA_036741235.1 Saprospiraceae bacterium | reverse complement strand
CGTCATTTGGGTGTTTATTTCAGAAATATTCCCCACCCACCTGCGCGCCAACGGTCAGGCATTCGGCAGTTCGGTCCACTGGGTGCTGGCAGCGGCCATCCCCTCCCTGGTGCCGGTACTTTTTGTTAAAATCGGCGCCGCGCCGGTATTCGCCATTTTTGCCTTTATGATGGTGCTCCAACTGCTGTTCGTGTGGCGAATGATGCCGGAAACCAAAGGCGTTTCACTCGAAGATTTGGAAAAACAGTTGATCAACGGGCGCCGTTGAGTAATGCGTATGAATGGCCCAACAGCAAAGTGCGATGGAGTGACATTTGTCATTTATACAACTGATGCAAATCACAAACCGCGTAGTAGATGAAATGTTAATTTTACGCCCAAAATACAGATAATGCCTGTCGCAAGCCAAGACAAAACAACGCTACGCGTAGCGCCGCAGCACGATACCTGCTACCACTGCGGCAGCGAATGCGCCGAAGAGACCATACGCTTCGACGACAAACCGTTTTGTTGCGAAGGTTGCCGTATGGTCTACGATATCCTGAACAGCAACGGCTTGTGCAAATACTACGACCTCGACCAAAACGCCGGCATCAGTCTGAAAGGCAAATCCAAAGGCGAATACGCCTACCTCGACGACCCTGAGGTGAAAGAAAGCCTGGTACAATTCAGCGACGGCGTTCACACCAATGCAACCTTCTACGTGCCCTCGATGCACTGTAATTCCTGTATTTGGCTATTGGAAAACCTCTACCGGCTCTCTGACGGGATAACGGTCTCCAAGGTCCATTTTCCCAAAAAAGAAGTCTTCATCAGTTTTGAAGAAAAAAACACCTCGCTGCGCAAGGTCGTCGAATTGCTCGCCAGCCTGGGCTACGAACCGGCCATCAACTACAGCAACCTCAACGTCGACAAGCGCCCTGTTGTCAATCGCACTTTTTACTATCAGCTTGGCGTAGCGGGTTTTGCCTTCGGCAACATCATGCTATTGAGTTTTCCCGAATACCTGGGCCTGGAAGCCCTCTCTGAAGCGTCTTTTGTGCGCCTGTTTGGTTACCTCAATATCCTGCTGGCTACGCCGGTATTGTTATTCAGCGGTAAAGACTATCTGTTTTCCGCCTGGCGGGGTATCCGGCAGGGCCAGCTCAACATGGACATACCCATTTCGCTGGGTATCGTCACTTTTTATTTCAGAAGCGCTTACGAAATCCTCTCGGGCGCCGGGGCGGGTTTTATGGACAGTCTGGCGGGGCTCGTATTTTTCCTGCTCATCGGCAAGTGGTTTCAACAGCGCACCTATTATCATATTTCATTTGAGCGCGACTACCGATCGTATTTTCCCATTGCGGCCTTGTTAAAAAAAGGGGTAACGACCACCAGTGTATCGCTTGACCGCTTAAAGCCCGGCGATCAGATCGTTGTGCGCAACCAGGAGATCATACCCGCCGACGCTACCCTGCTCGACGGCGATGCGCAGATTGACTACAGCTTCGTCACCGGCGAATCAGCGCCCGTGCCCGTCGCCAAAGGCGAAAAAGTATTTGCCGGGGGTCGCCAGACCGGCGGCGCCATCGAGCTGATGGTCAACCGAAAAGTCTCGCAGAGCTACCTCACGCAGTTGTGGAACAACGAAGCCTTCAACAAACCCCAATACCTCGCTGCCAGTCGCCTGGCCGACCGCGTTGGCAAATACTTCACCTTTGCCATTCTGCTGGTCGGTTTTTCTACGTTGGCCTATTGGCTGCCCCGCGATACAACGATTGCCATCAACTCCTTCACCGCAGTTTTGATCATCGCCTGCCCTTGTGCGGTAGCGCTGGCCATTCCTTTTATTTTCGGCAATGTGCTGCGAATATTGGGTCGTCACGAATTTTACCTGCGCAATACCGTCGTGATCGAATCTATCGAAGCGGTAGACGCCGTGGTGGTCGACAAAACCGGCACGCTCACCAGCCGCAAATCGACTGGCATGACTTTCCACGGTCAGCTTGGCGAAAGCGAAGCCCGCCTGGTTGCCGCGCTGGCCAAGCCCTCGGGGCATCCTCTCAGCGTGCAGGTATACCAATATCTTCAGCGCCAATACCAATGGCTGCCCGATGAATTGCCCCAACCTGACCAATGGCAGGAAATACCCGGGCAAGGCGTGGAGGCCGTCTTTGGCAAACACCGCCTCCAACTCGGCAGCGCGACATGGATAACCGGAAATGCCGAAGACCGTAAAGGCAACACCTGTCTGGCTGTCGACGGCAAGGTAAAAGGTTATTTTGAAGCCCAAAGCAGTATGCGCGGCGGCCTGGCCAAAGTGCTCGACTACCTCGGCAATTTGGGCCCGATTTATCTGCTCTCGGGCGACAACGAACGCGAAAAAGACGAATTTGAACGTCTCCTCCCGCAAGGATCACAACTCTTTTTCCGGCAGAGTCCTTTTGATAAACTCGACAAGGTGACCCAATTGCAAGCGGAAGGACGCACCATCCTCATGCTCGGCGACGGCCTCAACGACGCCGGCGCGCTCAAGCAAAGCAACGCCGGTATCGTGATCACCGAGGAAAGCAACAACTTCACCCCCGCTTGCGACGCCATTCTGCGCGCTGAAAGCTTCCACCTGCTGCCCCAGATGCTCCAACTGGCCCAGCGCAGCGTTTATCTGGTGTATGGCGCTTACGGTCTGGCCCTGGTTTATAATGTGGTGGGGTTAAGCTATGCCGTTCAGGGCGTGTTTACGCCGCTGGTGGCCGCTATTCTGATGCCGCTAAGCTCTGTCACCATCGTTATCTACGGTTTTCTCAGCAGTAACCTGGTAGCCAGGAGGCTGGGGCTGTAGGGAGATTCCGGGACTAACACCTTGTACATAACGCGTTGTTTACCAGAGTTAAACAGGGTAAAACAGAGTGACACAGCGTGAGGTTTTGACGCTGTTTAACTCCGTTTAATTCTGTGGTAAAAAAATTGCTTGCTTTTCCCTACAGTTGGAAAAAATAATTCAGTTTCAGTACCACCGCCCGGTTTTTGGGTCCGAACATACCCTCCGTCTGATAATTATCGGTATACACCAGAAACAAGTCGCTCATCGGGCGGTAGCGCCATTGCAGGCGGCTATTGATATTAAAATTATTCGCTTGCGTATTATATTGAAAAAAGGTAGTCCAAAATATCTTTTCAGAAAAATTGATTTCCACGCGAGGGTTAATCAGCCACAATTGGGCATTACCGTAGGGTTCAGGCAGATTAATATCATTGAGTTCAAAACTCAGGGCGATATTACTCCAGGGTTGCGCCCGGTAATTGAGCGATGCGTTGATCGTCGTTTTTACGCCGTTGTAAAAAGAGCCATAGACGCCGAAAAACGACAAATGTATTCTTCGCCGCAAATCTGTATTAAACTGAATATTGAATTCCGTAAAATTATAGGCTGTAGCCGGCAACGGCGCCCCCTCGGTGAGATAAAAGGGATACAGAAGGTGTATATAATTGTTATTGAGGCGAAAGCGCAACTGGCTGGTATTGCGAAAAAACATAAAATAGCGCAATCGCGTATACCATTCGTTGAGCAAACCGCCTCGCACCCACCAGCCGTAATTTTCGGCGCCAAACCAGTGTTGTACGATCTTTTTGTTTTGGGGGTAGATAGAATAGTCGGTGAGATTGCTAATAGCGGTATAACCTACCGGAACCAGCCTGAAATTGTCGGGATCGAAATGGTAAAGCCGGCTGACAAACCCCATATCAGCGGTAAAATTGTCGCCCATGCGCTGGATCTCCCAGTTGGTTTGAAAATTGCGTCCATTATAGCCAAAAGCGCCGATGAGGAATTGGTCTTCGCCTGACAGGCCTGCCTTCACCGACTGGTTGTAGCTGGCTTTTCCGCTCCAGCGGCCGTCATCCGACAAATACTCGAATTCCAGCGAGCCGTTTCTGCCGTAGTCGTCGCTGATCAGAGTGCCCTCCTGAAAGGCCTGGCGGTTGAGCAAAAGCGCCCTTACCGTAGAGCGCTTCCAAACTCTACGGTGCAACGCAAAGGCGCTATAATTCTGGGCGGGCCGCAGCGAGTCGCCCATGGTATGCATATTCAGGACGCCCAGGCGCCAGTTGTGATCCACATTACCGCTCACCCTGGCGCCATAGCGAATGGGCGCCTTTTGGCCGTTAGCATCCAGGCCTATGCGGCGCGAGAAAAAGGGCGCATCGGGAAAAGAAGCGAAATTGGTATAGATATCAGCGTTTTCGAGAAAAAACTGGCGCCGCTCAGGAAAAAAGATGTTAAACCGGCTCAGGTTGGTCACCTGCTGGTCAACCTCGACATGAGAGAAATCGGGATTAACGGTAAGATCGAGGTTGAGGGTTGGCGTAAGTCCGATTTTGGCTTCACCGCCGAAATCGACATCGCTTTTGGCGTCGGCTTTTCGCGTATAATCTTTATTAACAGCCGTCAGCGCATAGGGCGTCAGGGTCACATTACCGCCAACGCGAGCGGGTGCTTCATCCCACACCAAAGCGCCGGTAAAACCCAGATCAGAAGGGTCGAATTGCACCGGCACTTGCGCCCACACATGAACTTCGTTGTGCTGCCTGTCGATACGCCAAAAATTGATACCCCAAACGTCCTGATCAGCTTTGAATCGCAAACTTTTAAACGGGATGGACATTTCGAGCGACCACCCGTCGGGGCGTTCTCGCACTGCCGAGTACCAGCGCGCATCCCATGATATGTCGGCGGATTCTACAAATACGCCCTGCGCTGCCGAGATTAGCGCATCGGCCTGAGCGCCGCCAACATTTACGCCGAATGCATAACCGACCGCTTTCTGTCCCACAGGATCAAACACAACCGCAAAAGCGTCACTGGCGTCAAATTCGGCGTCGCGTTTTAAGGTTTGGATAATAAAATCGTTTTCACCAAATAATATCGCGCTGATATACAAATTCTTATCATCGTACAACATTTTCACTTGCGTGTACCGGGCGGCCTTTACGCCATCGCGCGGCGCATTAAGCCAAAAAGTATCTGTAGCCTCCGCCGCGCGCCAGGAGGCCTCCGCAGGATCGCCGTCGATCAGTATGGTTTCCGTTGAGCGCTGAATGCGCAGTTGAAAATTAGCCCGGTTATTAACGCCGTTTTGAGCAACAAGCAAATGGGCCGTCAATAGCAGTGCAATGGGTGTCAGGTGATTTTTCATGTGCCAAGGCTGAATAAAAGATAAAGTTGTAACTTTTTTCTATTTTTACGGCATATCAATCAATGCCTTTGCTAATCATTCAACTTTTTGCCAAGCCTGGACGCGTTTGATGTTTGAGATTAATTGATAACCGCAATTTTTATTTTTCACTCAAACTCCACAACGCTCATGTTTCAACTCACCACTTCGCGACTCAGGTTGATTCCTCTGTCGTATGAGCAACTCGTTCTATTATCCAAAAGCCGAAATGAGCTGGAAAAACAACTCGGATTGGTTGCATCTCAACTTGAATTAAATGCGCCTGACGAATTTTTGTCGGAATACCGGGATGCATTGCTCAATTTTTGTATTCCCATGGTAAAATTGCACGAAGACCACTATGCATGGTATACGCATTGGCTCATTGTGCTGGAAGATCGCCAGCTCGTCATTGGAGGCATCGGTTTATCGGGGTTGCCCGACAACGAAGGTGGGGTAATGACAGGTTATTTTATCGATAAAAAATTTGAGGGGCAAGGATATGCCACGGAAGCCGTTCGATGCCTGACTAGCTGGATATTTAAAAATCCATTGGTCCATAAAGTGGTTGCCGATACCTTGATCGACGGCCGGGGCTCTCAAAAAGTGCTGCAACACAACGGATTTCAATTGGCAGGTCAATTAGACGGCGTGTTGCGATGGGAATTGCATCGCTCTTTGAGAAAACAATAATACGTGCGCCGCCCGACATTAAGGACCCCGGGCGGCGCTTTTATACAATTAATTTGCGGATAGGCCTTACAATGGGCAGCCTGGCCTGCATACCCTTGGAGGCGCTCAATTCCTGTAAATAAGCGTAATAGGGATACCACTCGCCCATCTCCTTGCGGATGGCCGTCTTACGGATCACCGTTGATTCCTCTTCGCCCATAAGGTCCTCAATCAACTGTTGGATGGGTTCTTTAACGGTGGGATACTCAGCTGTGCGATATTCGTCGAGTTTGGCCATACGGGCGGCCGTAGCGATAGCGTCGTCGAGGCTGCCCAACCTGTCGACCAGTCCGATTTCCATGGCCCTGCGGCCCGTCCAGACTCGACCCTGGGCAATTTCGTTAATTTCGTCGCGCGACTTTCCGCGGCCCTCACTCACCCGGCGCAGAAATGTTTCGTACATCTGGTCGGTGCGCTTTTGAAGGTAGCGAGCCTCTTCCGGACTATGGTTGTAAAAAGGTGAAAATCCGGTGGCAAACTTGCCCGTTTTCACGGTATCGAAATGAATGCCCAATTTGTCATTAAACAGCTTGTCCATACTCGGCAAAACGCTGAACACGCCGATAGAGCCCGTAAGCGTATTCGGTTCTGCGATGATAGAGTCGGCTATGCAAGAGATATAATACCCCCCTGAAGCGGCGTAATCGCCCATAGACACCACCAGGGGCTTGCCCTCTTCTTTCAGGCGGGTAAGGGCGCGCCAGATATTCTCGCTCGACATAGCGCTGCCGCCCGGGGAATTAACGCGCAGCACCACGGCTTAGATTTTGTCGTCTTTGGCGATTTTTTCGATGACCTTGATATACTTATCGTCGCCGATCATCCCCATATCGCCTTTGCCGTCTACGATAGTGCCTTCGGCGTAGATGACGGCCACTTTATCTTTTATTTTCAAATTGACCTTGGGGCCTTTGGCGGCGAAATAATCGCTTAGCGACACCATTTTGATCTTGTCGTCTTCTTTGAGCCCCAATCGGCTGCGCAATTCGGCGAGTACCTCGTCGCGATAACCTACTTTGTCAACCAACTTCAGGCGTTTGGCGTCTTCGGGTTCGGCGCCCAGGTAGCCGTCGGCGATGCGATGCAACTCTGATACCGGCAGTTGCCGCGATTCGGAGACGTCTTTCAGATAATGGGCGTAGGCCTCATCCAGAAATTCCCGCAATTGGAGGCGGTTTTCGGGCGACATATCGTTGCGGCGATAGGGCTCGGTGGCGCTCTTAAACTTGCCGGCATAATATACCTGCATATTGATGCCCACTTTGTCGAGCATATCTTTCATAAAAGGAACCTGAGCGGCAAACCCCCGAAAATCGATTAACCCCAGCGGGTTGACATAAACCTGGTCGGCTACCGACGAAACGTAGTATGCCCCCTGTGTATAGTACTTCGAGTAAGTGATCACGAATTTGCCCTGGTTGCGGAAATCGGCAATAGCGTCGCGCAAAATGCTGGAGGTAGCAAAGCCGGCATTCAATTGGTCGACCTCCATAAAAACGCCTTTGATGTTATCGTCTTTGGAAGCCGTCTGGAGCGCCGTAATGATATCATTAAGGCCGAGCACCTTCTGGTTTTTGAGATCAAAAGTCTGGATCTCGATATTGTTGGTTTGCTCGGGTATGACATCGTCAAAAGTAAGATGCAGAACAGAGTTGGCCTCTACGCGGTGTTTGGGTTGCTGGGCCTGGCTGGCTAAACCGGCGATAACGCCCATGCTGACCAGGCTAATAAGGATCATGGCCAGGAACACGCCCAGACAGGAAGCCAACAGCATTTTCAAAAACTGTACCATTTGCTTGAGTTTATATTTTACCAATTACAAATTAACCCCACTTCCGACAAAGTGGTTGTCTTTTTTCGATAAAAGCAGCCTTCTATCGGATAATAGTACGATGACGCGTGGTGTTGAATCAGGGAATGTCTATCTTTAGCCGGATAATTTCTTAAACATTCGATTGGTTCATGCGCATTTTGGGATATCTTCCGCATCCTTATTTGAAAATTACGGTTTTTAAAATGGATACGCGGCTAACAGTTAAATTTGAGACGGAATATTGCGAAGCGGCTTTTAAATTCCGCACCGACGATTACTTGCAATCCATAGAAGATGTGCAACGACTTGTCGACCCCACTTTCCTGGCAGCAGTGGAGCAGATGGTAGCTCGAATGGAAGGAGATGGCGCCGCAGCGCTGGCCAGGGTTATCCCGGAAAACCAGGATGAGTTTGAGGAGATTATTTGAGGGTTGTAGGTTCTAGGTTGTAGTTATTAAAAGACTTACAACCTACAACCTACAACTTACAACTTACAACTTACAACCTACAACCTACAACCTACAACCTACAACCTACAACCTACAACCTACAACAGATGAGCTTCAAAATTGCCATACTGGGCCCAATTCCTTACGACCACATCACCACCAGCCGGGGGCAGGAAATCGTCAAATACGGTTGTGCCACGCATCCCGCCATTGCCCTGGCCCGCTTATTAGAGGGGCTGGGCGTAGTAGCGCCCGTCACGCATGTGCGCAGGCAGGATGAAGCGGGGGTAAAAGCGTTATTGGGGGCATATTCCAATATCGAACTGAACGCCATTTATAGCCATTTCGACCAGGGCGACGTCATCCAGCTGCGGTTTGTGGATCAAAACAACCGGCTCGAAAAACAAACGGCCTTCATGCCGCCTATTAGTCCGGAAGACCTGGCGCCTGTTATGGACAGCGACGTATTTGTATGCGTGCCCATTTCCGACTATGAAGTGCCGCTTGAAACCCTGCAATATATCAAAGCACACCGCAAAGCAGGCGCCATCACTATTTTTGACGCGCATGGGCCGACGACCACGGTGACTACCACCGGCGACCGGCTGCGGCGTTTTTGGGTAGAGCGCGACCGCTGGCTGCCTTATATCGATGTGTTGAAAATGAATATTGAAGAAGCCGGTTGCTCCTGGTTTAAAAAAGAATACGCCACTGCCGACTTGCAACACACCTATCAGGAGTTGAGCAACGACGAGATGGGCGACTTTGCCGCCCACGTGCTGGCTCAGGGCTGTAAAGCGCTGTTTATTACCCTCGACTCGCGAGGTTGCATGGTGTATACCCAAGGCGGCGCCGAGTTTGTACCGGCAGTTAAAGTTGACGAAGTCATCGACACCACGGGTTGCGGCGACTCATTTGCCGGTGGGTTGGCTTTTGGGCTGCTCGAAGACCGGGCGGCTTATGTCAACGCTGCCCGCTATGCCAATACGCTGGGCGCCTTGCGCACCCAGGGTACTACTTTCGACGTCTTTCGCAGTCTGGAAGATACCCAAAGTATTATTCGACAACACTACCCGGGTTGATATGTTATCCCGCCTGCACGATTTCATTCGCCGCGAGTCGCTGTTTGCGCCTGCCGACCGGCTGTTGGTGGCGGTCAGCGGGGGGCTCGACTCGATAGTCTTAACGCGCTTGTTGCACGAGGGCGGCTACAAGATCGGCCTTGCCCACTGCAATTTTCGATTGCGCGGCGAGGAATCAGACGCCGATGAGGTTTTTGTACGCCAATTGGCTCAGGCGCTAGACCTGCCTTTTTACAGTGAGTCGTGGCCGACGCAGGCCATTGCCCGGCAACGCGGGGTCGGTATACAAGTAGCGGCTCGCGAGTTGCGATACGAATGGCTCGAAATAATTCGGCAGTCCAACGGTTTTGACTGGATAGCCACAGCCCACCAACTCAACGATGCCATGGAAACTTTGCTGTTTCACCTGGCCAAAGGCTGCGGTATACACGGCATACAAGGTATTCCGCCTAAAAACGGCCGCGTGGTTCGCCCACTATTATTTGCCACCCGGGAAGAAGTTGAGCAATTCGCCGCTGAACGCCGGCTGCCCTACCGCGAAGATGCCTCTAATACCTCTGATAAATACGACAGAAACCGGATTCGGAGACATGCCGTTCCCGTGTTCAAGGCTATTAACCCGGCCCTTGAGCGCACCATGCAGGAAAACCTGCAACGATTTAAAGCGGCGGAATATCTCTTCAATGAAGCGGTTGATATGTACAAATCCCGATGGGTACAGGCTGAAGACCGGGAGCTGCGCATCAACCTGGCGGCATTGCGCACCCACCCGCATGCGCATACGCTGCTCGTTGAATGGCTCTCACCGCTGGGCTTTCACCCCGACCAACTGGCGCAGGCGCTTGACAATACGCGGCAGACGGGCGCTTACTTCGACGCGGCAGGCTACCGGCTTTTGCTCGATCGCGAAGCGCTGCTGGTGCAGCCCCATACCCAACAAGATCCAACCGCTATTTATGAAATTAAAGCCGGGGAGGGCATTTATGAAACCCCCGCCGGCTTATTAAAAATGAGCCTTCATCAAGGAGCTCCCGATAGTTTTTCCGCCGATAATAATATCGCGCTCTTCGACGCCGCAACCCTGAATTTTCCCTTGCGCTTGCGCAAATGGAAGTCCGGCGACTGGTTCTGCCCCATCGGGATGCATGGACAGCGCAAGAAACTACAGGATTTTTTCTCCGATGCCAAGTTGTCGAGATTTGACAAAGAAAATGTGTGGCTATTGGAAAATGCTGGAAGCGAAATTGTGTGGGTTATTGGTTATAGGATGGACGAGCGATTTAAAATACACCCGTTTACCGCACAGTATTGGCGTTTTGAGTTGAGTATGGAATAATTGAACCAATAGCCGCTCTTTTTGCATTAAAGATTTGCAATTGCGCTTCAAAAAAACTTGAACTATGTCAACCACCGCCGATTCCGTAGCTCCTGCGCTCTTGTTCATGACCGACATCAGCGGTTACGGCCTTTTCACCGGCGAAACCGAAATTTCGCATAGCAGATACATCATCGAAGAACTGCTGCAGGTGTTGATCGATGCCAATGAGCTCGGCATGCAGGTCTCAGCTATTGAAGGCGACGCCATCCTGTTTTATCGTTATGGCGCTGCGCCCGACGCCTCCCGGTTGCTGGATCAGGTCCGCCGAATGTTCGTCAATTTTCATCAACATTTGCACAAATACGAGCGATTTCGCATATGCAACTGCAGCGCCTGCGCAATTGCTCACCAACTTACGCTAAAAATGGTGGCGCACTATGGCGAGGTAACTCAAAACAAAGTCAAATCGTCTACCAAAATATACGGACAAGAGGTCATTACAATTCATCAATTGCTCAAAAACGGCATTACCCATCCCGAATATGCGTTGTTTACCAAGCCGCTCACCGATGTAATGGAGCATGCCGGGCAGCTCGCCAGAGCCTGGGCGCTACTTCAACGCGGCAAGGAGAATTATGATTCGGGGCCTGTCAGCTACGAGTACCTTACTCTGGCGCCACTACTTGCACAAGTTGGCGAGCCGGTATTGGAGGAGTACGGCATTGACGGCGCTACTACCCATATGATTCACTCCGCCACCGTTATAGAAGCCCCTGTCGAACTGGTTTTCGGCGTATTGGTCGACCTGCACTGGCGCGCCAGTTGGATGGTGGGCCAGGAAGCAGGCATTGAACATATTAACCACAAAATCATACAGGAAGGTTCGGCGCACCGCTGCTTTTCGGGCGGCCCCATACTGATCACCCACGATTACAAACACGCGGAGGATGTGGTCTCCTTTACCGAGACCAACGTCCAAAAGACAGCAAGTACGGTATTTACGCTCCGCAGATTATCGCCCGAAGCGACGGAATTGGAAGCCGATTATTTTATTAAAGACAATTTATTCCCAAAGCTGTTTTTTATTTTGTTCATGAAGAACAGACAGAAAAAGCATTATCGCAAAAGTTGGAAAAACCTCGATGAGTATTGCCAATCATTATTACAAGAAGGTAAATCGCATCCGGAGATGACCGTGGTGTAGGCGGTTGTAAGGTTGTAGGTTGTAGGTTGTAGGTTCGTTTATAAGTTTAAGAGTTTATGGGTTTATGAATAAGCGTATTATAAACCTATAAACCTATAAACAAACAGAGAACCTACAACGCCCCCTATCTCACCACCACCTTATATCCTTTACCGGTATTATTTGCAGTAGTATAGAGGAAATACATCCCGGGCGCCAGCCTTGAAGTATCCATCTGCCAGTAACCCTGGCTTAGTACAACCGCCGTAGCGACTTGTTGGCCGTAGGCATTAAGCAGGCGGATGGGCGCCGACTCGGGTATATTGGCGGCGTATATTTGCAAAGTACCGGTTTCAACGGGATTAGGGAAGACCTGGATATCGCCTACAACTTCATTTTCCATAAAAATGCTCACTATATCGCTCACCTGAGAAGAGCCGTCAAAATCGGTTTGGCGAAGGCGGTAGTAGGAAAGCCCCTTGAGCGGCGTTACATCGGTCATTGCATAATAATTGGGAGTAATACTGGTACCGGCGCCGGGCAGTTGGCCGATGGCTTCAAAAATGCGGCCGTCGACGCTGCGTTCTACGGTAAAATAGTCATTATTGGTTTCAGTAGCGGTAACCCAATTGATTTGCACCTTATCGCCGTCGGGGCGAGCGGTAAACGACAATAACTCAATGGGCAATGGATTAGCCGGTAAGGGCGTGTTTGAAGCCAGGGTAAGATAAACGGGCAGCCCGGTGGCTATCGTACCGGCAGTAGAAATCGTACCGCTGGCCGTAGTGCCTGTCCAGGCGCCGTTGCCGGCGTCGGCCCACAAAATGCCGTTCCATTGCACTACGCGGAGGTCGATTGGATTAGTGACGCCTCCGCTGCGCGCATCCCAACTGATGGTCACGACGAGCGGAGAAAGCCCGCCGGCAATAGCCCAGTATTCCTTGACGCTCACGTGATCAATATCAACGCCGGTGTTGGCCGGCGGGAAACCGCCCACAGACGGATTTTGCTTGTAATACTGCGCAGCGTACGTATCAGTAATATTGAGCGGCGCTGAAATGCTCAGCGGGGCGTAGAAGCCTCTATCTCCAATAGGAAAAATATAAGCATCGTTGCCTATTTTAACCATAGGACCGCTGACATGGGTCGAATCGGCGCCGCCCAGGGTGGTTGCATCGTCCAATATCCTGAATATTCCGCCGGCAGTGTTGATAATGCCGTCAGAAAGAATAAGTTGTCCTCTCACATCCAGCCCGTTGAGCAACTCCAATTCCGCACTATCGGCATTCATAATAAGGGTATCCACAATGTGAGGCAAAAGGGATTCGGCAGAAAAAGTGCGCGTACCGGCGGCGCCGGCGATTTCCATCCTGCCAATTCCCAAATTGATTTCAGTAGTGCCCAGCAGCGTGATATTGCCGTGAAAAGAGCTGGTAAAACCTGCGCCGGAAAAAGGAAAGAAATTAGTATTGATGCTGGAGGTATTATCAAAGGTCACATCACCCAGATAAGTATTTCCCCCTGCATTGGCCAGATTGACACGGTTGTCGGCATTGCGGATAAACGTCAAATCTCCGTGGAAGGTATTATTGCCAGGCCAGTTGGCTTGCCCACCCGGCGTTTTGGTAAATGTGGTAGCTCCTCCTGCCTGGTTAAAATTACAAGAACCAACTGCCATCAAATTGGATTCGAAATTATTGACACCGTTAAACGACGAGCTCGTCAGCGTAAGGTTATTGCTAACAGAGGAAAATCCACCGGAGAAAGTAGCGTTGTTAATCACAAGATTGGTGGTCAAAATAAACAAACCGTTGGTTGCAGGCCCGGTTTGCGTCAGGTTATTAATATTCATCGTCGCTCCGACGTAACCGGTAGAAGTCTGAAGAGGGCCCGGCTCATTAAAGGTGGTAGTTCCTCCTGAGTTGCCAAAATTGACGTTGCCAAGGCCCAAAGCATTGTTCAGATACACGGTATCATTAAAAACAACCTGTCCCTGGATGGCGAAATTTAATACGCCGGTGGCCGTCAGGGTATTAAAAGTAGCGTTGTTTTGAAATGTCACGGTTCCTTGACCGCCAATATTGATGGCGTTATTGCGAATAAATTCAACCGGCCCATGAAAAACCACATTGCTGGCTAACGTACTGGCTACACTCAACGTCGCGCCGGTAGGCCCCGTTGCGCTATTTGTAATTACCGTGGCGCCAAAAAATTCCGCAGTGCCGTTAATGGTGGAATTCGATCCAACACCGCCGACAAAATCCAATTGCATGCCAGTAAGGGCGGCATTGTTAATCGTAAAACGCCCAGCGGTTATCGAGCCGTTGTTGACCGCTGTTTTTGTAGGGGCGGCCAGACCGGTCGAGATGTTGGCTACTCTTGTAACCTGTAGACTGTTGCCGTTCAGATTAAAGGTAGCCCTGTTGACGACTGACAAGCCGGCTATGTTGGCATTTCCGTTTAGTGTAACCTGCGAGACAAGGCCGGTGATAACAACGGAATCAAGCGGGCCGGGAACGCCTGCGGGCGACCAGTTGGCATCAACTTCCCAATTGCCGGTAGCTCCTGTCCAGGTCTTCGTGGTTTGGCTTTGCGCGTAAATAGCGCATAGTAGCAGACATAAAGTGATTAATCTATTCATCGGTTATTATAGTTTGATAGCCTTGAAGAGCGCTAACGCTTCAAGCTAACGTTGAATAAACGTATAATTTCTTATCGTTTCAGGATTACCAAAACGATAAATTCCCAATTGTTATAGTTTTCTCAATAGAAGCGTATAGTCAGCAAAACTGACTGAGGAGATATATTTGATGGGTAGACGAAGCAAAATTAAACAATTTTTGAAATATACACCATACCCAACAACACAACTGAGTCAGGCAATTGTTTTCTGCCTGACTCAGCCGGGTATTTTGCTACAAGATATTGATAAATAGTATCTATTTAGGTTGACCGTGTTATTCGCGAATTGCGAACCCGCACCCCTAACTAACCCCTAAAGGGGAACCCCACCCACAACCGGGGTTTCCCCCATTGCGGGAAGGCTCCCCTTCTGGGGCCGGGGGCGTGAGTAAGGGGATCCTGTCTTCCTGTAATGCGCTAAATTCTGGGTACAACTACTCGAAAATATCAGCCTTGAGTTTAACTTTATTTCTTCCGCGTTAATTGATACCTGCTAAATAGTTACGATAAATATTAAAAATAAACCAGCGTAGAAAGCGCCAACTGCCTGTTGCGAAGTTCGTAAGCTTGGGTTTTAAGCATATCTACAAACCCTTGCCTGTATTGCAAACGCAGGCCCAGCCATTGAGCGGGCCGGTAGGTAAAGCCCAGGTTGAGCCCCACATCCAGGCGGTTGAAGTATACGGGGTCTAACTTATCGTTTGCCGCGGCGCTATACCAAGAGCGGCTATCAGGATTTGAAATATAATTTTGCTGCATATCGGCTTCGAGCGCGCTGCCGGTGGGCGAACCCTCGTATACGCCGGCTAGATAAGAGAAGCTGGGCCCGGCTTCCAGGCGAAAACGCGCGCCAACTTGATAACCTATTTGCACGGGCACATCAACGTAGTGGTTTTTGAGCAACGTGAAATACGTTGAAGCACCCGCCAGGTTGCTGTTGGGCTCTGCCGATTCGCTTAATACCCCAAACTGGCCATCAAGGGTTACAGAACCGGTTGTTACTACTGCTGACTCCACTTGCAAGGAAAGCTCCTGGCGCTGAAAGCGATAGGCCGGACTGGATACCAACGACCACTTGCCGCCCAGCGCATACCGGGCGTCAATACCGACCTGAAAGCCCTCCAGCATAGCGAAATTGCCGGCTATAACGCCGGAGGACAATGCCATATCGTCGGGCAGCCACCCTGGCGTCAACTTCATTTTGTTCACATCAGCATCCATAGCCAAGGCTCGAGTATCAAGCGACATTTCGACGCTGGACAGCTTTTCAACGGGCGGCATTAATGAGCTGTTTTGTATAACCGAATGTACTGTCGGCTCTGGCGTTGTTTCTTTCGCTGCGGTTACAGATTGGTTTGCATGCCAATCGGCGCCTTCATCAGACGTTGTATAAATGCTGTTTTTTGAATAAGCAAGCGCTTCAACCGCATTGGCAACACCGTTATTAAAAAGCGGGATATTCGACTTTCCAGGCTCGAAATTGCCGCCGGTATTCTTATGTGCGGCGGCGATGCTTTCAGTTTCAACCGCCGGCGCATCATCGCATCCGGCGTCGCTGTTATTGTTATGCATGGCAGGCGAGTAATTCCGGCTTGCGCGGCCGGCTTCTGCCTGCGGCGGCGCAACACCGGGCGAAGCCGTATTCCACAGGTATACTCCGCCCAATAAAATGGCGGAAATACATGCAGCGGCCAGCTGCCACAGCGGTAATATCCGCCGGGAGGGTTTATGCGATGCAGGCGCTGCGGGCATCTCTCGGTCCAACAGCCGGCGCATCTCGTCCCAGCCCCGATCGACAAAGGACTGGTCAACACCGTTATCGTAATTATCCTGCATAATTGGCGTTATTGTAAAATGTTTGGATTAATTGCTTCAACTTCTGCCTCGCCATGGACAAATGCCATTTTGAAGTGCCCACGCTGATTTGTATTTTTTCGGCGATCTCAACATGGGTATACCCTTCTACTGCGTACAACCAGAACACTTCGCGCGTTGCGTCGGGCAATTGATCAACCAGCTGCAAAATATCTTCGAGATATAATTTGTTGAGGGCATTTTCGCGGGTAGGCGCATCCCGGTCTTCAATATCCATGAAATACACCGGCGAATCGTTTTTTCGGAAATAGTCGGAAACGCTGTGAAATACCAGCCTGCGTATCCACCCCTCGAGCGATCCGGTAAAACCGTACAAATGTATTTTTTGAAAAACCCTCAAAAAGCCGTTGTTGACAATTTCCATGGCGACCTCTTTGTCGCTGGTATATCGCATACACATACGCATCATCGCCGGGAAATACTTGCGATACAGCATTTCCTGCGAGAAGCGGTCGTTGCGAGCGCAACCCTCTACCAACTCCTTATCTGCGTACTGTTTTTGCGATGACATAAATCCTGGTTGTGAGTTGTGGGTTGTCGGTTGTATGTTGTCAAATCAGCAAATTAGCACAACTTGTCCCGAATGAAGTTCGGGATCAACCCAAAAACTAAAACACCATCCCCAACCTCAGCGTAAGGCGCCGGTACTGGTAATCCTTAACCTGCACGTCGCCGCTGAAGGGGAAAATAGTGGTATAAGTAGCACGCTGAAAGCGATACCCAATATCAATAAAAGCATTTTTTTGCCGGTCGGCGCCGATGCGAAGCCCTAAGGCGGGATGGATTACCCAGCCGCCTTCGGCCTCCTCCACGTCTTTTCGTAGCCGCCGCAGCGCAAAGCCGTAGCCGCCGTTGATGGCGTAATACGGCGCTATTTTCTCTTTACTCAAATAACCTCTCACTTCTCCAAATACCGGTAGTACCGATTCCGTGCCGCCGGTGGCGTAGTGGTCAAAGCCGATCCCCAGGCCCAAGCCCAACTGCCGGTTAAACATATACCCGGTAGTGTGGTGAATAGCAAGCCCCACAGGATTGCTGTTTTCCTCTCTACCCATCAGCGCGCCTATAGACATCGTGTGGTAGATACCTTTTTCCTGAAAAGCATAATCTTTAGGGCCTTTCGGCGACTTAGCCTTTTTCTGTTTCGGCGCCGGCGCCTTCTTTTTGGCAGCAGGTTGCGGTTTGCCTTTTTGCCCCCGTTCAATACGCTCTACATCCCGTCCTTCCACTACCACCACATTGCCGCCGCTGAGCCGGATCAATATGCGGCTGCTCATGCCCTCATCGATGATTGTACCCCAGTAGGCCGTGCCGTCTTTAAGGTAGATCACATCCTGCGAGCTTTGCTGTGCAAAAGCAATTTGCAATCCCAGGAAAAAAAACGCACAAACTCCGGTTATCCAGGTTTTCATACAAAATAGATTGACATATAAAGATCCGTGAAGTCCCAAAGTCCAACAGTCCCCCTAAATCGCCCCCTCGCCAAGTCGCCCTCCGCGCTCCGTAGCGATGGCGTTTTATACCCATCGCGAAAGAGCATACCGGGTTAGCCGAGGCCGGCTGAGTTTGAGGGAGGGAGGGTGAGAGGGTGAGAGGGAGGGA
>DAINSQ010000074.1:0-23521 GCA_036741235.1 Saprospiraceae bacterium | reverse complement strand
TAATGCTATCCTATCAGCTCTGGAAGGCGACGGCGAAGGCGATGTAAGCGACGACTGCCCGACATTCAACACTCCTGCCCAAGAGGATACAGGACTTCTTTGCGGTTGGTACCAAGAACCCACAGGAACAGGGTGCGGAGGCACTTTTGAAGAAAACCCGTCTACCGGCGTATTTACGGCTACCAGTGTGAATTGCTACTACAGTAATTCATTTAATGCAGACGCATTTATGGTTGCATGGACCGACATGTGCGGCAATGGGTCAATTACGGCGCAAGTGACCGGTATCAGCGGTAGCAGTTGGGGGTGGGCAGGCGTAATTATGCGCGAAACCAATACGCCGGATGCCAGGAAAGTGCAACTGATGACCAATCTGAGCAACCTCAGCCGACGTGAAGTACGCTATAATACAGGCGGTTCAAGCTACCCGCAACAATTCCCGAGCAATATGCGGTATTGGCTGCGCCTGCAACGCAACGGCAACCAGTTTATCGGCTACGTATCTCCCAACGGGTTGATGTGGTACCAGGTAATGACCGTCTCGGTAAGTATGAACGAGTGCATTGATGTTGGCCTGGTGGTTACCAACTATCAACAAGTCAGCACCGTAACGGCTACATTCGCTAATGTTGCTGTTGACAAAGCAGAACAATCATTGGCAATGCCAAATGGAAATAGTACTACCAGCCCCGATGTATCTGGATACTTCGACTTCAATATTTTCCCCAACCCCACAACAGGCGAATTGAACCTGGATTTGGCTCAATACCAACAAAAAGCGGTTCGCATCGAAGTATACAGCATAGAAGGAAGGCTGCTTGAATTTACAGAAGTAGAAGAAGTACAAGCCCAGCAAGAACGTCTTGACTTGTCAGCATTCGACAACGGCATTTATCTCATCCGCGTGAAATCGGCAGGCGTGCCTGATGTCACCAAACGGATAGTATTGAGCAAACAATAAATGCCGGATCCCCTTGAAAAGTAGCAAGTACTCCTGAATGCAGGAGCCCCAAGGCGCCCCGCCGGCCATTAACCCGCCGGCGGGGCGTTCTTCACAGGCAGGCATTACCCTGCCAAATGCGCTTTTGAAGTAGGCCCGGCAACTTATAGCCGGCCGGCAACAGTCTAAAACCAGACACAATCCGCCTGTGTTTAGCCCAGTCTTATACGGCCAAAATCGCTTGTTTTATATAAGTTCTGACTGCAAACCTTTAGTAGATAATATTTGTAATAATTTCCACCTCCACGCTATTAACAAATAGAGATTTTATTTTTCTATCACCAAAATTTCAAAAAACCATGAAAAAGCTGATCCAGTGGTCCGTATTAGGGCTGTTCGCCATCTTGCTGATGGCGGCCTGCGACGACCCCAACGAAGGAAGCGTTACCGATACGATTGATTTTAAAAATTCGCAAGTCGAATTTGATGCAGGTACCGGCAATATTGTTACGACGGTTAGATTTTACGATAATTACGGCAACAAGGAGTTTTTTTACTATTTCAATACCGACCAGGATGAAGGCGCCGATTTTTTGGTTCGCTGCAATGCCAATGTATTTACCGTGAGCAAGGAGTCCTCGCCGGGGTTACATAACATTCTGATGTTTACGGGCAACCCCGTGGTTAATGGAAACGAGTATTCCCTCAAATTCCCTGCTACGGCGCTTGAATTGTCCGGCGAATTCAACGTGACTTACTGGTTTTATGAGATGACCGAAAGCGACCGCATGCCGAATAGCGGAGTAGGCAGGCTGACGGTGGTGCTGTGAGCCGGCTAGTATTTTGCGCAACAGGATAGGCAGGTGTTATTCTTCATCGAGGTTATATGCGAATAGCTTGTCATTTTTTACAATGCGTGTTTTACAGCGCTTTATTCCTGATTTCGCAACTTGAGGTTGTATCGATCTTACTGAAGGTAACACCTCCCTGCTGAACAAAACGGCAGAGAGCCGCGTATTCACCTAAAAATATACTGCATCAAAACCACATCTTCCCACTGCCCATTTTTCATGCCCACTTCTTTTTGGGTGCCTACAATTTCGTAGCCTAATTGGAGATTATAGGCTATACTGGCTTTGTTGGAGGCCAATACCCGGGCTACTAGGTGGTGGTAGCCCATTTGTTTGCATACTTCCAAAATGTATTTTTTTAAAAAAGTGCCATAACCTTTGCCGCATGCCGATTTGGTGAGGTATACAGAGGTTTCGCAGGTGGTGCGGTAGCCGGCGCGGTCGCTAAACCGTTTGATTACGGCCCAGCCGATAACGCTGTGTTCCTCGTTGTTTTTAAGAACATACAATCGCTCTCTGTCGTGAAATCCATCGACCCAGCGCTGAATTCTATCTGCATCAAATATATCTTCTTCCATAGTGGTATCGCCCCGCAGGATGTACTCGTTGTAAATGGCGGCAATGGCGGGGTAATCGGCCGGGAGGGCCGGCTCGACGTATACATTGATTACTGGCAGCAAAATGTTGGCAGGCATGTGTACTGATGCAGTCATATCAAAAATGGGTGTTTTTTCGGCTACGAAAGATCAGAAGCAGATATTAATCCCATATTAAGAGATCGCCCGCCAATGTTATTTTTTTTGCTTGAAAAATATATTCGGGGAAGATCGGCGGCCAATAGCCTACTTTTTCAACAAAGACTTAACAATAGCGCGTACCAACGTGGGGCCGTAATAAATCAGGCCAGTGTATACTTGTACCAGATCGGCGCCGGCGGCCAGTTTTTCGCGGGCGGCTTCGGGGCCGTCGATGCCGCCTACGCCGATGATCACGTAGCGATCCGGTAATTGCTGCCGCAAAAAGCGGATAACTTCCGTAGAGCGATTGCGCAGGGGCGCCCCGCTGAGTCCGCCGGCGCCAATGGCTTGCAGGGTCGCTTCGTCGGTCTGGAGCCCCGCCCGGCTGATGGTTGTATTGGTGGCAATGACCCCGCTGATGCCGGTATTTTGCACAATGGCCACAATATCCAGCAGTTGCTCGTCGCTCAGGTCGGGCGCTATTTTCAGTAAAATGGGTTTGGGTCGGGAGGTATCCTCGTTGCGCGATTGCAACTGCTGCAACAGCGCAGTGAGCGGTTCTTTGTCCTGAAGCTCGCGGAGCCCGGGGGTATTGGGCGAGCTTACATTCACCACAAAATAATCGACATAGGGAAAAAGGCGGTCGAAACAAAACAGATAGTCGGCGGCGGCAGCTTCGTTGGGCGTATCTTTGTTTTTGCCGATATTACCGCCGATGATCAGCCCTTGGGGACGCGGCCCCTGCAATCGCTGTACCAGCGCCTCAACGCCGTCGTTGTTAAACCCCATGCGGTTGACAAGCCCCCGGTCAAGGGGCAGGCGAAACAAGCGAGGCTGAGGGTTGCCCGGCTGCGGCCGCGGCGTCACGGTGCCCAGTTCGATATGACCAAACCCCAGCGCGGCCATCAATCGAAAGTACTTGCCGTCTTTGTCGAAACCGGCGGCGAGCCCCACCGGATTAGCAAAAGCAAGCCCCATGATCTGTTTTTCCAGCGCAGGGTTAGAGCAGCTGTACATCGCCTTCCAGCACCATCGAATACCCGGAATTGCCAATACAAATCGAAAAAGCGCCATGGTGAGATGGTGGGCGCGTTCGGCATTTAAAGCAAAAAATAAGGGTCGCAGCAAAAATCGATACACGAGTTGATAGTTTGTGCGCTAAGATAAACCAACTTTTTTTTTACCTTAGCTGCAATCACATCCAAAACTCGAGTCTATGTATTTTAATAACGACGGAAAAGCGCAAGTGACCTACGATGCCATTGTGGTAGGCACGGGTATCAGCGGGGGTTGGGCGGCCAAAGAGCTCTGCGAAAAAGGCCTGAAAACGCTGGTACTCGAACGCGGCCGCAATGTGCGCCACGTAATCGACTATCCCACGGCCAATATGGACCCCTGGGAAGATCCCTTGCGCGATTTTTTGCCATACGACGAAATAAAAGATTACCAGGTACAAGCGCGCACCGGCTACGGCATGCGCCGAAGTACCAAACACTGGTGGGTCAATGATACCGAAAACCCGTACACTGAAGTCAAACGCTTCGACTGGATCAGGGGCTATCACGTCGGCGGGCGCTCCATTATGTGGGGCCGCCAATCGTACCGCCTCAGCGACCTCGACTTTGAGGCCAACCTTAAAGACGGCGTGGCGGTTGACTGGCCCATCCGGTATGCCGACCTGGCGCCGTGGTACGACTATGTAGAGCGTTTTGCCGGCATCAGCGGACAAAAAGAGGGGCTGGCCCACCTGCCCGACGGCAACTTTTTGCCCCCGATGGAGATGAACTGTGTAGAAGACCACCTGCGCAAAAAAGTAGCTGAAAACTTCGGCGGGCGCGTCATCACCATCGGTCGCACGGCCCACCTCACCGAACCCAACCCGGAATTACACGGCAACCGGGGCAAATGCCAGTTTCGCAACCGCTGTATCAGAGGTTGCCCTTACGGCGCATATTTCAGCAGCAACGCCTCAACGCTGCCTGCGGCTGAAGCCACCGGCAATATGACCCTTCGGCCCAATTCAATTGTTCATTCCGTTATTTACGATCCGAAGACAAACCGGGCCAAAGGGGTGCGCGTATTGGATGCCGAAACCAAAGAAGAACTCGAATTTTACGGCAAGGTTGTCTTCCTGTGCGCTTCTACGCTGGGCTCTACCTTCATCCTGATGCACTCCACTTCCGACCGCTTTCCCAATGGCTTGGGCAACAGCAGCGGGCAGTTGGGCCACAACATCATGGACCACCACTTCCGCACGGGCGCTGCCGGCGTTTTTGACGGATTCACCGACAAATACCACAAAGGTCGGCGTCCCAACGGCATTTATATCCCGCGTTTCCAGAACCTCGACAAGGCGAGTACGCGGCAGAATTTCATCCGCGGCTACGGCTTCCAGGGTGGCGGCAGCCGCTTCAACTGGATACAAGGCATCAAAGAGCTCGACATGGCGCTGGGCGAAGATTTCAAGCGCAAACTTGTTGAACCCGGCCCGTGGCAACTCGGCATTACCGCTTTTGGGGAGTGCCTGCCGTATTACGAAAATAAAGTAGAACTCAACTACGATTTAAAAGACGTTCACGGCTTGCCCACGCTCAAAATCGACGCCGAATTCAAAGAAAACGAGATGAAAATGCGCGAAGACATGCGCACCTCGGCAGCCGAAATGCTCGAAGCCGCCGGCTTTGGCAATATTAAAATTTTTGACGACGGCTCCTGGCCCGGCCTCGGCATCCACGAAATGGGCACCGCACGTATGGGCCGCGATCCCAAAACCTCGGTACTTAATAAGTGGAACCAATTGCACGATGTGCCCAACGTTTTCGTCACCGACGGCTCTTGCATGACCTCTTCGGCCTGCCAGAACCCCTCGCTGACTTATATGGCGCTCACCGCCCGCGCCGCCAATTATGCCGTGGAGCAACTGAAGAAGGCGGAGATGTGATTTTCTTGTTGTAAGTTGTAGGTTGTAAGTTTTTATTTAGCCAGCCTTACAAACCTACAACCTACAACCTACAACCTACAACCTACAACCTACAACCTACAATAAAACAACAACCATGACGCGACGAGAAGCGCTAAAAAATACGGCTTTGATATCCGGATATGCATTGGCGATGCCTTCCTTGGCTGCCATTTTGCAGAGTTGCTCGGGACAAAAGCGCCCGGAGTGGCTGCCCAATTTTTTCAACCAGACGCATGCCGACATGATCACTGAAATAGTCGAGATGCTTTTGCCTCAAAGCAGCGACCTGCCCGGCGCCTGGGAGTTAGGCGTGCATGCTTTTGTAGACAAATACGTGGGCATGGTTTATGAGCCGGAAGACAGGGATAAATTCAAAGCCGGCCTCGACGATATCGCCCAACAATGTCAGCAGGCTTATAGCAAACCTTTTGCGGAATGCAGCAAGGAGCAGCAATACGAATTGCTCAACCGCATTGACGCCGAGCAAAGGGCTAAAAACAAAGAGCAACCCAACGAGGATATTTTCTGGCCTTATTTCTTGAAAATCAAAGATGTAACATTCCTGGGTTATTTTACCCATGAAAAAATAGGTATGGAAGTACTCGTTTACGACCCCATACCCGGCGTGTACCAGGGCTGTATCCCGGTTACCGAAGTAGGCGGCGGAAAGCGGACCTGGTCGCTGTAAGATTTAGTTTATGGTTTATGGGTTTATGCGAACTAATAAACGTACAAACCTATAAACCTATAAACCACATTTGTAACTTTGTCCTTTCAAATCAAACAACGCACTTATGCCCAATAATCTGCTTGCTGGAAAAAGAGGGGTCATCTTCGGCGCCCTCGACGATAAATCGATTGCCTGGAAAGTTGCCGAGCGCTGTGTAGAAGAAGGAGGCCGTATTACCCTGACCAATGCCCCCGTGGCAATGCGTTTCGGCCAAATCAAAGAGCTGGGCGACAGGCTGAATGCAGAGATTATCCCGGCTGACGCAACCTCGCTGGAAGACCTTGAAAACCTATTCCAGAAATCGATGGATGCGCTGGGCGGTAAACTCGATTTTGTGCTCCACTCCATCGGCATGTCGCTCAACGTTCGCAAAGGCAAGGAGTATACCGACCTCAATTACGAGTGGATGCAAAAGACATTCGATATTTCGGCGATCTCATTCCACAAGGTGATGCAAACCCTGTGGAAACTTGACGCGATGAACGATCACGGCTCAATATTGGGACTTACCTACATTGCAGCCCAGCGCGTTTTCCCCGACTACAACGAAATGGCCGAGTCGAAGGCCCTATTGGAGTCGTTTGCCCGCAGCTTCGGTTATCATTTTGGCGTAAGCAAAAAAGTACGCGTTAATACCATCTCTCAATCGCCTACCATGACAACTGCAGGCAGCGGTGTGAAAGGTTTTGACGAGTTTTTCAACTACGCCGATAAAATGTCGCCCCTGGGCAACGCCAGCGCAGACGCCTGCGCCAACTATTGTGTGATGATGTTTTCTGATTTTACCCGCTCGGTGACCATGCAAAACCTCTATCACGACGGCGGTTTCTCAACCATGGGAATGAACCCGGCGGTGTTGGGGTTGTAAGTAAGTTGTAGGTTGTAGGTTGTAAGTTAGCCTGCAACCTACAATTTAGAACCTGGTACCTGCAACCCTCGACAACATGAAATTCAAGCTTCTTCTCTTTTTAATCGGTATATACTACCTGGTACCGGCCCAATCGCCTTTACAGCGGGTCATCAACGACTTTACCGCCGATCCCGCGCTTAAGCATGCGGGCATCAGCATCAGCGTGATTGATGCCAAAACGGGCAAATGGGTGGCCGGCCATCGCGCATCGCAAAGTCTGCCGCCGGCTTCTTCATTAAAGGTTCTCACTACGACTACTGCGCTGGCTGTATTGGGTGACGACTACGTCTTCCGCACCGATTTGCAATACGACGGCGAAATCGATAGCCAGGGCGTATTGAACGGCAACCTATACTTGCGCGGTTCGGGCGACCCTACCTTAGGCTCTGATCAGATGGAAGGCGCCGCCAACCTCGAAGACCTCATGGCCCGGCTTCGATTGGCCCTTCAGCAGCGGGGCATAAGGCGCATTACCGGTTATATTGTGGCTGATGCGTCTTGTTTCGGTACAGAGGTAAACGGCCCCACCTGGCACTGGATCGACATGGGCAACTATTACGGCGCAGGCGCCTGGGGGCTCAACATTCACGAGAATTTATACTATCTGCACTTCCGGCAAACCGCCAAAGTGGGCGATACGCCTGCCATTGCGTTGATAGAACCCGATATGCCCGAGCTGGTATTCAACAACGAAGTGACTTCTGCGGGTGAAAACACGGGCGACAATGCCTACATCTACGGCGCGCCTTATACTTACGAGCGCTATGTGCGCGGTACTATACCTGCGGGGCGCGGAACGTTTGACATTAAGGGTTCTATGCCCGATCCACCGCTTTTCGCTGCCCGCTACCTCGATCAGCAGTTGCGTTCGGTGGGCATCGTGTGCGCCAAAGGCCCTATTACACTGCTGGAGTTGAGCCGCAAGGGTTTTAAACCCGTGGCCCGGCAAACCCTGTACACCCACTATGCTCCGTCACTACCGGCCATTATCAAACGCACCAACATACAAAGCGTCAACTTGTATTGCGAAGCCATGTTGAGGGCGGTGGGACTGGCGCGCCAACAGGAAGGCAGCGCCAACGCAGGCATCAAAACAACGGTAGAATTCTGGAGGAGCCAGGGAGTAGACACCAAAGGGCTGTTTCTCGAAGACGGCAGCGGACTATCGGTCCACAATGGCGTACCCAGCCTGTTTCTTGCGCAAGTGCTCCACAAAGTCTACAACAACCCCCGATGGTACAAAGTCATTGACGAATCGTTGCCCGTGGCGGGCCGCAGCGGAGGCATGAAAAGCCTGCTGAAGGGTACCGCCGCCGAAGGCAGGCTTCGCGCCAAAACCGGCACGCTCGATCGCGTGCGCTCTTTCACCGGGTATGCCCCCGATCGCAATGGGCGTTTGCTCGCTTTTTGCATTATTGTGTCAAACTACACCTGCTCGGGCAGCGAAATGCGCAAGAAAATGGAATCTGTGATGCGCGCTATGTGCGAAAAATAACTTTTTACCCAATATCATGGCTACCCTTAACCGCTTCTTCGAAGGGCTTCGCGTAGTGGAACTCGCCAGCGTACTTGCGGGCCCCGCCGTAGGCATGTTTTTTGCCGAATTAGGCGCCGAGGTGATCAAAATCGAAAATAAAAAAACCGGCGGCGATATGACGCGCGGCTGGAAATTACCCAGCGAAGACCCGCAGTCGCCCACCTCTGCTTATTACCACAGTATCAACTGGGGCAAAGAAGCTATATTACTTAATCTCGAGGTAGAAGAAGACAGGCAGCAGGCACTACAATGGATCCAAACAGCTGATATCGTCATTTCCAATTTCAAAACAGAAGCGGCGAAGCGCCTGGGTATGGATTATGAATCGCTCAGCGCCGTTCATCCCGGGCTGATCTACGCCCAACTTCATGCTTTCGACGAAAATAGCGACCTGCCCGCCTTCGACGTCGTGCTTCAGGCCGAAGCCGGATTTTTGTACATGACCGGCGAGCCGGACCGGGAGCCGGTTAAGATGCCGGTAGCGCTCATCGACCTGCTGGCTGCTCACCAACTCAAAGAAGGAGTGCTGGTAGCGCTGCTTCAACGCGAACGTACCGGCCGGGGTAGTCTGGTTAGCACCTCTTTATTAGCCTCCGCCATAGCTTCACTCGCCAATCAGGCCGCCAATTGGCTCACCGCCGGCCATATTCCGCAACGCATGGGCTCGCAGCATCCCAATATTGCCCCTTATGGCGATATTTATTACTGCGCTGATGGCAAACCGGTAGTAATGGCCGTTGGCACCGACAGGCAGTTCAGGCAACTGCTAGACGTGTTGCAACTCGGGGCATTATGCGTCGATGAACGATTCAACAATAACGCAGCCCGGGTTGCCAACCGGAGCGAACTCAATAACCGCCTGGCGCAAGCCGTCAAAGCTTTTAATCGAGATGAACTGCTTGAACAATGCCATGCCCGCCAGGTACCCGTAGCCGGTATCAGAGACATGAAAGAAGTATTTGAACAACCTTCAGCTCAACGACTTGTACTCGAAACCCGGTATCCCGACGGCAGTATTAGCCGATGCGTCAAAACGGTGGTTTTTGGTATAGATGAAGGGCGTGAGGCGAGGATTTGAGGAACCGGGCTTACCACATATTTGAGTTTATAATTTATTAAAAAATAGCATATTATAAAAAAGTAAACCTTTCCCGGTTGGAATGATACCGTTTCCTTAAATTTGCGTTATAATGCTGTAAATACTGGAACTTTTGCCTCAGTTGGGCGTATATTTATCCAGAAATTGCACAAGCACAAAAGATGCGTTATAACAGCGATGACAATAGCCAGTGGATACAAGATCTGGTTGCCGAATACGAATTGATATCAAAAACGGGGTCCAACTTCTTTTTTGATGAAAAAACATATGCCCAGTTGATCACTTATTACGAAAAAGAAGAGCAACTGGACCGCGCCCTCGAAGTGACTGACCACGCCTTGAGCCATCATGGTTTTTCCGTCGATTTTTACATCAAAAAAGCACAGTTACTGATAGATTTACGCCGGGAGTACATGGCGCTTGACGTACTTGAGCAGGCAGAAGTTTTTGCTCCCAATGAATTAGAAATCAGACTACTGCGCGCAGAAGCGCTTACTTATATCGATCGCTCGGAAGAAGCGCTTGATTTGCTGGAGGCTGCCAAGGCGAATGCAGAAGGCGAAGACCTCAGCGATATTCTGCTCGTAGAAGCCATCGTTTACGAATACGAAGAAGAATACGAGCGTATGTTTTATGCGCTCAAAGCGGCTTTGCAAACGTTCCCGGGCAATCTCGAGGCGTTGGAACGGCTTTGGCTCGCTGTTGACCTCACCCGCAAGTACGAAGAGAGCATTCCCATGCTGGAGGAAGTGATCAACAACGATCCGTACGCCTTTTTGGCCTGGTACAATTTGGGGCATGCCTATGCTTATCAGGGACTTTACGAAGAGGCCATCGACGCTTACGAATACGCTTTTGTTATCAATGAAGATTTTGAATTTGCCTATCGCGACTGTGCCGAGCTGTGTTTTGAGTTAAAACAATACAACAAGGCATTAAAATACTACACCGAAATTCTCGAAAATTTCGAGCCCGACAGCGAGGTATTGTTGTGTATCGGGCAATGTTATCAAAACCTTCAGAATTACCTGTCCGCCCGCGATTTTTATCATCGCGCCCTGCATTTCGATCCGCTCAACGACGAAGTTCATTTCCATATCGGAGAGTGTTATGCCGCTGAGGGCAAATGGCGTAGCGCGGTAAAATGCTACCACAAAGCCATCAGCATTGAAGACCGTCAGGAGGACTATTTTGCCGCGCTGGCCGAGGCCCTGATGCACCTGAAAGAATACGACAAAGCACAGGAGGCCTTCCACAAAGCCACCACGCTGGCCCCCGAATCAGATCGCTTTTGGCTTCAATACGCCGCCTTCCTGCTCGAAATAGACCATGCCCGCGAGGCGCTAGACATTTTGGAAGAAGCGGAAGAGTCGGCTGCGGGCACTTCGCTGCTTTATGGCCGCGTGGCCTGCCTGTTCCGGCTCGGCAAAAGGCGCGAGGCAATGGCATTGCTGCACGAAGCGCTGGAAGAAGAATACGAAGAGCATACCACGCTTTTCGAACTCAACCCATTGCTGGAAAGCGACCCCGAAGTATTGGGCTTGATTGCTGCCTACAAGCCGTTGGATGGTTGAGACATCGTATTATGCCTTTTATGCCTTCTTGCTCAACAATTGCTTCCAATTCACTTTTTCTCCGGTCACTACATTTTCATTGCCAAATACCAGCGAAGCCAGGTACAGTGCAAGCAATCCGTATAACAGGGCGAAAAACACGACCAATCCCATTGCGGGCAGGCTGAATGCGCCTTTGAAAATAGCGCCGATGGCCAGGCAGATATTGAGTACGGGTACCAGGGCGGTAGTCATGGTTAGTTCCATGCCGGGCATCTGGGCCATCACGGCGGGGATGAGCACCAACATCATGAGGGGCGACACGTAGCTCTGCGATTCTTTGTACGAATTGGCCAGCAGCGATACCGCCATACTGAGCGCTGCCAGGAAGACCGTAGACAAAACTATCAGCAAAATCAGCCATAACCAGCCCTGGGTACTAACAGCCAGCGAAATAGCGCTAACATTGCCGCCCATGAGTTTGGCCTGCAACAATACGGCAAACACCAGACTGAACAGGTTCATCAGGGCGGAGGCAAGACCTACGCAGGCCACCGCCAGGAATTTACCTGCGATGATCTCCCGCACGTTTACCGGGGCTGTAAACAGCGTTTGAAGGGTGCGCCGCTCTTTCTCGCCAGCGGTAATATCAATAGCGATGTATATACAACCAGTAAAGATGAACAACATCAGTAGCATAGGAGCGTAGGCGCCCAGTACTTTGCCGATTCGCTGGCTTGGCTTGGCCAGGTCTTCTTCCTGCACCAGCAGGGGTTGCGCAAAGGTAGGCGGCAATTTCACCTCTTGCAATCGAGTCTCGAGCAGCGATTGGTTGAGCTTGTTGAGCAGCCCGGTCAATACCTGCTTACGACCGTCGAGCAGGTCTTTCGAGAAATCGCCAACAAGGTACAGTATCACCGATTCATTGGCGGCGAGGCCGGCAGCGTAGTCGCCTGCTATTTTGATGCCAATTGTTTGTTTCTCTTCACTTAATGTAGATGCGTCAAATGCCTGCACTTGCACTATAAAGTTAGTATCACTGCCGATCAACGCAGGTATCGGCGTCTGCTCCAGCGCCGGTTCAATCAATACCGTCACTTTTTCTTGCTGCATCTTGTCGGCCTGGCTTTGCCCCACTTTGCCAATGAAGAAAAATAAAGCCGGATACAGAAAAAACGGCAACAAGATGACGAGATATAAGGTGCGCTTGTCGCGCAATACTTCGCGAATTTCTTTGCGAAAAATGGTGGAGATGATGGAGGTACGCATGTGTTAAGGGTTGATGAAGGGTTATGAGGGTTGATGAAGGGTTATGAGGGTTGATGAGGGGGTATGAGGGTTGATGAAGGGTTATGGGGGTTGATGAGGGGGTATGAGGGTTGATGAAGGGGTATGAGGGTCTATACTTTCATAACCCCTCATAACCCTTCATAACCCCTCATAACCTTTCATAACCCCTCATAACCTTTCATAACCCTTCATAACCCCTCATAACCTTTCATACATTAACCAGATTAAAAAACGCATCGGCCAGCCGGGCCTGATTAGTAGCGGCGAGGGCCGAATTGATATCGCCGTTGTGTTGCAGTCGGCCTTTATGAATAATCACTACCCGGTCGCACAGGCGCTCAACTTCGTCAAGGTGATGGGTAGAGAATATGATGGCTTTGCCGTTTTCCTTGGCCATACGGCGGATAAATTGAAGGATAAATTCGCTGGCCATAATATCAAGGCCTGTAGTGGGCTCATCAAGTACCACCACAGCGGGGTCGTGCACTAGCGTCCGGGCAATAGAAACCCGTTGTTTTTGGCCGGTAGACAATTTTTCGCACTGCTTATCCTTAAAATCGCTGATGCCGAAGGCGTCTATTAGTTCTGCAATGCGATTTTGAAGCACAGATTGAGGCACTTCGTAGAGTTGCCCGAAATACGCGAGAAGTTCTACTGGCGTTAATCGCCGGTACAAATCCATATCGCCGGTAAGAAAACCCAGTGCACGGCGGGCGAGCAGGGGTTCTTGTTGCACCGAGTGCCGGTTGATAAACGCTTCGCCGGCGCTCGGAGACAAGAGCCCCGACAGCATGCGCAGCGTAGTGCTTTTGCCGGCGCCATTGGGGCCGAGCAGCCCGACAATCTCGCCTGGATGAACTTCAAAACTCATATCATGCACGGCCTGCACCTCGCCAAAGCGCTTTCCCAGATTGCGTGCTTCTATTATTGCGGGCATATTTGATGGTTTTTCAAGGTTAGTAAAGGCAGGCGGTTTTTTCTTACGGGGCTGGTTACTTTTTTCCACCAATAAACGCTATCCATCGATAAACGGCGATTTATTTCGATAAAAATCACATCTGCTGTAATAAAAGGCCGACGGCGCAAACTAACTTCGCATAAAAAGCCCCCAACGTGGAGCAACAGTTCAAGGAATTGATAGCGCGTCACAACGGTATTTTATACAAAATAGCCCGTTCATACGCTCCGGAGCAGGAAGATATGCGCGACTTGTATCAGGAGATGCTGGTGCAGGTATGGCGCGCGTTGCCTGACTTTCGGGGGGAGGCGCAGTTGTCTACCTGGCTGTATCGCATTGCCTTAAATACCGCGTTATCATTCCAGAAAAAGCAGCGCCGGCAGCAGGCGGTACTGCGGGGCGACGAATATTTTCCGGTGGTGGTCGACGACGGTATCGGCGCGGCTCAAGCCAGGCAACAACGAATTGATCTGTTATACGATTGCATCAGTCGCCTTGACAAAGACGAGAGAGCCGTCATATTGCTATATCTTGACGAAAAGAGCTATGAAGACATAGCGACAATTCTGGGTGTTTCCGCCAATTTGGTAGGCGTAAAAATTCATCGCATCAAAAAAAAATTGCAGCAATTGCTACTCGAAAACGAAGAATGGCCCGGGGCCTGGCAGGAAGAATAACAATTCACCATGGAAGAGCAGGATCTATTATCAATATGGAAAGACAATGAAGCCGCTGCCGGTTATTACTACCGGCAAATGAGCGACGAGGTATTGGCGATGGCTCGCAGCCGCTCGCGCAGCATACTCGACAAGGTGAAGCGCATCATTTTGATCGAATTTGTCGCCGGGCTCGCCATTGCCGTTGTAGCGGCTATCGGCACATGGAATTACACCTCCCAGCCCTTCTTTTTCTTATTGGTTATTACTGTAGCACTGGTAGCAGGCTGCTACCCCTATTACTGGCTGTGGCGGCGCATGCGGCACATCCACGAAAAACCGGTATTGGGGGCCCTCGACGAACAGATTGTTATTTTGCAATCGTATATACGCCATGTGGTATGGCTGGTAGGCGCGTTGTTGCCGTTGGGTTATATCTCCGGATTTTTCATCGGCGCTGTCGAAGGCGGCGCACCCTGGCCCGCGGTATTGTTGTCGTGGAAGATGTGGGCCATCGCGGCGCCTCTCGGCATTGGGATTTGCTGGCTGATTGTATTTTTTACAAAAAAATATATGAACGCCACCATAGGACGGCAGGTCGCCGAACTCCGGCGGATTAAATCAGAATTGGAATACGAAGTGCAATAACAGGGAGGCGGAATGTCATTTTCATTACTCAAGCTGGCTTTACTGGCCGGCGCCGCACAGGGCGCCATCCTGGCTTTGCTGCTTTGGACCCGCCCGGTGAATAGAGAAGCCAACCGAATTTTTGCTTTCCTGCTTTTCCTGCTCACTATCCACCTCACGCTGGTTGCTTTTGATGAGCGCGATTTTTTTATGCGTTTCCCGCATCTCAGCCACCTCACCTGGCTGATCCCCGTGTTATATGGCCCGCTGACCTTGATCTACGTGCGCCGGCTTACCCATATCGCGCCGGCTTTTCAAAAAAAAGAACTGCTGTACTTTCTGCCTTTTTTGGTTTGGTTGGTGGTGCAATTGCCCTATTATCTCCAATCGGCGGCAGACAAAAGGGCCTACCTGGGCAATTGGGAATTGTCGGTGCAAGACGACTTCGGCCTGCTCAACCAGCTTACCAATTTCATCCATATTATCTTCTTCGGGCTTTGCATCAGGGTATATCACCGGCACGAACACCGTATACCCAATTTTTTTTCCAATCTGGCTGAAGTTCGACTGTTGTGGCTGCGGCGCTTTTTGTATATCACTTTTTCTATTACTGTTGTCGGCGTTTTTGTTTTTTATGCTAAAAAACTGGATTGGCCCTTTTTGTCGGCATTGTATCCTTATCATTTTTTAGGCGTTGTCGTGCTCATTTACTGGACGGCATACCAGGCCATAGCGCATCCTGTACTTTTTTCTGCAGAAGAATATCCTGCCGCAGAAGATGAAACCGTGGAAGAAGCGCCGACCTCCCGCCTCGACAACGCTACACAGGAGACCATGGCTGGACAGTTGAAAAAACTCATGGAAGAGGAGCATTTGTATTTAAACAGCGAGTTGACTTTAAAAGACCTCACCGACCGGCTGCAATCCAATAAGCAATATGTCTCCGAAGTGCTCAATAATTATATAGGAAAGACCTTCTACGATTTTGTCAACGACTATCGTATTGAAGCCTTTAAACGCCTGGCCGCCGACCCCGTCAATTCCCATCTGACGCTCCTGGCCCTGGCGCTGGAAGCAGGTTTTAATTCAAAAGCTACCTTCAATGCCGTTTTTAAAAAGAAAACGGGCCTGACGCCTTCCGCTTTTTATAAAGAACAACATATTAGTGAGGTCTGAATAGATCAATTCGGACGACGGGCAATGTCCCACGGTTCATCTTTGCCGAAAAATGATTCAAAAGATGAAACGATTGCTATTTGTTTTTTACCTGCACCTCGCGCTTGTGGCAGCTATGCCCGCCACACTTCAAGCGCAAAATTCACCCCCTCCATTGCAATGGGATGTTGCAGCCGGAATCGGCTCCATTCACATGCCCGGCCTGGGCGCCGACTGGCAACAAGCGCAGACGGTGGTTTATGCCGGCGCGGAGCAGCCCTTCAACCAGCGCCGTACCCTGGGCCTGGCCCTGCGATTCAGCTATGCCCGCGGCAAATACCAGGGCGACGCTGTGTCAACCCAACTGCTGTTTACTTTTTCTCCGCTTATCGCCAATGCTATTGAAACCGGTATCGGGCTTGGCGTGGGGTATCAGCGCGCGTTTTCCCCCTCGAAATCCCTGAACTGGGATGGTGAAAACTGGATCGCCGGCAAACAGTCCAAGGGTTTGTTTCACGTGCCCCTGCGCCTAAGCCTGGGCTACAAAGTCAAAGGCAAACAGTATGATTTTACCCCCTATGTAGCTTACCAGGTACAGGCGCTGTTTGGCTACAGTCCCGACCTGAGCCTATTGCCTCAATCTCATGCATTAATTGGTTTAAAAATTGCTTCACACTAAAAATCAGTGACCATGAATAAGTCCATTTTCTTTATTTTATTGGCAACCATCCTCTTTTTCATCAGCGCTTGCCAAAAAGACGTTTACCAATGCGATCACCCGGCCGCCACCGACGACGTAGTGATCAACCGCAACCACCCGATGAAAGATTCTTTGGAAGCCATTATCGATAAATTCGTCGACCTGGGCATCCCCGGCGTACAGGTGGCGGTAAAAAACGCCGACGGCTGGTATATCACCGGCGGCGGTTATGCCAAAATAGAAGACAAAAGCCCGCTGACCAGCGGTATGAAGAGCTGGTATTTCAGTCTGACTAAAACCTACACCGCGGCCCTGGCCATGCAATTGTGGGAAGAAGGGCAGTTGCAGCTCGACGCGCCCATCAATACCTACCTGGCGCCGGGCGTAGCCAGCGGAATTACTGGCAGCAATACCATTACGGTGCGAATGTTGCTCAACCACAGTTCGGGTATTGTCAACTTCACCGAATTGCCGGCCTTCCAACTGGGGCAGTTAAACAACCCATTGGATCAACCCACACTCGAAGAAAAGCTGGAATTGGTATACGGGCAGCCGCTTATGTTTACGCCGGGCGCCGATTTCAGTTATTCCAATACCAATTATTTGCTGCTGCAGCTAATTATTGAAAAAGCAAGCGGCAAGACCTACGAGCAATTGCTGAAAGAAAAGATCATACAGCCGCTGAAATTACAGCACACCCATTACAACCTGGCCGATGCCGACATGGCTTCGATGCCTTTCCCAAATTATTATTTCGATCGCTTTGCCAACGAACAATTGGAAAACATCACCCAATGGAACATGGCCCTGGGCAATACCAGCCTTGCCTACGGCGGCATAGCCGGCACTGCTGCCGACGCCATCCGCTTTTACGAAGCGCTCAACAAAGGACAGGTAGTAGGCGCCGCCGCCCTGGCAGAGATGCGCACCTGGATACAGGGCCAGGAATCCACCCAACCCGACTATGGCTTGGGGCTGGAATACTACCAATACGGCCTCGACGGCGATACCGGACAGTACGGCCATGAAGGCGATGGCATTGGTTGCACCACGCAGATGATGTATGTGTCTGCTAACGATACGTATTTGTATATCAATATCACCGCCGGTCGCCAGCTTTTCGGTCCTTATTTGTTCAAAACCACGGATTTGAAAATTGCCTTGTGCCGCTATACGGCCCGCTGGAGGCCTTAACCAGCTTTCGTTTCATAGTATGGGCGTCTTGCACACCGGCTGCGAGGCGCCCGCTGTGTTTTTTCCGAACAATGAATACAAAAGATTACATTGCAGTAAATTATACCGGCATGTGCCTGTATAAAGACACCTATCCTGGATGCTTTAACCACTATGACAACCTGTTATTATGAGGAAACTTAACTTTTTACTAATGCTTTCCGCCTTAGGTATGTGTGCGAGCGCTCATGCTCAAATCACCGTCACCAATGCCGCTTTTCCGGTGGTGGGCGACACCTATAATTACAACATCGACATAAACCCGGTCATTCCCGGTTTTTTTACCCCGCCGGGCTTCAATCAGACCTGGGACTTCAGCAATTTGCAGACCGACCTGACCAGCGCAACAATTTTCAATGCTCCTAACACCGGGGCGCATTCTGCCAGCTTCCCCGGCGCGGATCTTCTCGTCAATACAATGGGAAGAGAAATGTATTACGATGTCAATAATAGTCTCAACGGCGGTTCGGTGAAATTGATGGGATATTTCGGGAGCGATCCGATAAATATCGGCATCAACTTATTATTTCCATATAACCCGCCGATTACAGAGCGACGCAGCCCTGTGAATATGTTTGATATTAGCGCTGTGTCAAGCGGCATTTTAGTGCCTTTTGATGACGTCCTAATGCCGGCTAACCTGCGTCAGCTGCTTCCTGTTATGGCCGATTCGTTTAGAATCCGGGTTGCTATCAATCGCCTCGATGTCGTAGATGCCTGGGGAACCTTGTCTGTTCCGGGAGGATGTTACCAGGTACTGCGTGAAAAGCGCACGACATATGAGGAGAAGAGGTTGGACGCCAAGGTCCCTCCTTTGGGCTGGCTGGATATCACCGATGTAGCCATACAATTCTTAGGGTTGACCGAATTGGGCGTTGATACGATTGTAGAGCATCATTATCTTAGCAATGCCAGTAAGCAGGAAATCGCCATATTGCGACTTAATAATGCACAATCTGCTGTTGAAAGGGCCTGGTTTAAGGCCGGAGGCAATGTCCAATTGGCGATCACCAATATTGTTACCACCCCTGAAGGCTGTCCCAATACCAACAACGGCAGCATTACTGTAACGGCTACAGGTACAGGCACATTGACTTATGCTATTTCCGGCCCTTCGAATCAGAGCAACGGCACGGGGGTATTTACCGGTCTACCCGATGGCAGTTATACGGTCACGGTTACGAGCAATAGCAGCCCCTGTCCGGCATCGGCTATGGCTTTCGTTGCGGCCGGGGCGGATGGGGCGCCGCCGACAGCTACCTGCACCAACACCACACTGGTTTTCAACGGCCAACAGAGCATAACCCTCAATGCAGCCGAACTGGTGACTGCTACCGACAACTGCGGTGTGCAGAGTATTACACTCTCTCCGGCTGCGATTCTTGCCACACAAGTGGGGCAACCTGTACTTGTGACGGCTACAGTATTGGATGTAAACGGCAACACAGCAAACTGCACTTCCACCGTCACGATATCGGGTTTACCCGCAGGCTGGAGCGAGCCGCCGCCGACGGGCTGTACCACCTGTACCAGTGATTTCAGCTATTCTCCGGGTACTGATACATGGACAGGTAGCGCTGCAGGCGCCGTGTATAACTCACCTTATACGACTGATGCGGTGGCATTTGCTGCCCGTGCCTTATGTGGCAATGGCAGTATCACCGCACAAGTAACGGGCATCGATGGTTCAGGTTGGGCCGGCATAGTGATGCGCGAGAGCAACGCGGCCGGCGCCAAAAAAGCGCAATTGATGACTAACCTGAGCCAGTTCAACCGTCGCGAATTCCGTACAACCACCAACGGGCAGGCCTTTCCACAACAATTTTCAAGCAGCCAGCGCTATTGGCTGCGCATTGTGCGGGTGGGCAATCAGTTCAACCTGTTCGTCTCACCCAACGGCGCAGCCTGGTATTTGGCCGGCGGCCAGGCCATTGAGATGGGCAATTGCATCCAGATGGGCTTAGTAGCTACCAACGCCACATCCATAGACCCTGTGACCGCCACCTACTCCAATGTGACCTTTACAGGCGCCAATGCTATGCTGGTTTCGTCGGGAGGCGGTTCGGCTACGGCCTCCGCCCTCAACACGGAGCAGGAAGCTGATTTCAGCATTTTCCCCAATCCGACCAGCGGCGAGTTGAATGTAGATTTGACACAGTATATCGGCAGGGAGGCGCGTATAGAAGTATATAGCCTCGAGGGCAGGTTGATGTTATCCAACGAGGTAGGCGAAGTGCAAACTGCTGTGGATCAGCTCAATCTGGCTAGTTTTCACAGCGGGATGTACTTAATAAAAGTAAAATCCAATGGTCTGCCGGATGTGACGCGACGGGTAGTGCTGGCGCGTTAATAAAAAGAGGCCGACTCCACAGTCGGCCTCTTTTTATCCAAATGGAATATCAAATTAATTCCGCCTGAATCCCGGCCTTTGCTGCGGCCGAACATTCTGCTGCTGGCGGCGTTCCCGGATTTTTTCGAGCATAAACATCTTAAAGTCACGGTCAGCTTTTTCGTAGGCTACCAACTTGCGGGCAGGAACTACATCGCGGAACTTGCGGATATAATCGCGTTTGAGCGAGAGCAGTTCCGATTCCATATCCATCCGGGTATTGATAAACTGGTCGGCTTCCGAGTCGTTCATATCCTCAATCGTCTTTTTAGGTTTAAAGCGCTTGCGAATATCACTTTGCTTTTGCTCGTATTCGTTATGAATAGCCCAGAATTTTTCCGACTCGTTGGGTGTCAGACGCAGTCGCTCCGTAATAAAAGCTACCCGCTGGGCCCTGATCTTGGTACCCAGATTGTCCATCTCATCTTCAAAGTCCTGAGCGCCGGCCCAGGTTGTCAGGGCAGCTAAAAAAAACAGGGTTAGCATTAAGTTTCTCATGTCATTGCGTGGTTTATGAAAGGTTTATGAGGGTTTATGAGGGGTTATGAGGGGTTATGAGGGTTTATGAGGGTTTATGAGGGGTTATGAAGGGTTATGTAATAGCTTTTATCCCCTCATAACCCCTCATTAACTTTCATCCCTCCTCATAACCCCTCAAAATCAGAGCATTTCCTCAATATCCTCCAGGTCGAGTTCATCTATTAATTCTTCGTAGTATTGGTCGAGCGAATCCTCGTTGCCGGTGGATTCGGTTGGAGGCTCCTCTCTTGTTTGTTCGTTTTCGGCGACTGCCAGCTCCATCAGCAGCGCCATATCGAACTCATCGATATTATCGGCCACGTATTGTGCGGCTTCTTCGGCGCTCACGCCGGCCAATACCTGATTATTTTCACTCGTATTAGGGCGGAACAAGAAGATAGCCACGGCGATTACAGCAGCGACGCCGGCCAATGCCAGGGCATAGCGGGGTTGCAGCAGCGACTCGAAGAACTCGCGCAGGGGCGTCCACCAGGGCGTCGGCGCCGGGGCAACTTGCCGCCTGGAAACCTCGATCTGGATACGCTGCCACAATTCGTCGGGCAGCGCCTGGAAGTAATTTTCGGGGGTCGAAAACCCCTCGCCGCGATCTTTCAGGCCCGATAGCAGGGGTGACGCCAGCCCGTCCAGTTCTTTCCTGATGTCTTCTTTGTTTTTCATAACTCCTTTTATTCAATTTCAACGCCCTTCAGGTACGCCTCAATTTTTTTTACCGCATGGTGGTAAGAAGCCTTGAGCGCGCCCTCGGAGGTGTCGAGTATGTCGGACATTTCTTTGTATCCCATCTCATCGTAGTACCGCAGGTTAAAGACGATGCGCTGTTTTTCGGGTAGCCTTTCGAGGGCTTCCCGCAGGCGTATCTGCAGTTCGTCGCCGTCGAAATAGGGGTCGGCTTCCAGTTGGTTCGACAGGTGCGAGCCTTCTTCGTCGAGCGAAGCTGAAAACCGGCGTTTTTTCTGCTGCATAAACGACAGCGCCTCGTTGGTAGCGATGCGGTACAGCCAGGTAAACAACTTCGACTTACCTTCAAACTGCGCAATATTGCGATACACTTTGATCAGGCTGTTTTGCAGTACGTCGTTGGCGTCCTCATGATCGGTTACCAACCGGCGTATATGCCAATACAGCCGCTCCTGATACACTTGCATCAACAACCGGAAGCCCCGCTCCGCGGTGTGTTCCTGGCTCAACAGGCTCAGGATCTGCTCGTCTGCGATTGCCGGCGTAGGTGCTTGCAAGTGTTGGGATTTTGCTGATAAGACTATTTATTTGGACAAAAGTTTAAAGCGAGGTAAAAATTTTATGGCATACCCTTTTCTACTTCCGACCATACCCGAAAGACATTTTTGTAGCACATCTTTTCGATGTCTTTTTTGGAATAGCCGCGTTTGAGCAATTCGTAGATCAGGTTGGGATATTGCGACACGTCCTTTAGCCCGGTGGGCAGCGAGTCGCCCACGCCGTCAAAATCAGAGCCAAAGCCGATATGGTCTACGCCGGCCAGCCGGGCCACCCGGTCGATGTGATTGGCCACCATCTGCACATCGGAATACAAGGTAGGATGCGAGCGCTGAAATTCGTCGATGACGGGTTGGGCGGCGGGGTCGTGTTCATTGAGGCCTTTTTCGAGCAAAATAGCCCGCAATTCTTCGCGCAGCTTTTCGTCGCGGTGCAAAATGGTGCTGTCAAGGAAGCTGGAACCAAAGTTTATCATGATCACCCCCCCTTTTTGCCCAAAAAGTTTGATCATATCATCGTTCATGTTGCGTTCAAACCCCGGCGTGAAATGCCGCACCGACGAATGCGATGCGATGCAGGGCTTTTTACTGAGCGCCATGACCTGGTAGAAGGTGCTATCCGATATGTGTGAGACATCGATCATGATACCCACCCGGTTCATTTCGCGCACTACCTCGCGGCCAAATGGACTAAGGCCGTTCCAGGTGCGGGTGGTGTCGTACGAAGAATCGCAGATGAGGTTATCGGTGGCATGGGTAAGGGTAATATAGCGGATGCCCTTTTGATGAAAATAGGCCACATTGGCCAGGTCACTGCCGATGGGCGCTCCGTTTTCCATGCCCATGGGCAGGGAGATGAGCCCTTTGGCGGTATTGCGGCGCACCTCGGCAGGAGAGGTTGCCACGGCAAATTTATCGGGGTGCGCTTTGGCAATGCTGGTCACCATGTCAATCAGCGAATCGGCCAGTTCTTTGGCGCCACCTTTTTGCTGCAATTCAGATGGGATATAAATCGACATAAAAGGCGCGTCCAGGCCGCCCTTTTTTGCCCGCACGTAGTCGAAATCGCCGGCAGTTGTCTCAATCGGAATGCCGATCAGTTCTTTTGTCAACCTGAAATTCTGCACTTTCAACCGGTAAGGCAAGTCCACGTGCCCGTCAACGATGATGTATTTCTGGGCAAGTTGATCGGCCAGGCGGCGCAAGGCGTCATCGCTTTTTGATGAGGATTGTGCCTGGCAGAGGCTCAAAATCAGCAGGCATGCTGCTATACAGGATAGTAACCTGGGCATGATTTTTTGGGTAAAATTATAAAAAATGAATTGATGCTGCTATAGGGGGAGGGGGCGACTTGGAGAGGGGGCGACCGTGCGAGGGGGCGACTTTGCAAACCAATGCAGCCCACGCGCTCCATAGCCT
>DAINSQ010000073.1:23462-23740 GCA_036741235.1 Saprospiraceae bacterium | reverse complement strand
GGAGCGCCCGCGAAATTGCCGCAGAGATCACTCGCCAACTTGATGCCGCCGGGTTGCCCGCCCACCAACGAAAGATCAGGGTGGCCACCAAACGCGATAAAAGACGCGTCTGGCCGATGAAGGCCCCCAATGACCTGGTATGGGCAAAGCTGGTGTAACGACGGTGGCGCGGCGAGGGGGCGATCTGTGCCGGTCGTTGAGCGGAGTCGAAACGAAAATATTGGACCCGGGGGGGGGGGGGCGGGGGGGGGGGGCGGGGGGGGGGGGGGGGGGGGGGG
>DAINSQ010000073.1:2200-23412 GCA_036741235.1 Saprospiraceae bacterium | reverse complement strand
CTCCCCCCTCTCACCCTCCCAAAATCGTTCTCAAAGTCGCTTCACCTGTGCCTCAGGGGAAATTCGGAGGCCCACCGTGTGCATAATCAGATTCAATCCCGGTTTTTTGCCCGGCGTAATACTGCCCAGTTCGGCCTCAAAGCCCAGCGCCTCGGCGCCGTTGAGCGTAGCCCAGCGCAGCAGTGCATCAAACGGCACATACGATTGGTATTTGGCGATCGTTTTCATCTCCTCCAGTACCGATAATTGCCAGTTGCTGGTCAGACTATCGGTGCCGATGGTCATGCGGGCGTTTTCATCGAGGAAATGTTGGTAGTGGGGCATGCGGTTTTCGATATACAAATTGGCGTTGGCGCAGGTAGCCCAGTACACGCGGTCGCTCCAGTTGTGCGCCGCGCGGATATCGGCTGGGCCGGTCATGGTGTTGTGAACGAACAATGTGCGGCAGGCCGGGTTGAGGTGGGCCATGGCGTAATAAATCGAATTTTGGCCGGTAGCTTCGAAGGCCTCGAAAGGAATGCCAAACGATTCGTAAAACGAAATAAACCCGCCGCTGCGCAGCATAAACAATTCGTCTTCGTGGGTGGTTTCCTGGTTGTGGATGCTGATCGTCATATCGCCCTCGCCGTTGGCCTCGCGGATCATGCGGAACAGCTTTTCCGATACCGTATAAGGCGCGTGGGGCACACGGCTTTTGCGGTTGCCGCGGTGGTCGCTTTGCCCCTGGTATACCTCCTCGTATTGGGCAAACGTGCGCTCCGCCCAGTCGTTTTGCATAAAATCAAACATCTCCACAAACGTATAATAGCGCAGCTTGCTATTGGCTTTCGCAGCAGCGGTATCGAGTTTGTTGGAAATATCGCCCACGGCAACAATGCCGGCATCATACATATATTGGTCGGCTTTCTCGATGGCGTCGATGATTTCCTCCATCGGAATGTCGCGAAATTTGACCACATTTTGAAGAAAAGGCAGCAGGCCCGTGCCGGTATGCACGCGGCCCTTCATGTGCGACAATTCGAGGTGGCAATGCGTATTGACAAAACCCGGCACAATGATCCCCCGGTGGTATTCGAGACTGGTCGGATCGTGCGCTTCGCGGGAATCAAGGGCCAGGATGACGCCGTTGTCATCTACAATCACAACGCCGTTGGAGATAGGCGCCTGGTCGACGGGGCAAACATAATCTGCCGTAATTTTTCTCATGCCGGTAAGGGTTTGCCGGCAAAGATAGGATTTCTGACAACCAAACGCCTGGCGTCGTTATTAAAAAAGAACTATTATTGTTGTTCAAATTAATCCAATAACAGCTTATGAAATTTTGGCCAATAACAGCGCTTTTGCTCTTTTTGCCCCTGTGGACTTACGCCCAGCAATTCGAAATGCCTGCAAAAGTTATCTGGGGCGATGAACTCAAAGAACCCTCCGGCTCCTCGATTTACAAAGTCGTCTCCGCCGGCGCCAACGGCTTTTACGCCCTTCGCCGAAAAGGCAACGACTACAACCCCGGCGGCGAATTGTTTTTTGAATTTTACGATGTCGAAGGCAAATTCAAGCGCTCGGAATCTTACGAGCTCAAATACAGCGGTAAAAAACTCGACTACGAAGATTTTATCCTGCTCAACGGCCAGCTTTACCTGCTGGTGAGTTTTAACAACCAGGCCAAACAGAAAAACTACCTTTTTTATCACAAAATCAACAGCCGCCTGCAACCCTCCGGCGACCTGGTTAAAGTCGGCGAAGTGGATGCCATCAACCGGGTTCGCGAGGGCGGCTTCGACGTTGCTATCTCGCGCGACAGCAGCCATATGCTCATTTATTCCCAATTGCCCAGCAAAAAGGATCAACCCGAGCGCTTTTCGCTACAGGTTTTCGACAACCAGTTTCAGCCCTTGTGGAGCAAAGACGTCGTTTTGCCTTACGGCGACGGCAATTTCTCGGTGGAGGAATACCGCATCGACGACACTGGCAATGTGTACCTGCTCGGCGTTATTTACCAGGATCGGTCGCGGGTGCGCCGGCAGGGCAAACCCACTTACCAATACACGATTATCGCCTATAGCCAACAAGGCCAGGAGGTGCAGGAGGTGCGCATCGACCTTCAGGATAAATTTATTACCGACCTCACTTTCCGGCCCCAACGCGACGGCAATTTGGTGTGTGCGGGCTTTTTTTCAGAAAAAAATAATTATAGCATCAAAGGCACTTATTACCTCCGCCTGAATGCGCTCACCAAAGAAGTGCTCGAATCAACCACCAAAACTTTCGACCTCGACTTTCTGACCGAATATATGACCGAGGGCGCCAGCGAGCGCGCCCGAGAGGCCGAAGAACGCGGCGATAAAGACCGCGCGCCGGAGCTCTACCGCTATAACCTCGACGAGTTGATCCTGCGCAGCGACGGCGGCGCGGTGCTGGTGGCAGAACAGTATTTCGTGCGAGAGCGGTTTTTCCGCTATTGGGACGGCACCATGCGCATCGATTATTTTTATTTCTTCAATGATATTATTGTTGTGAATGTGCGCCCCGACGGCGAAATAGAGTGGACTACCCGCATCCCCAAACGCCAGGAGACGATGAACGACAACGGTATTTTCTCCTCTTACGCCATGGCTACAGTTCGCGACCGCTTTTATTTTATTTATAATGACAACATCCGCAATATTACTTCGGAAGGCGACCGCGGAAACCGCTATAACCTCAATAGCCGTAATGCGGTGGTAGCTATCACCGAAGTGCGCAAAGACGGTTCGCAATCGACAGCCCCGCTGTTCTCTAACAACGATGCCGATATCGTCACGCGCCCCAAAGTATGCCGCCAAACGGGTAGCCGCCGTATGTTGGTATACGGCGAAAGGGGAAGGAGTTTCAGATTTGCGAAATTGGAGTTTAATTAAGCCGCGGTTCTCTGTCCTCTGTTCCTCTGTTTGTTTATAGGTTTATGGGGTTTATGGGTTTATGGCACACGCTTATTCCATAAACCAATAAACCTATAAACGGCCATTACAACGAATTGCCTAAAACTCCGCGTTTTTCGGCGTGCGCGGGAAGGGTATCACATCGCGGATATTGCCCATGCCCGTAATAAACTGCACCATGCGCTCGAAGCCCAGGCCGAAGCCGGCATGGGGGCAGCCGCCGAATTTGCGCAATTCGAGGTACCACCAGAGTTCCTCTTCGGGGATGCCAAACGCCTTTACGCGGTCGAGCAGCACATCGTGGCGCTCCTCGCGCTGCGAGCCGCCCACCACCTCGCCGATACCGGGGAAAAGCACATCCATGGCAGCCACCGTATCTCCGGGGGCGCCGTCGGTACCGGCTTCGTTGATGCGCATATAAAACGCCTTGATCGCCGCGGGATAATTGCGCACAATAACCGGCTTTTTGAAATGCTTTTCAACCAGCCAGCGCTCGTGTTCGGCCTGCAAATCTTTGCCCCATTCGGGCGTAAACTCGAAGCGGTCTTTTTTAAACTCCCTGGAATCGCGCAGCAGGCGAATGGCCTCGGTGTAGGTAATGCGTTCAAATTCATTATCAACCACAAAGCGGAGGGTATCCATCAGCGGCATGGGCCGGCGATCCTCCTGCTTCATATTCTTCTCCAGGTCGGCGATGCGCTGATCGAGGAAAGCCAGGTCGTCGGCATAGTTATCAAGCACAAAGCGGATGAGGTACTTGAGGAAATCCTCTACCAGGTTCATATTGTCCTCGATATCAAAAAAGGCGATCTCGGGCTCAATCATCCAGAATTCTGCCAGGTGGCGGGTGGTATTGGAGTTCTCGGCCCGGAAAGTGGGGCCGAAAGTATACACCTTGCCCAGCGCCAGCGCGCCGATTTCGCCTTGCAACTGCCCGGAAACGGTCAGGTTGGTCGACTTGCCGAAGAAGTCGGCCTCAAAATCGATATCGCCGTTTTCCGTGCGCGGCAGGTGGTCGAGGTCGAGGGTGGTAACGCGAAACATCTCGCCGGCGCCTTCGGCGTCGCTACCCGTGATGATGGGGGCGTGCAAGTAAAAATAACCGCGCTCGTGGAAATATTTGTGGATAGCGTAGGCGATGCCGTGGCGGATGCGGAAATCCGCGCTGATCGTATTCGTGCGCATCCGGATATGCGCGTTCTCGCGCAGGAATTCCATCGTCTGGAATTTGGGTTGCAGCGGATACGCATCAGGATCGGCAGCGCCCCACAATTCTATCTTGTCGGCCAGTACTTCCACCGATTGCCCTGCGCCCTGCGACTCCTGCAGGCGGCCCGTAACGCCGATGCAGGCGTGGAAGGTAATCTTTTTGAGCAGGTTTTCGTCAAATCTTTCAAAATCGACAACAATCTGCAGCGTTTTGGCGGAAGAACCGTCATACAATGCAATAAAACGGTTGGAGCGAAACGCCCGTACCCATCCCATCACGGTAACTTCCTCGCCAATGGCCGGGTTGCTCAATACTGTGGCTATATCGGTGCGCCTGATCATATCTTCGTTATTTGAGGCCGCAAAAGTACGGCGGATTGTGGAAAAAGGCAACTATTTGGATTGAGTAACAAATCGCATTTTTTTTTTAAGCCAAAATCGTTTTCTTTGCGCTGGTTTTTGAAGGGCTAAAAAAGCAAAAGACATGATCAAAATACTAGCTAACGACGGCATTCATCCCGACGGCAAAACGCTTTTGGAAGAAGCCGGTTATCAGGTTGATACAGACAAGGTTGCCCAGGATAATCTGGTCAACGTATTGCCCGGCTACGATGTCATTATTGTGCGAAGCGCCACGCAAGTGCGCAAGGAACTGATAGACGCCTGCCCCAATCTGAAAGTGATCGCCCGCGGCGGCGTAGGGCTCGACAATATCGACTATGAATACGCCGAAAGCAAGGGTATTACGGTATTCAATACGCCGGCGGCTTCATCCCAGGCTGTCGCCGAGCTGGTGTTTGCTCATATTTTCTCGATGGCGCGTTTCCTGCACCAATCCAACAAAGAACTCAAGACGGGCAAGGATTTTAATAAATTGAAAAAAGCCTATTCCGACGGCGTGCAGTTGCGTGGAAAAAAACTCGGCATCATCGGCTTTGGGCGCATAGGACAGGAGGTGGCGCGTATCGGTGTGGGGCTTGGTCTCGAAGTGCTGGCTACTGATATTCTGATTCACGAAGTGGATATGGACTTCTCGGTCTACAAAAGCAGAGAAGTCAAAATGTCGATTCATTTCGAGACCGTTGACATGGATACCGTCATTCGCCAAAGCGATATTATTACCCTGCATGTACCGTTTTCGGGAGGCCGCCCGGTTATTGGCAGGGAAGAGATCGAAAAAATGAAACCGGGTTCCTATCTCATTAATACGGCGCGGGGCGGCGCGGTAGACGAAGAAGCGCTGTTGGAGGCTTTGGAAAGCGGCAAAATTGCCGGCGCGGGCCTTGATGTGTTTGAAAACGAACCCACTCCCCGCAAAGATTTGCTGGAGCATGCACGCGTATCGGTGACCCCGCATATTGGAGCTTCAACCATTGAGGCGCAGAGCAATATCGGATTGGAGTTGGCCGACCGCATTCTGGCCCATTTCGGCGCCGACAAATAAATTGCGCTAGCGTATCATTTTCATAAAAGTACCCACAAACCAGTTCGAATCGGACTTGGTGAGGGTGTCCAGTGTGGCGTCGGCTTTATTGGAAAACAGGCGGATGTCGTGGATAACCTGTGTAAATTCTTTGGCACGGGGGTCATCGCTTTCGACGTTGGCGATTTCATCCAGCACTTTCAGCATGGGTTCCAACTCCTTTTTCTTGCGCTGGATGATAATTTTTTTCACTACTTCCCACATATCCTTTTCCGCTACAAAAAACTCTTTGCGCTCGCCGGCTTTAAGTTCTTTGTACACCAGCCCCCAATCCATAAGCGCGCGCAGGTTCATATTGGCATTGCCGCGCGAAATTTGCAGCTCCTCCATGATGTCGTCGGCGCACAGGGCCTGCGGGGCTATGAGCAGCAGGGCGTGTATTTGGGCCATAGTGCGGTTGATGCCCCAGTTTGATCCCAGGGCTCCCCAGGCCTGAAGAAACTTTTCCTTACCCTCCTGAAACTGCATTGCGATTGGTTTTTAAGCTACATAGAAAGGCACGCGCACAACCTCCGCCTGAAGTTTTTTGCCGCCGGCGGCGATGAATAGGGTAGCGCCCACTGCGCTATGGGGCAGTGTCACATAACCCATACCAATGGGGATATCGAGTGAAGGCGACTGGGTGCCGGAGGTTACCACACCGATTTCGACACCGTTTTCATCTTCGATCGTATAGCCGTGGCGGGGTACGCGGCGGTCTTTGACCACAAAACCGACCAATTTGCGCTGGAGGCCTTCCGCTTTTTGTTTTTTCAAAAATTCGCTATCGGTAAATTCTCCTTTCTGGAGTTTGGTGATCCAGCCCAGTCCGGCTTCGAGCGGCGAAGTGGTATCGTCGATATCATTGCCGTAGAGGCAATAGCCCATTTCGAGGCGCAGCGTATCGCGGGCGCCAAGGCCGATGGGCTGAATATCGAGCGGCGCGCCGGCTTCAAAAACGGCATTCCACAACTGAGCGGTGTGCTGGGCGTCTACGTATAATTCGAAGCCGCCGGCGCCGGTATAGCCGGTAGCGGAAATCAGCACATTGTCGATGCCGGCAAAGCGGCCTTTGCGGAAAGAATAATATTCGATTTCGCCGAGGTTGATGTCGGTGAGCGATTGCAGGGCTTTGGCGGCGTTGGGGCCCTGAACGGCCAGCAGGCCGGTCTGGTCGGAGATATTGATGAGCCTGGTGTCAAAAGTATTGCGGCTGCTGATCCAGTTCCAGTCTTTCTCCATATTCGAGGCGTTCACCACGAGCATAAAAGCCTGCTCGCCTTCGGCGCACATATCGTTGAATAGGCGGTAAACCAGCAGGTCGTCAACGATGCCGCCTTTGCCGTTGGGCAGGCAGGAATATTGGGCCTGGCCGGGCTCAAGTTTGGAGGCGTCGTTGGAAGTGACGGCCTGTACGAGGTCGAGGGCTTGTTTGCCTTTTACAATAAATTCGCCCATGTGCGATACGTCGAATACGCCAACGTTTTTGCGCACGGCGTGGTGTTCTTCTTTGATACCTGCATAGGAAATGGGCATATTGTAGCCCGCAAATTCGGCCATTTTGGCGCCAAGGCCAATGTGAATGTCGGTTAGTGGCGTATTTTTCATAATTTTCAGGTTACAAGGCGACAAGTTTTGGTTATTTGGCTATTCGAAAACCCGATAGCCCGGTCATATCATTTCCTTGTCACGATTTAAAGCGAATTGCGGTTATCGCGTCGCCGATTTGTATTTGGTGAACAATATCCATTCCCTCCGTCACTACGGCAAAAATAGAATAATTGCCGTCGAGGTGAGGGGTGGGAGAATGCGTAATAAAAAACTGGGTGCCTTCGGTGTGGTTGCCTGCCGAGGCCATTCCCACCATGCCTTCCCGGTTGTAATAAAGCGGCGGCAACTCCGAGCGTATAGTATAATCGAGGCTGCCGTAGCCGTCGCCGCGGGGGCAACCGCCCTGTATGACAAAGTTGGGGACCACGCGGTGAAAATTTTTGCCGTTGTAAAATCCTTCTTTTGCCAATTTTACGAAATTAGACACCGTGCCCGGCGCTTCTTCGGGCAACAGCACAAGTTTGATGATGCCTTTATCGGTAGTAATTTCTACTATCGGCTGCTTGCCGAGCGCATTTATTACTTCCCAGTTGATGGGGTGGTTATAGGCCGGTTTTTCGGGTTGGTAGTTATTTTGACCTTTAAAATAAGCAATCGTGCGATTAAGTTCATTATAAGTCTCAATATCGCGGGGCAATTTGAGCGTAGCGAGGGCTTCGGTCAAAAACTCCGTAGAGTCGCGCAGGATTACCCTGTAACCTCGTTCAGGCAGGCGCAGGGCGCCGGCAGCCACGGCAATCAGCCCGGCGTCGTGAGTAGCGACGGCCTGCCGGAAGTAGGTCGCCAGGTCTTTAGTGATGCGGCGGGCGCTGCTACTGAAATATTTATCGAAATCGGGGCGACTGTTGATGCCGGCCAGCGCCTCCATACCGGCAGTTTTGGTAAAAGTAGATTTGGCGGCCATGCTTTCGCGGAAGATAAAGCGGTAATTCCAGCCCACTTCTGCCAGCGCCTGCAAGGCGGCGCCTTTTTCGTAGGGCGTTTGGGCTTTGACGTACATTTGCCGGAATTCCTGGTTGACGGGGTCTAGCAGGCCTTTTGAGATATATTTTGCGGTAGCCTGGTAAAGCGCCAGCCTGACGGGGAATGCCAGGGTAGAGTCTTTCGCCATCCGCCAGAGGTCGGGCGCCGCTTTGGCGTTGGCTTTTTCAACAAAAAACTGTCCGGCCCGCGCCGCTACGTGTAAATTGTTGGATCGCAGGCCTTTAAAGGCGGTTACCTTGGCGGTGTCGTATTCAAAATTGGTGATAGCCCGCAGAATATTCGTTTTAACCCGGTAATCCGATTCGAGTGTATAGAGGCTGTCGAGTGCGCGCCAGGCTTTCAGTTTTTTGGTTTTGCCCAGTGCGATCACAAGCGCCATTTTGATATCGATATCTTGTTCGCTGAGGCATGCGGGGATGAGTTGCTTTGTACCTGCGCTGTCAATGGCGATATTGGAAGCGCGTTGCAGGTAGTGCGCGGCGATAAGCCGGACGCTGTTGGGGTATTGGGCGTCGGTAGCCAGCTGCACCATACGCTGGGTGCCTGCGGGTTTGGTGATATTGCGCAGGGCATAGCGATAAATGCCCAGGGCTTGCCCTTCAAGTAGCGCGGTATCTGTAGGCTGGTACGTAGTAATGCTGCTGAGGGGCGTGAGAAAGCTTTCGGGAGCGCATTTGCCCACCGCTTCGAGTATAGCGCGGTTGGATTCGGTGTGTAGAGCCAGGGAATCGGCTTTGTCGAAAGCGTCGATGAGGGGTTGGGCGGCGGCGGCGGCGCCGGTTTGGCCCATGGCATAGGCGGCGGCGGCGCGCACTTTGTCGATATCGTCTTTGAGCAAAGCGGCCAGGCGATCTACGGCTGCGCTATCGCGAATAGAAGCGAAAGCCAATGCCGACAAATAGCGGTAAGTGGGGTTTTCGTGAGAGAAATACGTGTAAAGGCTATCGCTGAGCTGCTGGTCTTGCCAGTCGTGAATGCGTTGAAAAACGGGGTCTTTCAGGTCTATCTTAATATCGGTGATCACCTCCTTTTCCTGGGGAGGCACACAACCGGTTTTAACCACGAGGGCCAGTATCAGCAGGGGCCAGATGAGCTTGTTCATGCGGCAGTTTAATAAGTGGACAAACTATTGATCTTCTTGTTGTTCGATATTTTCATCGCCAAAGATATCTTCTTGAAAAGAATCGCCGGCGCCGAACTCGTCTTCCAGGGGCATGGTGTTTTTCTGGTATTCGCTGCAATTCATCTCAATTTCGAGATCGCCGGGTGGGCGGTAGAATCGGGCAGCGGGGTCGTAGTCTATGTTTTTTTCGTTTTCTAGCCTTTTGATAAATTCGCGGAAAAAGGGTTTGGCCATATAAGCGCCTTGCCCGTAGAGCAGATTGCGGAAGCGGAACCAGCGGTCTTCGCCGCCTACCCAGGTGCCTACTACCAGCTTGGGCGTGATACCCATAAACCAGCCGTCGACGTAGTCGTTGGTGGTTCCCGTTTTGCCGCCAACTTCGCTGCGCAATCCGCCCATGCCCGATACGGCGTATTTGAGCATTTCTACCATTACATAGTTGGGTTTGGGGTTCAGCGCGGTGCGCTCTTCGGGCAGCGATTGGTAGATGATACGGCCGTTTTTGTCTTCAACGCGTACAATGGCGGTTGGTTTGTTGAATACGCCGTTATTGGCAAAAGTCGTATAAGCGCCGGCCATTTCATAAACGGTCAGGTCGGCGGAGCCGAGGCATATAGAGGGTTGGTCGGGCACCACCAGTCGACCGTTGGGATAGCGGGCGTTTTTGTCGATGCCCATCTCGTTAATGAGGTCGCGCACGGGTACCGTACTTCCCAATTGCTTCATCAGGTGAGCGGAAACGGTATTTTTGGATTTGCTCAGGCCTTCTTTCAGGGTGATGAGTTTGCCGGTATAGATGCCGTCGGCATTGTCGGGTTTCCATTCCTGGATGAGGTTGAACTGGCCGTCGCCGGGGCCGATACTAACCGGCAGGTCGTACACCTGGTAACAGGGCGAAAAACCCTGCATGGCAATGGCGGTGGCATAAACAAACGGCTTGAAGGTAGAACCGACCTGACGGCGGGTTCTGATGTGGTCATACTGGAAGTATTTGTGGTTGATGCCGCCAACCCATACTTTGATTTGGCCGGTGGTGGGGTCGACAGCCAGGATACCGGTTTGGAGGAACATCCGGTGGTACTTGATAGAGTCCAGCGGCGTCATGGTGGTATCTTTTTCCATGCGGGCATTGTCGTAGGTAAAAACGGTCATCTTAACCTTGCGGTTGAAGGCCTTGCGGGCATTGGTCTGGAGCTCGTCCCAGCGGGTGCGCAACGTTGTGAAATAGGAGCTTTCGATCACTTCGCGGAAACGCGAGGCCATGCTGGAGGTGATCATTTTTTGGGACACGAGTTTGGATAAAAAGCCGGGGTTGTCGTCTTCTTTCATCATATACTCCACTTCGTGGTCGTCTTCGCTGAAATTGACGTCGAATTCGCGGCTGATTTCCGCCAGGGTGTTGCTCAGGTATTGGGCGCGCAGGGCCTGGTATCGGTCGGATTCGCGCACGAGCCTCGACAGGGTAGCCTGGCGCACTTCGAGGCTGGTTTCGGTGGGCGAGTCGCTTTTGTATTTCCAGGGGTCCATATTGCGCCACACGTTCCAGAACGTTTTCTGTACGCGTTTCATGTTTTTGATCATCTCCTCTTCGGCAATGCGTTGCATATCGATATCGATAGAGGTATAGATGCGAAGTCCGTCGCGGTAGATGTTGTATTCCGATCCGTCGGATTTGCGGCATTCGGGCCTGCTGAGAATTTCCTTGAGGTCTTTGCCCAGTTCCATTCGGAAATACGGCGCCAGGCCGTCGATATGGGATTGGCGCGAGTAATTAAGGCCCAGGGGCTGGTCTTTGAGGTCTTCGTATTGTTTGCGCGTGATAAAGCCGTTTTTCTCCATTTGTTTGAGCACCACCGAGCGGCGTTGGAGTACGCGTTCGGGGCGGCGCAGGGGGTTGAACAGGGAAGGATTTTTGAGCATGCCGATGAGCATGGCGGCCTCCTGAACGTTGAGCGAGTCCTGCGATTTGTCGAAATAAATCTCGGAGGCGGCCTTGATACCGTAGGCGCCGTTGATAAACTCAAATTTATTGAGGTAGAGGGCAATAATTTCCTCTTTGGTATAGCGGCGTTCGAGTCGAACGGCGATAATCCATTCCTTAAGTTTCTGGACGATTCGTTTTGGGGTATTGGTAGCTCGTTTGCCGGTGAAAAGCAGTTTGGCCAATTGCTGGGTAATCGTGCTGGCGCCGCCGGAGCTGGCTTTGTTCAACAAGAAGGTTTTGACAAAAACCCGGCCCAGGGCCTGAAAGTCGATGCCGCAATGGCTGTAATAGCGTGCGTCTTCGGTGGCAATGAGGGCTTTTACCAGGTGGGGGGAAAGGTCGTCAAATGATACCGGCACCCTGTTTTCGGTGTAATAGCGGCCCAGCACTTCGCCATTAGAAGAGAAAATCTGGGATGCCTCCTCGCTGCGCGGGTTTTCGAGTTCTTTCACCGAGGGCAGGTTGGTAAACGACAAGCCGATAAACAAGAGCAACACCGCGCCGATGCCTCCGAGTACGATTCGCCACATCCATTTCACATTGTTGATGTGGCCGGGATTGTCGCTACTATTGATCAATTGGTTGATGAATCTGCGTAACATAGGTCTTTATTGGTATGGTAGAAGCGGGGGTTTTACAATTTCGGCGTAAATATACTAAAACCGCATGGTCATAACTGTTGCAATAGCCAGTGTTTTTCAGTGAGGGGTTCTTCTTGCTCTATTCCGCGGCGAATTTTTTCTTTTTCGAGGGGGTCGTTGAGGTTGGCGGTCATGATGCGTTGGGTCCATTTGGCAATATTGAGGTAGTTGCGCAGGTGATATCCTATTTGTTTGTTGCGGCGCAAATAGGTATACATATTCTTAACGTGCGCGTCGAGCAGGTCGTATTCCTGAAGTTCGAAATAAATTTTGAGTTGGAGGGTGCGCGCTGTAAGGTTGTGAATGATGTCTTTGTAGTCGGCCTTTTGCAGCAGCAATAACGCTTCGCGGTAGTGCTGCTGGGCATAGTGTAGCCGGGCGGCGTTGAGGCAGTAGGTGGCGTCGCGATGCGCGGGGTCTAGCTTGTCGCGGTAGGCGTGCACCAGCCAGTCGGCCCAGGCCCAGTCCTTGAGCCGCAGGGCAATCCCTGTGGCGTTGTTGTAAGTAAAACGCGATATGCGCCCGCCTTCTAGCAGCAATTCGCTTTCGAGCCCTTTTTTGTATAAATGCAGCGCTTCGGCCAAATAGGCATCGCGGTTGTCGTTGATCTGCCGGATGCAATAGTTGATGGCCAGCAAAATCAGATCGCGCATTTCCTCCGGCGGAAATTGCTCGAAATGAACGACCAGCGCATGGTGAAAGGCGGCAAAACGCTGCTCGTCGGGCGGCAGGTAGAGCGCCTGGTGGCACAGAAAATACAGGGATACGGCAGGTATGCCGGCGTATTGCGGCATTTGAGCCTCCTTCAGCAGTGCGTCAAGCATCGGGATATGGTAGTCGGCCTGAAAGATAGCGCTGTGGGCCAGCGTAAAGCAAGCCTGCCGTAAACGGGCAGAAAGGGTAGCTATATGTAGTCGGTTTTCAAGCGATTGCAAGTTGAGGGACTGGGAACGCCCTGCCGCCAGGCTGCGCTGGTATTGCTCGGTTTCCAGGGCAAAGGCCGTGCGGTAGTATGTTTCATTACGCCAGGGATTTTTGCCAAGTTGATCCGATGCCTGCCGCAATGCCTTGGCGCCGTGTTTGTGCAGCTCGCGTTTGCGATAAGCGGCGGGCAATAGCGCGAGTTGGGGTAGCGGCGTTGACCGCCATTCTTCCAGCGATAGCCATTCTTCCATCAGTTTGAGCAGGTAGCTCTGTACCAGCCTCATCTTTTGATCGGAAAAAGTTTCGCCAGGGTATACGGCGCTAAAAACCGCCTGTTTTTCTATTTCCAATTTCAAAATGTGCAGCCGTTCTTCAAGATGATCAAACAAACGAATAACATCTTCCCGCTGGTTGAAATATGGACTTTGCAGGAAATACCGCGCCTTTCTCCGGTCTTTGGCCGGCAATTTTGCCACCAGGGCGTATAATAATTGCGTGTCTTTCAATTGATGTTTGTTTTATTCGTTCTACAATTTTAATATTTATTTTAATTAATAAATTGATTTTTAATAATTTAAAAAAAAATTGATAAATTATTATTCTACAAATTTAAAAAAATGTGTTTGTCTCACACTGCTAATGAGTGAATATTTGTAACATCAAATTTTAAAAAAATTAATGCCATGAATAAACTGCTACTGATAGCCCTATTGCTATTCCCGCTTGGCGCCTGGAGCCAGTGCGCCATTGTAGCCAATGTGAATGACACAGGCTGCGATAACAATGCAACGCCTACAGATCCCAATGACGACGTATTCACGATGTCTTTAACCGTAACCGGAAGTAATACCGGCCCGGGCTGGATAGCCAGTATCGGCGGTACTGACGTAGGCAGCGGCCCTTATGATACGCCGGCCGATTTCGGGCCGTTTCCCGTAAGCGGCGGTCCGGTGACGATTGTTTTCCGCGACGCCGGCGAGCCGTCGTGTACCTTCGAATTGGTGCAAGCGCCGGTGAGCGGCCCCGTTATTGTATGCAACGGCGTGAATATCCTTACCTGTATCCAGCCGGAGTTGATCCTGAATTGCACCGTTTCAGGGGCAGCGCCGTTTTTATACAAGTGGTACGACCCGCTGGATCAGTTGTTTTCTACGGTTCTCAACCCCACTGTTACCGTGGCCGGCCTCTACCTGCTGGAGGTAACGGATGTAAACGGTTGCGTATCGGGGGTTTATGTGGATGTGCTGGAAGATGCGGTTGTACCTCAAATCGCTATTAATATCAATACGCCTATGGGCTGTGCCGGGCAGCCGGCGATTGTAACCGTTGTGCCGCCCAATAACCCCAACTACCAATATTTGTGGAGCACCGGCGCGATAGGCCCTGTCATGACTTTTCAAGCGCCGGGAACGTATTGCGTAACCGTACAAAACATCAATAATGGATGTTTGGCTACGGAATGTGTAACAATCGTACAGCCGCCGGTGATCGCCATAGACGTGCCTGACGTCTACACTACCGATTGCCCCAACGAACCGGTTACGATAGGCCCCATTGGTGTGATCGGCGGTACCTTGCCTTTTGCCTATTCCTGGACCAATTCATCGGGGGCAGTTATTTCGACTTCGCCTACGGCAACCGTTTTGCCGGGCGTCTATGTGCTTGCAGTCACTGACGCCGCAGGCTGCATGGTTTGGTCGGAAGCTATCGTTGAAAGTTTATTAACCGCTGATGCGGGGCCGGAAGAGGTTATGCTGGATTGCCCCGGCGGCGTCATAACGCTTGACGGTACGAGTTCGACTGCCGGGCCTGATATTGTATACGAATGGACCGGCCCCGGCGGCTTGCTCGGCAATTCGCCAACTATTGATGTGAGTGAAACCGGTACCTATTTCTTGCGGGTGACCAACTCGGCGTTTTCAGATTGTGAGACCGTTGATAGTATCGTTGTACAGCCCAGCTCTCTAGAGGATTTGATCATCGTCAATATGTTTAGTTGCACAGACTACACATTGGGCGTTTCGAACGACAATCATCCGCAATTAATATCATTTTGGACATACCCCGACGGCCATGTGGAGAATCAGTACGTCATCCCTGCCGACCAAAGCGGATGGTATTACATCGATGTTTTTGATCCCGTAAGCGGCTGTAGCGTTTCCGATTCGATTGAATTGATTATAGATCCTTCCCTGTGCGTACAAATTTCCGGCAGGGTATTCGAAGACCTCAACGCCAACTGTGCCGACGATGCCGAAGCAGGCTTGTCAAACTGGATGGTGCGCCTTGACAACGGGCAAAACGTATACTTCCGCGTTACCGATGCCAACGGCTTTTATAACGCCGAATTGCCCGTTGGCAACTACGAAGTGACGGTGCAGCCGCCTGTTGCTTTGTGGGATTTCTGTCAGGCCATCTATTCGGTAGCCTTGTTGCAACCCGGTCAGAGCGAGGTGTTGGATATCCCCGCTATTCCTGTAGAGGGATGCCCCCTTATGACCGTCAACATCAGTACGCCCCTGCTCCGGCGATGTTTCCCCAACCACTACTCCGTAAGCTTCTGCAATGAAGGCACAGTCATTGCCAACGACGCCTACATTGAAATCGCCATTGACCCCAACATGAACTATTTTTCGTCGACTATCCCCTTGGCCGGCATACAAGGCAATGTATTGCGCTTCAATCTGGGCGACATAGCGCCGGGGCAGTGCGGTTCATTTAATGTAGTATTGGTCTTGAGTTGCAGTGTCGCCCTGGGCCAAACGCATTGCGTTGAAGCGCATATCTACCCCGACAATTTGTGCGACGAACCCGATCCGCAGTGGTCGGGCGCCAGCCTGGCTGTAAATGCCGTTTGCGAAGGCGACGAAGTAAAGTTCTCGATCACTAATGTCGGCAACGGCAATATGACCTCGGCCAGCAACTTTATTGTTGTAGAAGACGGCGTGATGCTTATGAGCCTGCCTGATAACGTATTATTGGGCAGTAATGAGTCGTACGAATTGTCATTCCCGGCCAACGGAGCTACCTATCGCGTAGAGGTAGACCAGGTAGCCTACCACCCCGGCGAATCGGCGCCCAGCGCCACGGTTGAGGGTTGCGGTACCAATGACGTGGGCGTCTTCAGCACTGGCTTTGTCAACCAATTTGCGCTCAACGATGCCGATCCCTTTATTGATGTCGATTGCCGCGAAAATGTGGGCTCCTGGGATCCCAACGACAAGCAGGGATACCCGCTGGGGTACGGCAGTTTCCACTATATCGAAGCCAATACCGACCTGGAGTACCTCATCCGTTTCCAAAATACGGGTACCGACACGGCTTTCCGGGTGGTCATTCGCGATACATTGTCGCCGTTTCTCGACCTGGCTTCGGTACGCCCGGCGGTGGCCAGTCACCCCTATACCTGGGATATTGAAGGAGAACGCACCCTGGTATTTAGCTTCGACCCTATCATTTTGCCCGACAGCAGCGACAATTTCGATGCTTCGCAAGGATTTATTCGTCTGCGCGTAGCACAATTGGCCGATTTGCCTATCGGTACGAAAATACGCAACAGCGCCGGTATCTATTTCGATTTCAACGAACCGGTGATCACTAATACGACCACTCATGAAATCGGACAGGATTTTGTGACGAGTACAGGCGTGCCGGAATTGCCGCTCGAAGCCCGCATTTTCCCCAACCCTGCCGCCGATAAGGTATGGTTTGAAATGGATGAATCCGTTAACAACGGCCGGCTTGAATGGTACGATACTGCTGGTCGACTACTGTGGACCCGCGCTTTCGCCGGCAACAAGCTGGAGGTAAATTGCGAAAGCTTGCCTTCAGGTATCTACCAATACCGCCTCCTGGCCGAAGGCCGGGTAAAGCGGGGCAAGGTGGCCGTGGTTACTCCCTGATCATTTCCCGGAAAAACGCCTCCACTTCCGTTGCCGGGGGCGTTTTTCCGGGTCTTACCAGTCGAAAACCCAGAAACGGAGAATCCGTATTCCACCACTTGCTTTTAGGGATCTGTGGGTCGCGCTGTTGCCAGCGCGGATCGGATTTTTGGCGACGGGTGCAGGAGCAATCTTGTGCAAAAGTATCGTAAGAGCCGCCGCGAACTGTACGGCTGTGTCGTTGGGTGGGTACGATTACGGGGTTATCGGTTTGAGCGCCGATGCGGTCAAAATAGTCGTCGGCGTATTGGTCCAGCGTCCATTCCGACACATTTCCCAGCATATCGTAGAGGCCCCACGTATTGGGTTTTTTTTGTCCGGTGGGTTGATACTTTTCGAAGCTGTTTTCAAATAGCCAGGCGAAATCCTGGATATTTTCGGCGTTCACACCTGCGGGCAGCGGCCCTGCAGCGCCTGTTCGGCAGGCGTATTCCCATTCGGCTTCGGTGGGCAGGCGGTAAAATACGCCGGTTTTTTGATACAGCCATTGGCAATAGCGAAGCGCGCCCTGTTGGGTCATACTCACTGCCGGAAATCCCCCTTTTGTGCCCATGCCGAAAGTGAAATCGATATATTGCGGCGTGGGGCGCAACACCGCATCGGCTTTGAACCGGCCCTCCTTCCATACGCTGGCGTCGTTGTCGTTGTCGCGAAATTGAAATAAAGCGAACGCTTCGTAGGTCACTTCCTTCACGCCTATCCAAAAAGGATCAAGCGTTACGGAATGTTGTTGATCTTCTCCCATCTGATAAGTGCCGCCCGGCAGGTATACAAGTTGAAAGCTGACATCGGTACCAGGAATGGTTGTAGTATCAAGGCTGTAGGGCGTGGGCTGGGCGCCGACCCGCAGGCAGGCAGCAAGGCATATGATAGCTAAAAACTGGCGCATGATTATTGTTTTTTGCGACTATAAAGATAGGGTATGTTTGGGATTTTCCCTGTGCGCTTAGCGCTGTAAAAGAGAAACCAACAGAGATACAAAAGGATTCGACAAACAAACCTTAACCGGTAAGTTCTCGCGGCCTGCCAATAATTATTATCTTTCCCGAAAAAACAAAACGACATGACCGGCGCCAGATTTTTTCTTCTTTTCGTCCTCATCAGTGGTTTACATTTGCTCAGCTTATTGGCGTGGCCGGCGGCAGCCGCTTACACCAAACCCTTGTTATTGCCATTATTGATCATGGCGGTATGGCAAGCCGGCGCTGCTCCTTTTCGCAGCCTGCTGATCGCCGCTCTCTTTTTCTCCTGGATCGGCGATGTCGTTTTGCTTTTTGCCCATAAGGGAGAGTTGTTTTTTATCGGCGGCCTGGTCGCCTTTTTGATTGCCCACGTATGTTATATCTTGTTGTTTAACAAGACTATATCTCAATACGCCCGCGCAAGAAATTACCAGTGGTGGGCCTGGGTATTGCTGATCGTTTATTTAACAGGGCTAATGAGTTTGTTATTCCCTCACCTGCAAGCGCTAAAAATACCTGTGCTGGTATACGGCTTCGTCATCGGCGCTATGATGGCCACGGCCATTCGCGGTTGGGCATATTGGCCTGCCGGCGCCGCCCGCTGGATCGTATTGGGCGCGGCCGCCTTTGTGATATCCGATAGTTTATTGGCCGTCAACAAGTTTTATACGCCCCTGCCCCTGGCGCCGTTTTTTATCATGATAACGTATTTGGGAGCGCAGTATGGAATTGTAAGGGGGAGTTTGCGCCATGAGGAATAGAGATAAACGAGAAAGGGGATGGGTTGCGGTAGGGGATGGATTTACAGGCCGAACGATTACCGGATTGAGCTGTGAAGCTTGATAAGTTACATTCGCTGGTTAAAAAAAATCCTACTAAACTTATAGGAATTAAGAGGTATTTATATTTTTGTTTCTATGTTATCGAAAAAGACCATATACGCGATAAAGGCCTTGGCGGCATTAACCAAACAATATAGCTCCAAGACATTGGTACCCGTTTCCGAGATTGCAGAAAGCGAGCGTATTCCCCGGAAATTTCTCGAAACCATATTGTCGGAGCTGCGCAACAACGGTTTTTTGCACAGTAAAAAAGGCATGAATGGCGGCTATTACTTATCCATTCACCCCGAGAAAATCATGTTGAGCAATATAATACGCATCACAGGAGGGCCCATTGCCATGTTGCCTTGCGTAAGCCTTCATTACTACGAATCATGCGACGAATGCGCCAACGAAGCCGCTTGCAGTTTGCGCGATATCATGACGGAGGTTCGAGATTCCAGTCTCCGCATTCTCTCTAATACCAGTATTGCCGATCTGGTAGAAAGAGAAAGCAAGCTTATACAGGATTAATCGGCTATGATGGATTATTGGCAACTATCAGGAATTAAAACTATATGTTATGGTATCCGCTTTAAGTATCATTATTGTACTCTTCTTTATTGCTGCCGAATACATATACGCCATTTATAATAAGCGAAATGACGTTTTTCAATATGGTAATTTTATTTCAAACCTGAGTGTCGGTATCTGCGAGCGCTTAACGTCTTTATTTGTAGCATCTTCATTTTACGGGATTTACAACTACATATATACGAATTATGCTATTTTTGAAATCACCCCGAATTGGGTTGCCTGGATCTTATTGCTATTGATTACCGATTTTATCTGGTATTGGTATCATCGTCTTGGGCACGAGGTCAATTTTTTTTGGGCCGCACATATTGTACATCACCAAAGCGAAGATTTCAACCTGTCGGTAGCCGCGCGTATTACTATATTTCAGGCTTTCATTCGAACTGCGTTTTGGTGCGTTTTACCTCTTACAGGATTTAATCCGGAAATGGTAATCGGTATGCTGTTTTTTCACGGCGCCTATTCTTTTTTTACCCATACGCAAATGATAGGCAAGCTGGGAGTGCTGGAGCATATTTTCATTACTCCATCCCTTCATCGAGTACACCACGCTGCCAATGAACAATATCTTGATAAAAATTATGGCGATGTATTTGTCTTTTGGGATAAACTATTCGGTACTTATCAAATTGAGGAAGAAAAACCGGTTTATGGGTTGACACATCCATTGAAAAGCCACAGTTTTTTATGGCAGCATTTCCACTATTATGCAGAAATATATATGTTGGCCCGCACTAAAAAAAACTGGCGCGAAAAATGGGAAGTTGTATTTGGCTCTCCGGCAAAGATGGATCCCAATATCCGGCCTGTGCTGGAACGCTTATTGCTGAAACGAAAAAATCTGCGAATGTATCCTGGGTTTAAAAATTATATCAACGCGCAGGTTGTGTTATCGCTGGTATTATTATGCAGCTTAATGTATGGTTATCCAGGGATTGGCTATTTAGTCAGAGCGGAAGTTTTTATATTTATCATATCCACACTTATCATTTGCGGCGCTGTTTTAGAACAAAAAAGATGGGTGTTTTACCTTGAAATAGCGCGCTTATGGCAGTTAATAGCTTTTGTTTGCGCCTTGCTGCATTACCCGGTCTGTTTTATCATACTGTCTATTTCCTTATTGATATTAATAAGCGTATCGCCGGTAAAAGACAGGTATTACCAACTGGTATATCGATCTTCGGTTTAAAATTTGATGCAGGTTTGACAGGTTTCAAGCCCCAATACCGGTTGTTCAGCGCCTATCTTCTTAATCGCTCTCTTGAATACACCACCAGGCCTTTTTCGCCGGCGTGTTCTTGTTCTTCTACTTGTTCGTCTCTGGAAAAACCGTTTTTTTGCAAAAGTTGTAATGATTTATTATTATTTTTATGTGTAAATGCTTGTAGTTTATTTAGTTGCATTTTTTGAAAGCCAAAATCCAACACCTGCGAGAGCGCTTCTTGCATGATACCTTTACCCTGGTAACCGGGGAGCAGCTCATAACCTATATCGGCGCTGGAGTTGATTCTGGAGATGTTCCAAATGCAGATGGTGCCGATGAGTTGGTTGTTGTCTTTTAAGGCAATAGCCCAAAATATCCAACTGTTGTTGGCTACGCCCTGATTGAGCGATTGAATGACGTCCTGCGCTTCTTCCAGCCGACGCAATAGCGGCCTTTCGAGGTATTGGTTGACTTCGGGGTCGGTGCGCAGGGCGAATATCGCCGGCGCATCGTCAGGCGACAACTGCCGCAAGCAAAGTCGCGCTGTGCTTATTTCCGGAAAAGATTTGGAGTCTATACGCAGCATTTTTCTAAGTTTGTTGATGATGACGCGAATAGGCATGTCCAAATTTCGCAATTTAATTTTTTTTTTGGGGAATTGTTTACTTAAGGTTTAGCCGTACGGTCGGTTGTAGGTTGTAGGTTTGTTTATAGGTTTAGTACCCCTCTCTCCCTCTCACTCCGGCGCCGCTCCCCGTTTAATTACATATTCGCTTTGCAACAGATATGCGCCGCTGGTCACAACCACATCACCGGCCTGTAGTCCGCTGG
>DAINSQ010000073.1:0-2190 GCA_036741235.1 Saprospiraceae bacterium | reverse complement strand
CGTCAGGCGACAACTGCCGCAAGCAAAGTCGCGCTGTGCTTATTTCCGGAAAAGTCGCTGTATCCAAACGCAGCATTTTTTTGATTTTCTTGATAATAGCACGATTCGACATCTTCAAATTTCGCAATTTTTTTTATTTTTCAGTAATTGTTTATGTATGATTTAGTCGTACGAGGGGGGGAGGTTGTAGGTTGTAGGTTTGGGTACCTCTCACCCTCCCTCTCCCGGCGCTGCTCCGCGTTTAATTACATATTCGCTTTGCAGGAGATAGGCTCCACTGGTCACTACCACGTCGCCGGGTTGAAGACCGTGGGTAATAGCTATGCGGTCGGCGGTTTCCAGGCCTGTAGACACCGTAGCGCTTCTGAAAGTATTATTCCCTGCATACAGCCATACCTGGGCATTATCGCCGCTGCGCATAACGGCGGCCAACGGCAGGGTGAGCGCATGTTGCGGCTTCCCAGGTACGGTTATAGTAGCCGGCAATCCAGGCCGCAGTTGCATACCCGGATTGGGGGTAGCCACGCGCACGAGGTTGAGCTGACTGCCAGCGCTGAGTTCGGGGTTGACAAAATCAACGCGGCCTTCGAGTGCCAACTCGGGGAAGTCGGGCAAACGCACCGATACGGGTTTGCCGGGCCGCAGGTCGGACAAGCGGCTCACATGCACCTGCGCTTCTACCCATAGCGAAGACAAATCGGCGAGGCGCAGTATCGGCGAGCCGTCCATGACGTAATTGCCCTCTTCCTGGCTTACTTCCAACACGTAGCCATCGTAAGAGCTATAAAATGACGTATAGTTGCCAACCTGGCCGCTTTTGGCCAACTCGTCGATTTGCCTTTCCTGCATGCCCCACAGCAGCAGTTTTTGCCTGGCCTGCCGGGCCAGTTCGCCGTAGTCGATCAGCGCGCTTTGCTGCGTTTTTTGTTTTTGCAACGCCAACAAGTATTCCTGCTTGGCTGCTTGCAGTTCCTCGCTATAGAGGTCGTAAATGCGTTGCCCCTTCCCTACCCTGTCGCCTTCGGTTTTCACGTACAGTCGGTCGATGCGCCCGCTCATTCGCGCGCTGAGGGTGTAGGTTTTGTTGAGGTCGGCGGCCAGTGTGGCGGTAAAGGCGTTTTCTTCGCCGATGGCGGACAAACGCACCGTGTCGTAGGCGATATTGCCCAATTGTATCTGCTGGTCGGTAAGTTGTATTTCGCCTGCTTTTAAACCTTTGCCCTTGCGCATGAGGGTGAGCGGCATTTTACAAATAGGACACAAGCCGGGTTCGTGGGCAACTACCTGCGGATCCATCGAGCAAGTGTAGTATACATCGGAGTCGGCGCTCTGAGCGCTATGGTCATGCTTGCAGGCTGCAAGCAGTGCGATCAATACGAGGTATATAAGCGGGTATCGCATGGTTGTTTTTTTATTTTGTAGTAAAAAAACTATCGCTGTCCAGCAAAAATTGGGCATTGGAGGCCACGCTATCGGCGGGCGACAAGCCGCCGGTGATTTGCACTTTGCCGTTGGCGCGAAGCCCGGTCTGCACAATCCGGGTTTCGTAGCCGTCGCCGGTTTTGAGCATGACACCTGCGCGGGCGCCCAGGGCGACCACAGCGTCTTCGGGCAACCACCAGCCTTCCACCGATTTGCTAAAGACGATGGCCCTTACGCGGTCGCCGACAGGCAATTGCAATGCCGAATTGTCGACATACACCCGGGCCAGGGCTACTTTGCTGCCTTCGCGCAATACCGGCTCGAGGTAGTCGATCCGGGCGCGGAAATCGCGGTCGGGCGCCGATTCCGGGCGTATGCGCACTTTGTCGCCCACCCTGACCAGCGGCAGGTCGCCGGGGAAGATGTTGAGCAATACCCAAACTTTGCCGGGATCGTAGACGGTCAATACAGGGCTGCCGCGCTGGATATAGTCGCCTTCCCGCAAGCGCAACGGCGCCGTGGTGAGCGTGGCGGCCTCGTTCATGCCGCCGCCGGCCTGCATATCGCCGGGGGTGTCGTGGAGGTGGCCGCTGTATGGACTGTAAATCGTGACGGCGTATACCAGCTTTCTGCTTTTTCGCAATTGATGCTCCTGCTGGGCAGTAAAGCCCAATTGGCGCAGTCGCTCGCCCGCCGCTTCGATCATACCGACATTGCCGGGGTCGTTGTCGAGTAGATAAAGCAGGTTTTGCTGGGCGGTGAGCAACT
>DAINSQ010000072.1:10825-23770 GCA_036741235.1 Saprospiraceae bacterium | reverse complement strand
AATCACCCCACAAACTTGTACCCCACGCCGCGGATCGATAAAAACCGCACCGGGTTTTTAGGGTCTTTTTCAAAATACTTTCGGAAAGAGAGGATAAAATTGTCGATGGTGCGAGTGGAGGGGTACACGTCGTAACCCCAGACGGATTGTAGGATTTGCTGCCGGGAGACGACCTCGTTTTTGCGGTCGATCAACAACTTGAGCAGCATGGCTTCTTTTTTGGTGAGTGTAAATATACCGCCGTTGCCGCGGGCTTCAAAAGTGGCAAAGTTGATTTGATGGCCGTCGAATTCGTAGATGTCGGGGGTATTTTCCGGCGATTTGCTGGTGCGCTGTATGAGGCGTTGCACGCGCAGCAACAATTCTTCGAGGTTAAAGGGTTTGGTGAGGTAGTCGTCGGCGCCGCGGCGCAGCCCGGCTATGCGGTCCATAGCGGTATCTTTGGCCGTCACGAAGATGATAGGCACTTCGCGGTTGCTGAGGCGCACCTGCTCGCAGATCTGAAAGCCGTCTACTTCGGGCAGCATCACGTCGAGGATAAGCAGGTCGAAGTGCTGTTCGTCGATCCATTTGAGGGCTTCGCGGCCATGGCCGGTGGCTACCACTTCGTAGTGCTCCGATTCGAGGTTGAACTTGACCAGGTCCCTGATGTTTTCTTCGTCTTCGACGAGTAGGATGCGTAGCATAGGTTAATATTGACTCCGTGTTAATCTGTGGAAAAAACTTAAACAGCCCCAATCAAGCTCAAGATTCGGGGTTTTCGAGCGGCAATTTGACGCGAAAGATACTTCCCCTGGGTTGATTATCCAACACAACAATACTGCCGTGGTGGGTTTTGATAATTTGGGCTACAATAAACAAACCCAATCCGGTGCCTTTTGTTTGCCGGGTATCTTCGTTGCCAACCCGGTAAAACTTGGCGAAGATCTTTTTCTTTTCGCTATCGGGAACGCCAATGCCGTTGTCGGCCACATCTATTTGCAACGAGCGATTTGCTGTAGAGAGATTAACCGTTATTTCGGGGTGTTTGTTGCCGTATTTTATTGCATTTTCCAGTAAATTCATCCCCACCGAAGTCAATCCCAATTTGTCAGCCAATATAGGTGGAAGATCGGGTGACGTTTCCAGGCGAATAGCGACTTGCGGATAGGTATCGCGTATTTTTTGTACCAATTCGCCAAATAATTCGTCGAGGTTGAGGGGTTCGTACTGAGGTTGGTAGGCGGTTTCGAGTTTGGCCGACAGCAGCAGGTCGTTGACCAAGCCGGTGAGTCGGTCCGTATCGCGCAGGCCGTTTTGAACAAATTTGGTCGATTGCTCGCGGGGTAATTCTCTTTTCAGAAGCGTTTCCAGCACCAGTTTTATGGATGCCAGCGGCGACTTTAGTTCGTGGGTGATAGACAACAGGAAGTTGCGGCGCTGGCGGGCGGCGATCATTTCTTTGTGGTAGCCCCGGTTGATCAACCATACGCCTACAACCAGGCTGAGGATAAACACCGCGGCTTCTCCCAGGATCATCCATTCCTGTTTTTCGTATTGATATTCAAGGTTTTGGTATCGCTCCGAGCGATAAAACTCTTCATCTGAGCTCACCAACCCTTCTGCGATCATACCTATTTTAAGCAAATCGCGTTTAGCTACAAATGCGTCGGTATTTTTAATAAAAAGCAAAATCGACCACCAGGAAAAGGCGATCAACATGTAAATAATGACCCCGTATGATAAAAAGCGGAGCCTGGAGTTTCCTTCATTCATAAGTATTGTGCATTACCGCATTAACATCACATCGCCGGTAATCGTTCGCTGCGAGCCGTCGGTGAGGCGTAGCCGGGCTACATACAGATATACGCCTGCGTCGAGGGGGCGTCCGCGGGCGTTGCCATCCCAACCGGCGCGTTCTTCGTTGGGGGTAAAATTCCTGGATTCAAACAGGAAGCCGCCCCAACGGTCAAAAATTTGCAGCGACAATATTTCCGATACCTGAAGCGTATTGGCATACACGGTAAGCCGGTCGTTGACCTGGTCGTGGTTGGGTGAAAAAGCGTTGGGAATATAAACGTTTATCGACCGATCTACGATCAGCCTCAAATCGTAGCTATCGCGGCAACCAAATACGTCGGTCACATACAAGCGGTAAAGCCCATCCTGTACGGCTATGAGCTGGGGGTTGGGGCAATTGCTGCAACTGAGGCTATCCGCCGGCGACCAGCTTATGCTGTCGATAAGCGAAAACGGCAGATTCCATTGGGGATCAAAGGTAAAGGGAAGGCCTAGTTTGGCTTCCGCCGTTGGCGGCAATTCCGCCATTTCGCCGTAGGCGACAGGCATGAGGAAGGACTGAGTAGTAGTACAGCCTTCGGCATCGCGGATGCGCAGTTGGTAGGTTTCGCCCGGCGACAGGGTTTCGAACAGCGAGGCGTCGGCAAAGGGCCCGTTATCAGCGGCGTATTCATAAGGCGGCGTACCGCCGCCGGCGTTGAGTTGCAAAATGCCGGTTTGCAGCATTTCGCAGGATACCGACACCGGCTGCAGCGGGTCGGGGTCGGCAATTTCATAGGTATACACTTTCCGGCAGCCTACATGATCAGTGACGCTTAGCGTATACCAGCCGGCAGGGAGGTTATTCAGGGTATTGCCACTACCCAGTCCCTGGTCCCATTGCAAAATATAGGGCGGAGTGCCGCCGCTGAGCACAACGGAGATGGCGCCGTCGGTATCGCCGGCGCAGGCCAGTTCGCCTACCGTTGCTTCTACGGCTATACGCATCAACTGGAGACCGCCTTGCCCCGAGGCTTGTCCCTGGCAAGCCTGATCGCTAATACTGATCAGCGCGTGAAGTCCATCCTGAAAAGCCGGAAACCCCGTCGTTCCTGCTGGCAGCGTCAACGGAGGTTGTAAAATGCCGTCAAGCGTATAGGTAAGCACCCAGGGCGGCGTGCCTGAAATGATCAGCGGCAACCAGGCCGTATCGCCCTCACAAATTATCGCTTCTCCGCTTAAATAGGCGCTGGGGGGCTGTGTAACAACAAGTTCGCAGGTATCTGACAGTGCGTGGCCGCAAGCGTCGGTGACTGTCACGGCATATACTGCGCCGGGCAGTGGAAGCGTGGTCACTACCGGCGCTGTGGAAGTCGTAAAGCTCCACAGGTAGGAATAAGGCGGGTTGCCCCCCATCACAATGGGCGACAACTGCACCGGGGCATTGGCGCAGGTGTAGCTGTTGGGCAACTGCATGCTGTACGGCGGCGGATCGACGATGATCAACTCTGCGGAATCGGAATAACAAGCGCAGGGAATATCCAGCTCAAGCAATAACTTTTCAGGGCCTTCCGCCATATTGTCGTTAAAGACTTCAACCGGCATATCGACCGACGACAAGCCGGCGGGGATGGTAACTACATTGGGTAGCGGGGCAAAATCCAGCCCTTCCTGGGCCTGGCTGGCGGCAGCGACGCGGATGCCCACGCTGAGCGGGAAATCGTCGGGCGCGCCCTGGTCGCGTTCGAATGTAAAAAAGCCGTTGCTACAACCTTCGCTTACTGTGAGGCCCGAGGAGACGGAAGTGCCTGCGCCCAATGCCACCTGCCCGCCCAGGTTGAAACTGCCCGCCTCCAGGAACACTGCGGAATCGTAATAATTATCGGCGACATCGGAAACCACGAGCCGGATATGATAGGTTTGACAGGGCGACAGCCTCAACACCGCCGTAAGCTGCGTTGTAAATCCGTCGTATTCAATCAACTGATTAAACGGCTTAACGACAAACGGGATACCGCATTCGTTGGCGTCTTCCTGGCGTTCGTTGCCGATATAAAAATCCGTATTTTGTTGGTGATTCACGGTATTGATCGCCACAAAGTCGTTAGACCCCGGAATCAGAGCCACGTTGGCGGCATTGCCGGAAAAACCGCCCGAAATACCCGGGCCTTTGACAAAAAAGCCGAATACGTCGTTGTAAATACTGCCCACAAATTCGCAGTACTCTTCAGAGGCAAAAACATATCGGAAAGTAACGATAGAATCGAGGGGTACAAAATCAAACTCAATGCCCACAGCGTCTTTGACTGGGTGGGTAGTCATCAGGTGCAGGTCGGGGTCGCCGCTGTTGTCGTTGAAGTTGCCGCTCCTGTCGGTGGCGGCATTCGGGCCGTGGGCATTGGCAATAGGGCCGGTAGACAGGATAATCCCGCGCGACAACCCGATTGAAGTTGTACCCTGGTCAAAATAACCGATACCGCTGGTATTGCCGATAGGCGCTATGTTGAAGATATTGTCGCAGGTGCCGCCTTCTGCGAATACATTTCTGACCAGATTTTCAGCCGACATGCCGCCCAGCGTGCGAATACCCTCCGTGGGCGGCAACATCGCTGCGCCTGAGGGCTTTCCTCCGGGAATGCTAAACTGCACCGCCAGCGCCGCGCACAACAGCGTCAGAAGAAGTGTAGTTTTCAATGATATATTTTGCGAACAGGCCATAATTCAACAATATGCTAACAATAGCGGGCTATGCAAATCCTGGACGGATCGGGAACATTTGCGGCAAAAAAGCGTATAGATAGTTGCGTGGGTATGATGCCGTATCAAAGTTAGCACTAATGCGCCATTTTTTCGCTATTGTTTTGTAAAAATTGCTCAAGCGTTTCATTTGCGAATTCCAAAAAATATTATAATTTTGCTCATGTATTGATCGCGTTTGCGAACCCTTTATTTTCATACATCCAATTCGCTAAAGTGGCTCTATATACCTGCGCAGGTCGTTGCAGTTCTTCTTATTGAAAGAACAAGGCGGTGCCCCCCTTTTGCCTGTTGCAGAATAAGCATAATTTCAAAATCATCATTTCACAAAAATCTGGTCTCTCTATGAACTTAACAAAACTGTTACTCGTACTAACCCTTGCAGTATTCGCGCGTCAGGGCCTGAATGCCCAGGCCGGCATCGATTGCATAGGAGGCGTATCGATCATTGCTCCGGGCAACGTATCGTCGCTTACCTTGTGCCAGGGCGACGGACTGCCGGATGTGGTTCGCTTCCGCACCAGTAAACTTCCGACGCCGTTTGGTTATTTGGTGGTAAACCAAAACAATACGATCGTATACCAATCCACAAACAACAATATCAATTTCGAGATATTGTCTCCGGGGACTTACCAGGTTTATGCCTTTTCATTCATTGGTCAGTTGATCAATCAGGTGGGGCAGCAGCTGAATACGGCACAACTCGCTACCGTATGTTTTGAACTGACGATCAATTCCATTACAGTAATCAATACTACTCCTACGGGAGGCTCGGTTTCTACCGCTACCGGCGCAGCCTCGGCATTCGCCTGCCCGGGCGACGGCAATGCTGACCTGATTCAGTTTAGCACCACCAGTTCAAGCCCGTCTTACGTCTATTTGATCACTGATGAAAATAACGTGATTATAGAGGTCGTAAGCGGCGCCGGCTTTGACTTTGAAAACAGCGCTCAAGGCGTCAGCCGCGTATGGGGTCTCGCCTATGCCGGCACTTTGCTTGCCCAGCCCGGGCAAAACGCCGCTACCGCGCAATTGGCCACGCAGTGTTTCGCTTTATCCGACAATTTTATCGAAATTGAAAAAACCACCCCCGACGGCGGTACCGTATCGCTTACCAACGGCGAAACGGTAGTTAGCGTATGCACCGGCGGAGGCCCAACGCAACTCAACTTCCAGGCGTCAACCACTTCCAATGCGCCTTATGTGTATCTGCTCACTGACGAAAGCAATGTCGTGCTGGCAATTATCAACGGTAACAGCCTCGACTTCAACGCTTTCCCTTCGGGAACTTCCCGCGTATGGGGCCTTTCCTATATCGGCAACCTAAGCGTTAACGTAGGCGACAACGCCGCTACAACCGCGCTCAGCGACGGCTGCTACGACCTGTCTGACAACTTTATCACCGCTACCAAGCAAAATATCGACGGCGGCGCGGTAAGCCTGATCACCGGCGCTACCGCCACTGATATTTGTATCAACGAAAACCCGTCGGCGCCCGTTTTTGCGGTAACAACCTCTACTTCGCCCAACTATTACTACGTACTGACGGATACTGAAAACGTCATTATCGGCGCTTATGCCAGCGGCGATATCGACCTGGGCAACCTGGCGCCCGGCGCATACCGCATCTGGGGCCTGGCTATCACCGGCAACTTGCTGGCCGAAGCGGGCGACGACGCCGACCTCGTGGTTCTCGCCGATGAGTGTTACGAACTTTCCGATAATTTTATAGATATCAAGATCAGCAAAGCCGTCGGCGGCGCCCTGTCGCTCGACAACGGCGACGATACGGCCACAATATGCTCCGGCGACGGCCAGCCCGACAACCTCACGGTTAATGCCGACGGCGCTTTTGGCGACAACTACTTGTATGTATTTACCGACGAAAATAATGTCATCGTAGGCGTTTCAACTGATCCTACTTCAGATCTCGATAACAATACCGGCGATGCTGTGCGCATCTGGGGCCTGGCCTACAGCGGCAACGTCACCGCCCAAATTGGCGACGACGCCGACCAGGTAACCCTGGCCGACGGCTGCTACGACCTGTCGAGCAATTTTATTCTCATCAACCGCACTTTTGTCGACGGCGGCACGATCTCTACCATCGACGGCGCTACCAACCTGGTAGTCTGCAATCAGGATGACGTTAACAATGTCGTCAATTTTATTTACGACACCCAGTCGTCAGCTTCATATGGGTTTGTAATGACCGATGCCGACAATACCGTGCTGGCCTTCCTGCTCGATAACAGCCGCGATTTTGGCGAAAACGCTCCCGGCAATTACCGCGTATGGGGATTCTCCTACACAGGCAATATCACCGTTCAATTGGGCGATAATGCAGGCGCTACACCGTTGAGCGACGGCTGCTACGAGTTGTCTTCCAACTTTGTGGATGTGCGCGTGCAGGAAGTAGACGGCGGCGCCCTGTCATTGCCCGGCGGCGACGCCATCGCTTATACTTGCCCCGGCGACGGCAATGCCGATGTTGTTGACTATATCTCAACCGGCACTTCTTCGGCCAACTACGCTTATGTAATTACTGACGAAAACAATACGATCCTGGCTGTAACCGATCAGACGTCATTTGACTTTGACGGCTTGCCCGCCGGCAATTGCAGAATTTGGGGGCTGGCTTACTCCGGCAACCTCACGGCACAAATAGGCGATAACGCAGGCGCTGTGACGATCAGCGATGAATGTTATGACCTGTCGGACAACTTTATCACGGTAGTGCGCGAAACGCCCAACGGCGGCTCGGTCGCTACTGCAGAAGGCGAAACACTCGTATACAGCTGCCCTGACGGCGGCAGCAGCGATGTTATCAATTTTGCTGCCAATGGCAACTCCGGCACGCCCTACCTGTTTGTACTCACCGATGCTAACAATATCATTATTAATACCTCTACGACCGGCACATTCGACGTAGGCGCACTGCCCGAAGGCGCATACCGCGTATGGGGATTGGCATACACAGGCGATATTATAGCACAAGCAGGCGACGACGCCGGCGCCGTTGACCTGTCTGACGACTGCTTCGACCTGTCTGATGATTTCGTAACGATCCTGCGCCAGCCCGCCGAAGGCGGTACGGTGCAACTCGAAGGCGGCGTAACCAATATCGCCATTTGCCCGGGCGATTCTATCCCCACGGTACTCAACTACAGCAGCACCGGCGCAACCGGCAACGGTTTTGTATTCCTGGTTACCGATCTGAACAATGTCATCATCGCACTGACCACCGACACGCAACTGGATGCTTCAAGCCTGGGCCTTGGCAACTTCCGCATCTGGGGCCTGGCATACAACGGCAACCTGCTGGCTGAAGCCGGTATGGATGCGGCTAGCGCTACCCTCGCCGACGGCTGCTACGATTTGTCTTCCAACTTTATAGAGGTGCTCCGCGAAGCGCCCAACGGAGGAACCATAGCTACCACCGACGGCCTCAACGCTGTAGACCTTTGCGTTGGCGACGGTTCTGCCGACCTGATTGAATACGAAGCGACCGGCACATCCGGCGCCAATTACGCTTTCTTGATCACTGACGAAAACGACTTCCTCATCGGTATTGTAACCGAAAGCAGTTTCGACTTTGAAAATGCCATCGGCGGCAACTGGAGGATCTACGGCGTTGCTTATATCGGCCAGTTGCTTCCTTTCCCTGGCGACAACATTTTCGAAACGCAGTTGGCTTCCGAGTGCTGGGACCTGACCGACAACTTCCTGGCTATCAATAAAACACAGGTTGACGGCGGTACCATATTCGGCGACGGCAACAGCGACATCTTATACGTATGCGCCACCGACGGCAATCCTGATATTGTGACGTTTGTCAACTCCAGCCTGGCTACCGACGCTTCTTACCAGTACGTTATCACTACTGAAACAAACGTTATCCTCGCCCTCATCAACGGCAACCAGCAAAACTTTGAGATCACCGGTTTCAACCGCCTTCGCGTTTGGGGTATCTCTTATTCGGGTACGCTTCAGGCCGGCCTTGGCAATATTATCACCTCCGCTACGCTGTCGAGCGAATGTTATTCGCTCTCCGATAACTTTATTACGATCGTTCGCGATATCCCTGAAGGAGGCGATATTGCCGCCGACGGCAATACCGGCGATGTGACCGTTTGTATCGGCGCTGAAGACGGCATACTGGATATGACGAATACCAGCACTTCAAATTCGGGTTATGTTTACCTGGTGACAACGCCCACCAATGTTTTGCTCGACATCATCGAGGGCAGCCAGATTGACTTCAATGCATTTACTCCCGGCGATTACCACATCTGGGGTTTGTCTTATACCGGCAATATCCTCATTGAGCCCGGCCAGGCTATCCTGGTAACCGACCTGGCCAGCAGTTGTTTCGAATTATCGGGTAACTTCATCAGCGTTACTCGTTCGGAACCCACCGACGGCGGTACACTGTCTACGCCTGAGGGCCTTACCACGATTTACACCTGCCCCGGCGACGATACCGCCGATGTGGTACAAGTTTTCACTACCAGTACGCTGGGCGACGATTACCGACTGGTTATTACCGATACCGATAACCGGATTTTGATCCCCAATATCAACGGCGATATTATCAACTTCGACGCCGCCAGCCCGGGAGAAGTGCGTATCTATGGCATCTCGCTGCTCGGCAACTTTACCGCCGGTTTCGGCGATGTGGTGGGCGTTGATCCGCTGGCCGACGATTGCTTCGACGTATCTAATAATTATATTACAGTGATCATAGGTATTCCGCAGGCAGGTACGGTAAGCACAGTTGACGGCGACAGCTCGCTGGTACTCCTCACCAGCGACGGCCAGCCGGATGTTGTGGAATTTACCGCCACAGGCGCTTCCAATACGCCTTATGCCTACTTGATTACCGACTCGCAATACTTCATTGTGCAGCATGTTGTAACAGGTAACAGTTTCGACTTTGAAGGCGAACTGCAAGGTACCAGCTACGTATGGGGACTAGCTTACACCGGCAACCTGACGGTCAGCGTTGGCGATACCGCTTCTACAGCCATTCTTTCTGACGATTGCTTTGAATTGTCTGATAATTATATCTCAATTCAAAAGTCTGATGGCAACCTGTTGGGCCAAAACGCCGGCCTGTCGGCGCAGAACGACAACAACCCGTCACAGCCCCTGCAAGTTTCGGTATTCCCGAACCCGGCTAACGATAAGTTGACGGCACTGTGGTCACTTGACGCAAATACGCCCCAACAAGCGCTCGTCCGTATTCTCAACACCAACGGACAGGAAGTAGAACGCCGCCAGATGACGGTGCCCCCCGGCGATTATCAGCTCGAACTGCAAGTGCAAGCGCTGACGCCAGGCATCTATTTCTTGCAGGTACAGCAAGACAGCGAGTTACAGACGGTTCGATTTGTAAAAAAATAAGCGCTGACGCAAACTCACTTTTGGCACGATAATTGGATTATACCAGGTGAGTTTTGAAAAAGATGCAAGATGTTTTTCGGCCCGCATTCCCATGCGGGCTTTTTTTTTGGCATAATATTTGTTCTTTATAAATAGAATTAGGTCAAATCATGGATTCGTTTTTTCCAGCATGGATTTCGGAGGTCTCCCCTACCCCAGGGTTTATTTCCGAAATCCTTTTTTATTAATCAGCCTTCCTCAATTGCCAGTCTAACCTTATCAAAGTGCAAATTCTGCAGGTCATTTTGTTGAATAAAAAAATACAATACGCCTTCGCCTAAAAATGGCATCATATCTATCACCGGGTCGGTGCAGTCAAATTGAAAAAGCAAGACTTCTCCTGGTTGAGCCAGGGGGTTCAATTTATCTGATAATCCGGGCAATTGATCGGGATATCCCAGCAACTTATTGCGGTAGTCGGCAGCCGTAAAATATTCGCGGCAGATTTGATAACAATACCCATAATCGCGTTGATCGGCGGGCGACCAGGCCGGGTTTTCACCAACGGCAATTTCCGGCGCCGGTAATTCCAACACGTCAAACGGAAGGCAAAAAGCGGGGTCGGGCCACATAACCTCTTCAATGTCTTCGGGGTTGTTTTTTCTCGACAGGTCTGTATTTTCGGGGAAATACAACACCTGGCAATGGCCTTTTTTGAGCAGTATATCAGTGTCGCCTTCGGCGAAGGGATACGCAAAAAACGAGAGCAGGCCTTTTCCCGGAAAATCGCTCAGCGCGGCGATATGGGGCAATTGACTGAGCTCGCCGAAGTTGATTTGCGCCAGTAAGGCCAGCGGATGCCCCTGCGGGGTTTGCGGCCAGCGAATACCTGCGGGCAGATCGGGGGCGCCGCCCAGCCGGGTACCTCCCGGGTGACTGCCGCGGCCCTCCTCCGTGGTAACGAGCCCAACCCCGGCGCGAACAGCCGAAGCGACATAAGCGGCCACCGCTTCGCCGCAATATGCCAATACGACATCCAACAGCCATTTCCGGCGTTGTTGCAGCGAGAGCTGATAAAAATCGTCTTTAGAAGGCCCTCCCAGCAGGCGTTTGCCCGGCATGATCTCCATGAGATCTATTTCGATATAGTCGGTGAGGATGGCCAACTCCAGGGCGTATTGTTTGTCGCCGCTTTTTTTAACGCTTTCTATGGCAGTTACGGCAGTATCGCCCCCATTTCCTTTGAGGAATACGAGTTGATCTTTTTGCGGCACGGCGCCCAGTATTTCTACGTCCAATGCGACCAGATGATCAGCCGGCGACGGTTTGAGTTGAATGATTTGATAAAGATTCATATCCTTTTTTTTGCAAATCAATTATTTTTCACACCAACTTTCGGCCATCTCCGCCAGGCTTTTGAAGCGGTATTGGGGCATCCAGGGCGACGTATCTTCGCTGCCGATGAGAGCGGTGATCATACCCAGATTCTGTCCGAATTGGATATCGGAAGCCGTATCGCCGGCCATAACCGATTGCGAGAAATCGATTTCGGGAAAATCTGCCTGAGCGCTAAGCGCCATACCGCCGAGGGGTTTGCGGCAGCTGCAGTTATCGGTTGATAAATGCGGGCAATAGTAGACCGCGTCAATTCGCCCACCGGCGGCAACCACTGATTTGACGAGGTGTTGGTGAATTTCGGCCAGTTGTTTTTCGCTCATCAATCCTTTGCCGATACCTTGCTGGTTGGTAACTACAACAATACGCCCGAACAAACGCGAGAAAGCCGCGATAGCCGGCAATACCCCGGGTATCCACTCGAAGGTTTCCCAGTGCGTCACGTAATGCCCGGGCAACCTGCGGTTGATCACACCGTCTCTGTCGAGAAATAAGGTCCAGTTTTTGAATTGAGGCATGTCGGTTGTCGGTTTGTCCGTTTATAGGTTTATGGGTTTATAAGTTTATGAATAAAAGTAAACCAATAAACCAATAAACCAATAAACCAATAAACCAATAAACAGACGTAGAACTGACAACTGACGACCGGGATTCTCACTCCTTCAACCCCGCGGGGTGAGCCAGCAGCCAATCGACATCATTCATAAACCGGGTTACTGCTTCGGGGTCGGTGCCGTCGCAATAGGCGCGGATATGGCGATTTTCATCGACGAGCAGCAGCCAGCCGCTGTGGTCGAAGCCGCCTGGGGCATTGGGGTCTTCTTTGGCAATACTCATATAATCATCGCCGATGCCGTAGATCGCGTCGCGGTCGCCCGTTACAAAATGCCATTTACCGGGTTTGACTTGTAATTTTTCGGCATAAGCTTTAAGCCGGGGCACCGTATCGTGTTTAATATCAATAGTATGCGAAAGCAGCAATACGCGGTCGTTGTCGAGGTAGCGATCGTGCAGGCGCAGCATTTGCTGGGCAACTTTCGGGCAAATTGTTGGGCAAGAAATAAAAAAGAAATCGGCGATATAGATTTTGCCGCTAAAAGAGGCATTGGTAATGAGTTGGCTATCCTGATTGATAAACTCAAAATCGGGGATAGTGTGGTATATGGTATCGCCGGTATTGGGGTTTACATCGTGAAAGCCGAAATATGGCAGCGATTTTTCTGAAGGCTCCCGACTACAAGCCGCCAATGCCGCTACCAGCATCAGGGCAGCGAACACCGAAAAATAATTCCTATTCATAGTTAAGCGTGTTTTTCCCAGTGCCGATATTGCGCGGTATCTTCAAAAATGCGCAACATAATCAACCGATCCTGAATGGTGAATGGCAGTCCGCGCCGCTCCATGACGCGTTCAATCATATCAAACGCTTTATCGGTCCGATAGGTTTGAAAGCCATGCACGCCACCCCAGGAAAAAGAAGGAATGTAATTGCGAGGGAAGCCGTCGCCGAAAATATTGGCACAAACACCTACTACCGTACCGGTATTAAACATGGTATTGATACCGCATTTGGAGTGGTCGCCCATGATCAGTCCGCAAAACTGTAAGCCGGTAGGCAGGAAACGTTGGGCGGGATAATTCCATATTTTT
>DAINSQ010000072.1:0-10815 GCA_036741235.1 Saprospiraceae bacterium | reverse complement strand
GCAACACCGAGTTATTGATTTCGCCGCCCACTTTGCAATTGGGGCCGATAGTAGTGGGGCCGTAAATTTTAGCGCCCATTTTCACAACAGCGCCTTCGCACAGCGCCAATCCTCCTCTGATCATACAGCCTTCCATAATTTCGGCATTTTTGCCGATATAGATGGGGCCTTTTTGGGTATTGAGGATGGCGCATTCCACTTTAGCGCCTTCTTCCAGGAAGACAGGGCCGTTGCCGATAACGCGGTTGGTATCGCTGAGCGGTTGGGAGGTTCTGCCGCGGGTAACGAGCTCAAAGTCTTCGAGGATGGCTTGGTCGTTGAGGCGGAATAAGTCCCACGGGCCGATGATTTTGGGGAATTCGGTGTCGGCCAGGTCGGTGGTGCGGAGGTGTTCGATGTCTTTATCCTGGACCAGGCGTTCCACCTGGCGTTCGTCGAGTTTGGCTGCGATGAGTTGGTCGCCCTGCACCAGGGCCTCGTTGAAGTCCATTTGGCGAATCAGGCGGCAGAGTTGGGAGGAGGGCAGGGCGGCAGCGTTGACCAGGTAGTTTTCTTTGCCGTAATCGATAGCATATTTTTCGGCCAGATAATCCTGGGTGATGTATGAAACCGGCCATCCGAACAGGCGCTCCCATTTTTCGCGGATGGTGAGGATGCCGATGCGCAATTCCGCGACCGGACGGGTGAAAGTGAGCGGCAGGAGGTTGTCGCGCGTTTCGTCTTCAAATAGTATTAAGTGCGCCATAGCTCGATATTAAAAAAAATTGAGTCATCCCGAATTTTGACGCTTGCCAAAATTTGAGATGACTCAATTTTTCCAGCCACACAACTCAGTGTGTATTAGCCGTTGTTTTTGGCAAACTTAGACTGGGCGAATTTCTTGTTGAATTTATCGATACGGCCCGCCGTGTCGACAAATTTCATCTTACCCGTAAAATAAGGGTGCGAATATGCAGAGATTTCCAACTTCACCAGCGGGTATTCCTTGCCGTCCTCCCATACAATAGTATCGCGCGTCTGCACGCAGGAGCGGGTCATGAAGGCTTCGTCAGCCGAGAAATCTTTGAATACAACCAGTCTATAGCTCTCCGGATGCGTATTCTTTTTCATGATAACACTGTTTTCTTGCCAATTGGAGGGCAAAGATACATTTTATACAGCAATAACCAAGCGGTGGGGGGGATTTTTTGTTGTCGGTTGTCGGTTTCGGTTTATCTTTGCGAGCAATAACCGACAACCCACAACATGACGATCCTCGCAGAAACCCCGCAGTGGCTTGCCGTCAACAAACCGGCGGGATTGGTGGTAGAGCGCGACCGGCACGGCTACCCTTCGGTAGAGGAGGAGGCACTTGATTATTTGCGCAAGCAGAGCAAACGCGAGCCGTTTGTGGGTATTGTGCACCGCCTCGACAGGCCGGTGAGCGGCGTTTTGCTTTTAGCTAAAAAAAAGAGCGCGCTGAAAGACCTCAACGAGCAATTCCGGCAGCGACAGGTGAAAAAGGTGTATTGGGCGGCGGTCGACCAACGTCCGCCCAAAGACCAGGATTTGCTGGAGGGTTGGATTCAAAAAGACGCTTCAGGCAAAAAGGCGGTTTTTACAACCAAAGCCGCTAAAGGCGCTTTCCCGTGCAGCCTGAATTACCGACTGCTGGCATCTTCCAAAGACAGGTATTTGCTGGAGATTATACCCCACACCGGCAAATTTCACCAGATCAGGGTGCAACTCGCCGCTATCGGCTGCCCCATTATCGGCGATTCAACTTATGGTTCAACAGTGGATTACGCCCCGAATGCCATAGCCCTGCACGCCGCTCAATTGACTTTTTTCGATACCCAACATTCAACATCCAACATCCAACATCAAACATCCATCAAAGCGCCTGCTCCGGATTTACCTGTTTGGCATTTTGAAAATATAACGCAGCCATGAGCACTATTCCTGTGGGATTGAAAAAAACCGCCGCAATGGTAGTTTTGCGCAACGAGCGCCACTTTTTACTCATGAAGCGCAACCGTCCGCCGCATGTGGGTAAATTCGTGCCGGTTGGCGGTAAACTGGACCCGCACGAAGACCCGTATAGCGCCGCCATACGTGAGACGTTTGAAGAAACGGGCTGGAAGGTGGATAAGCTCTCCTACGCAGGCGTACTGGTAGAGACTTCGCCCATCGACTACAACTGGCAGTGCCATATTTACCTGGCCGACGTGCCGTTACTTCCCCCGCCTCCCTGCGAGGAAGGCGATTTGAGCTGGATTGCTTTTGACGATATTCCGGGCATCCCCACCCCGCCCACCGATTGGATCCTGTACCAGTACCTGATGCGCCGGCAGCCTTTTGCTTTTAACGCCATCTACGATGCCGAACTCAATTTGACGGAGATGTGGGAGGAGATAGAGCGCGTGAAGGTGTGGCCGGGATAAAGCGTTAACGGGGGGCGGAAGAGCGGGATTGCCCCCCCTCCTCCGCTTTCACGAATAACACAGCGTTGATGCTTATTAGTGTTAAACAGGAGCCATTTATGATAATTAGTCATCATTGGGCTACCTTAAACGCTACTCAACTTCAACAGGCACTCAACTATGCCAGACGGGTACTAGTAGTAGATGTAATAAATGCTTGAGCTAGATTGTCCTCTGTAGAAAACGTATCCCTGATTCAGGTTTCCTACCGCAATAGTGGGCGTCTGCTTGGTTTGCGGCGTTGTCGCACTGCTGTGATGCATCGCCAAAATGGTCGCATCACCATACCATTTGCCTTGCGAAATAACATAAGTTGCCCAGCGAATATGATCGGCATTATCTCCATCAGAGTAAATGAGATAAATTGCCTGTGCGTCGCCTACCATGGAAAGCCCCTGGTTGCTTTGCGGATATTTAACAGTAGTACCGGAAGTCTGAATATGTGCCGAAGAACTGAAATGGCCCGTTGAGGGATCGTAGGTACACAGCGATATCTTGTGATTGCTCGACCCGGAGTCGCTCCATGCAATGTATACTTTAGTGCCGTCGGAGGCAATAGCGGGCGGCACGCTGGAGGCGCTCCCTGAAATACTGCCCAGGCTTGACCATCCAAGCGTTGCGCCGTCCAAAGCCCATATTTCGATTATCGATGAACTGGCATTAACTGTTGCAAGGTATATCTTGTTACCGCATACGGTTGCGGCGCCGGAATGGCTGGTAAGCAAGCTTGTAGAAAGAAGCGTCCCGTTATCTGTCCACGAATCTGAAGCAGGGTCATACACCGCCTCTTTCATGTTAGTTGTTGAATGATCAACATAAAACATGTATATCTTATTCTGAAAAACAACAGCGCAAGGGCTGTGATCGCAGTTAAGGTGAGTTTTGTTGGAACCCACCTCGATTAGCGTTGCGTGTTTAGAAAAAGATTTGGTCGACGTATTGTATTGCATCCACATCAGGCGGTTGCCATTGTTTTCCTGGAAAAACACGTAAATTTTGTTGTTGTAATAAACGGTAGCCGGATAGCCGTCAGTAGCCGCATTTGAATCGTTGATGGGTTGGTTGCCCGACCAGGCCCCTGTAAGGGCAATATGGTTTTTACTGATAGTTTCGCTATTGAGCGAGCTTAGCGCGGCATTGGAATTGGTTTCGTTTTGGCTCCAACTTGGGAATTGATAGTAGTTGACGTTAATAGGATCGTCGGAATCTTCGCGATACAAATCAATTACCGCACACGCATGATAGTAATATCCATCGCTGTCTTTGCTGGGCGTTTTCATATCAGCATTCAGTTGAATGTTGATGTTGGTATTGTCGTATTCTCCATCATGAGAATAGCTTTCATAACTGCTGCTCCCCAACAACCTGCCCTTGTTCAGGCCATATAAACCATCCTGGAAGAGTGCGTAGGTATGTTCGTGACCCCAATACCAGGCGGCAATTTTGTCTTTAAAATGCGGACCGAAGGTATTGAGCAGATACGGGTTGAGGTAGGTAGGATCCTTGTAGCGAATACGCTGCGCTCTGGAGAATAACTGGTGGTGTGATAGCAAGATCGTTTGTCCGCTAAATTCCTCAATGCGGGCTTTATGCCAACTGGCTTCCCTGGCCTGGAGCTTGGGGCAGTCCAAATAATCATCGTCAAAAAAGGCGACTGTCGAATATCCATCGGGGTCGGAAGAAAGGCCGGAGACCAGCGCGTTGTAGTCGTCTTGCCCGGTATCCATTCCAAGGAATTGCCATTTTGAATCGTGGGTGCGCACACAGAAAAAGCTTTTGTTTTGCACACATCCCGACATGCTGTTCAGGCTGCTCAATAATTGAAAATATCCGTATCCATACGAATAATATTCGTGATTGCCGGGAATGGTAAACACCGGAATATTCGGATTAAAATCCGACCCCAATTCTTGTTGAAGTTCGCTGCCAACTGCTGTAATAACATTATAGAAGTTGTTCTGGCATTCGGTGGGCAGACCCGCATAATATATATCGCCCAGGTGCATAATGACGATTTGTCTGGAATTATGCTGGTGATAAACGTTTTTCCAAACGGCTTTCAGCAGTTGTTTGGCGTCATCAAGGCTGGTGCCCCAGTCTCCCAGTAATATAATGCGGGCATCATTATTCAAGGTCCAGGTTTGGTTGTTAGCGCTGTTTATTATGAATGCAGAGGTGTCTGTGTCGCCGTTCACCTGCCTGTACTGGATATGTTTTCCTGAAAAGTGCTCCTGGGCATAATCGTAGATGTTGTTGAGGTCGGCTGCTATGTTATCGGGCGTATCGAGGTATGATTCCAATATATCAATACCAGCGCTCAATGCGAGTTGGTCGGCGGTTGAGAATTCGCCCATACCTGCCCAGACAGCCAGGCAGAGGGCAAATCCGAAGACATCCTCGTCGCTGAAATTGCGGATGCTATGCTGATTGTTGTAGTGAAGGATGTCTGACAGGAATTGGCTATAGTCGCCGGAGTCAACCGGCGTCGAAAACAACATTTGAGAGGCGTAGGCGTAGTAGTCGCCGGGGGCCGCCACAGCCAGCGTAGTGGGTTCCGGAATGGTCTTTTTGGCGCCGGCAGCTTTCACATGGGCATAAACCCCTTGCATGATGTTGCTCTGTCTGATTTCTGCCAGCGATTTGTTCGGGTGCTGGCGTTGAAGGGCGAATTCTACACAGCTCATCCACCTGGAAAGCCGCGCATGATGGGTTGTGGTAAACCGATGCATAACTAAAGTTTAGGTGTTCAAAAAAATATTCAAAATGCGTTATGCTACCGGGTGTTTTACCAGGCAATCTAATAGCTATTCACGGCGCATAAGTGATATGCGCCCAACGCCACGTTGGCAGGAATTAAAATGTATCAGTTTTACTTGACAAACATCCAATAGGATAACGACATTGGACAAATATATATTAATATTTATATATTACAAATTTTTTTATTGTTTTTTTTAAAAAAATTCTGGAATCTCTTATGAAATAGTAAAAACACATACAAACCACTAATTCCCCCCCTCCCCCCCTCTCACCCTCTCACCCTCTCCCCCTCCCACCCCAGCCTCTCCAAATCCCTCCAAAACCCGGGATACGACTTTTCCACCACACCGGGATCGGCAATTTGAATCGGGGCCAACAGGGCCAGCGGGGCGAATGCCATAGCCATGCGGTGGTCTTCGTAGGTGTAAAACTGGGGGGTAGTAGCCATATTCAACATGCTGCCGTCAACGAGGTAGTAGTCGCGATTGGGATTGGGGGCAAGCGCAGGCGGTAGCTGGGTAAAAACGACGCCTATTTTGTTTAACTCAGCCTGCAAGGCCGCAATGCGGTCGGTCTCTTTGATGCGCAGGGTTTCCAATCCGGTAAAATAACCAGGCCTGCCAGTGGCTCCACAGATGACAGCCAGCGTCTGTGCAATATCGGGGCATTCCAGGAAATCCCAATCGAAATCGTGAATGGTAGGAATATCAAGCTTCCGAAGGTGAATGCCGGTCTCGGTAAACGTGGTGCCCACCCCAAAATCGAGCATAATGTCTTTGATTACCGAGTCGCCCTGAACGCTATCGGCAAACAATCCTTCGAGGTGCAGGTCGCAGGAATCGGACAAAGCGGCGATGGCGTAGTAATACGATGCCGCCGACCAGTCGGCCTCTACGGTAAATGGTTTTGGCAAATAAGCCTGCGGTTCTACCCGGATAACGCGGTCTTCCCAGGTGTGCTTTACGCCAAAATATTCCATCAGGCGCAACGTCATGAGGATGTACGGACGCGATACCAGGTGGCCTTCCAGCGTAAGTTCGAGTCCGTTGGGCAACGTGGGCGCTACCATCAACAGGGCGGAGATAAACTGGCTGCTGGTACCGGCAGAGATAGACAACCGCCCGGGCGCTTCGCTTCGCTGCGCCTCGCCGATGCGCAGCGGCGGATAACCTTCTTTTCCTGTGTATTCTATCTGTGCACCCAACCGGCGCAGGGCGTCTACCAGCAATCCGATAGGCCGCTGCTGCATTCGCTCGCTGCCGGTTAGAATCTGCTCGCCGGGTTGAAAAGCCAGGTAGGCTGTGAGAAAGCGAAAAGTAGTGCCGGCATGGCCTGCGTCGCGTATCGCTTCGTCGCTTTGCAATAAGGCATTCAGCAGTTGCGTATCACGGGCATCGGCGAGGCGCTGTATCGGAAACGATTCTCTACACAAGGCCCTTATAATCAGAGCCCTGTTACTAATACTCTTGGAACCTGTAAGGGTAATGGCGCCGTTGATATTGCGAGTAGTAGCAGTCAGCGTGATAAACATAGCATACTGAATTAAATTCTCTCCCTCACTCCCTCTCTCCCTCCCCCACTCTCTACCCCGGGAGTTCCCCGTTAATCGACCAGATCGCGGTACTGGAGGGCCTGTTCGGCGGGGGAAGGATGGAGCTTATCAACCGCATGCTGTTCATTGGTCGGCGGAGGCGTATCCTCTTCGTCCATGCGTTCGAAGCGGGTGACTACGCCCAGCGTTTGCCACGATTGCAGCAACTGCAGGAAGGCCTGCTCTTTGCCTGGTTTTATCTCGATGCGGTAGTGCATGATAATGATTTTGTCGTTGTTAACGGTATTGCGGCGCGATGAATCACTGTTGTTTTCAGGGTCTTGAGACGCGATTCATCGCGTCTCTACTCTTCTTCGTCTTCGAGGGGGCCGTTTTTCTCGCGCAGTTTGCGGTCGGCTTCCTCATAGGCTTTGATAATCTCCTTCACCAGGCGGTGGCGCACCACGTCTTCGGCGGTGAGGTACACTGTTGAGATGCCTTCCAGGCGCTTCAAGAGGTTGATAGCGCGTTGGAGGCCCGATTTCTGGTGATACGGCAAGTCGATCTGCGACAAATCGCCCGTGATGATACATTTGGCCGACGGCCCCAGGCGCGTCAGAAACATTTTGATCTGCATCGTCGAGCAATTCTGCGCCTCATCGAGGATGATAAAAGCATTGTCGAGCGTACGCCCGCGCATGTAGGCCAGCGGGGCGATCTCGATGACACGGGTGGCCATAAACTGGGACAGTTTTTCGGCGGGGATCAAGTCGTCGAGGGCGTCGTAGAGGGAGCGCAGAAAGGGGTCGAATATCTACTTCAGGTAGCCTGGCAAAAAGCCGAGGCTTTCGCCGGCCTCCACAGCGGGACGGGTCAGGATGATCTTTTTAACCGTGCGGTTGCGCAGGGCGCGAATGGCCAGTGCCACGGCGGTATACGTTTTACCGGTACCGGCGGGGCCGACGGCAAACACGATATCATTGTGCTCGGAGGCCTCTATGAGTTTTTTCTGGTTGCGGGTTTTGGCGCGGATGACCTTGCCGTCGGAGCCGTGCACCAGCACCTTGCTATCGTCGCTGCTCACCCGCGTTTCAAACGGATTATCGCCGTTGAGCAAGTCTTCTACCATCTGCACGGGCAGTTCGGAATGCTCTTTGAGCAGCCGCACCATCGACTCGAATTTCGATTTGGCCTTTTGGGTGTATTTCTTCTCGCCGGCCAGCTTGACGCTATTGCCGCGGGAAGTGATCGTAATTTCAGGGAAAGCTTTGCGCAACAGGTTGAGCTTGACGTTATTCTCACCGTACAGTTGCACGGGGTCGATGCCTTCCACATTCAAAATGATTTCGCTCAAGCGGATATTGGATTTAAATCAAAAATAAAACGCTGCCGGACATACCCGGCGCCGAATATGCACATAACCTAATGGCGCGCGGTATAGTTCATTTCACTCCCCTGTTTTTGAAGGGAGTTTTATCATTGAGCAAAGTTAACGAATATATCGCTTCGCTGCGGTTTTTGGCAAAGGTTGATTTTTTGTAGTAAATTGCACACCGCTTTCACCAAACTACACGTCTTATTTTATGGCAGTAGTAACCTTAACAACGGATTTTGGCAGGCAGGATCACTATTTGGCCTTGTTAAAAGGGGCTATGTTGTGCAAAAACGACCGCCTTAATCTGGTAGACATCACCCACGAGATCAATAACTACGATATCGTTCAGGCCGCCATGCTGTTTCGCAACGCCTGGCGGAGTTTCCCCAAGGGAACCATCCACGTGGTAAGCGTCAATGATTTCAGCGAGGGCATGGCGCGTTTTGTAGCCATTCGCCACGAAGGGCATTATTTTATCGGTCCTGACAATGGTTTGTTCTGGCTTGTCTTTGAAACAAAACCCCAGGACGTCTACGAACTGGAATTCAACGACCACCCGGCTTTTCCCCTCAAAGACGTCTATGCGGGCGCCGTGGGCCACATTGCCAATGATCATCCTTTCAATGAAATCGGCATCCCCCTGGAGGATATCGTCAAGCGCATAACTTTCCAGCCCGTCACGGGCCATTCGCATATCAGGGGCGGAGTGATTCACATCGACAAATACGACAATGTGGTACTGAATATCTCGAAGGAGTTGTTTGAGCGGATAGGCCAGGATCGCACTTTTTCGCTGCATTTCAAGCGCCACGAGCCTATCCGCCGCCTGTCGCGCCACTACTACGACGTGCCGGTGGGCGAAGTGCTGTGCTTTTTTAATTCCGCCGGCTTCCTCGAAATTGCGGTCAATATGGGCAAAGCCTCTACTCTGTTGGGCCTGCAGCCCGAGGATGCCGTGCAAATCGATTTTTTCTCAGCAAACGGGTAGGCAGGTTGTGGGTTGTAGGTCAGTTTATAGGTTTATAAGTTTATAGGTTTATGAATAAAAGACTATAAACCCATAAACCAATAAACCGATAAACAAACAGAAAACAGAGAACCGACAACCCACAACCGATAACTGACAACCGAACTACCCCCTTTTCATTCTGGACATTGCGACGGCAAACAATGAAACGGCCACGGCAATCAAAGCAATAGGCCAGGTTTTTACGCTGTTTTTCAACAGGATAAAAATAAAGCGCTTCCCGGAGTTTTTCGTCGGCGATCAATTGGTAAAAGGCGTCGTCGCTCAGATCGGCGGTGTATTGCCGCTCGCCGCGGGGGTCAAACTTGCCCAATTGGCTGAAGCGATCGATATTATCCTTAAAATACTCGCCTGTTGCGATGTAAAAATACAGGAAGCCCGATTTTACCGGTTGCAGCACATTCACTTGCCAGATACTGTCCTCTTTGGATTTTATGCTTAAAAAATACTGATTGTTGTGTTTTTTGAAGGCCAGGTCGGAATCTTCATCGGTTTTGAGCGAAAACACTTTCTTTTTGCTAAAGCTGTAGACCGTAATGTCTTCGTTGTCGGTAAAAAAGTAGTGCCCATCAATGATATTAACGGCTTTTCGAACATCGACATCCACCCACTTCACCGTATCGTTGGTCGCTTGCCGTTGTTTACCTTTGCACATGAGGATCCCCCCGGCAATATCCCAGGCAACATCCAGGCTGTCGTTTTTTATCTGGCGCGGGTATTGCTGCAGTTCCTTGACAGGCGTGCTGATGAAAGTGCTCATCTGTAATTCGCCCTTGCCGGTTTTTTCAAGTTTGATATACTGGGCGTCGTCTTCGCCGGAAATAGGGATATCGAATACCGAGGTGAGAAAATAATCGGGGCGTTCCGCTTTTTTCCGTAGTTGCTTGAGGGAATCTTTCGATGTGATTTCCGATTCGCTAACAAAAAATACGCCCTCCAGAAAATGGGGTACTTTTTGCACTTCTTCCGCTTGTTGCGGCATTGGACGGTAGTACTTCAGTTCGTTGCAGGAAAGGGCCAGCAATACCAGCCCGAAGCAGGCATACAAGATCATTTTTTTCATACGGCAATGGTTAAATTGGTATAGCTTTAAAACGAAGCGGGGAAGTCGCTTATTTGTAAAAATGCCGGTAATCGGCAAACGGCGCCCGGCAGTCGGCAGCCTGCGTCAGGAAGTCGGCGAATGATGCTAAATACTGGAATAAAATTGTTCATACCGCTTTTTAATTTCATCATGAAAAGAAGGGGGTAAAGCGGCCCAATCCTTAATATCGACAATTACGGGGATATTGCTATTTTGTATTTTTTCTTGAAGCGTGGCAAATGTCTTCCAATTGAGCGGCTGCAAGTGCCGGGTACGAATTACCAGGTCTATATCGCTGGTATCGTGGGCGGTACCGTTTACCCGGCTTCCATAGGCCCACACTTCAATCGGCTCGTGAATGCTTTCGGCGATAAGGCTGATCAATAATTCCCGGTCTTGGGGCCTGATATACATGTGCTAGCTGTTATGAGATTGTATAGCGCGTACCACAGGCCGAGCAATATAGATCATAATCGATTGTGCTTTCATCAGACTGCCGCAATAACCCCAGCGCCTTTTCAAAAGTGGCTATACATTTTTCCAAAAATGAAGTATCAATATTCATATCATTATCAG
>DAINSQ010000071.1:10140-23913 GCA_036741235.1 Saprospiraceae bacterium | reverse complement strand
ATCAGCAAATTACCCCTCCCCTTTCGCGGCCTCATCTTGCAGTTTCTCCAGGTCGCGCACCAGCAAACGGCGGCGGTCGAAGGTGATGAGATTTTTATTGCGCAGGTCGTTGAGTACCGTGGTTACTGTTTGGCGGGAAGTAGCGGTGAGGTTGGCGATTTCCTGGTGAGTAATAAACTTGCGCACTACCCATTCATAGCCCACACGCTGGCCTTTTTTTAGCGTTGTATCTACGATAAACTCCACGATGCGGGTTCTGGAGTCCTTAAACATCAGCGACTCCAGTCGTTGTTCCAGTTCAAGCATACGCGACCCCATTATGCGCAGCATAAACAGGTTGAGGGCGCTGCGGTCGCGCAGCAGCGATTTCATAGTGGGTACCGTAACTGCGCAAACGGTAGTATCTTCCATAGCGTAGGCGTAATCGTGGCGTTTTTTGCCCTCGGCGATCACGGATAGTTCGCCGAAAACCTCGCCTGGGCCCAGTATAGCTTTGGTGATCTCCTTGCCGTTGTCTGCATAAGCGCCGATTTTAACGCGGCCCTCCGTGAGGAAGAAAACCCTGTCGGCCATCTCCTCGGGCAGGTAGATATACTCCCCGCGTTTATAGCGCTTGTGCACATGGCGTTCCATTTCTTCCGGGCCCAGCTTTTGGGGGCAAAAGATGCCGATAACATCGATGTTGTCCAAATACCAAAGCGCCTGATTGCCTTCTGACATGTGTGTAGTGTTGGGTTTGTAAATCTTAATAACCGAAAAACCTGCAAGAGGTTGTATTGTCGTTACAATTTGGCGGTAAACAAAAAAATAAGCCGAGGGATTTGTTTGCAAAGATATAATTTGTAATTTTGAATTATCGCACAACCCCGTAGTTGATTATTAGCCGGTTCCAACGCATTATAGAACCGCGGTACTCAATATCTTTTATGAGTTCCCTTCAATAATCCATCAAATAATCACGCTTCAGTACTTGTTCACTTTTGATCAGGCGGCTGATGTTATTGTACTTAATAAAATACTATTGTCAGTATTGAAAAAATAGTAGTATGACTGATTATTGCTTGATAACCAGCCTTGGCTTGGTGGCGGGCCGCTACCGACTGTTTACAGCGTGTGCCCTGCCGAATTGAGAGTAGTCAGCATATAGTTCCCCCCTTATTAAGTGGCGGCTTGGATTATTTTGGTCCTGGCCGCCTTTTTTTATTTTGTGCGTTATAAAGCGAGGGGGAATTACTAAAAAATGCATACACATAAAATGAAAGGTTTTCAAACCATCGCTCTTTTGCTGCTCTCCAATATTTTCATGACCCTTGCCTGGTACGGCCACCTCAAACTCAAGCAGGAATACAAGTGGTTTGAGGCATTGGGCATCTTCGCCGTCATTCTGATCAGCTGGATGATCGCCCTGCCGGAATATTGTTTCCAGGTGCCCGCCAACAGGTTGGGGTTCAAAGGCAACGGAGGGCCCTTTACGCTCGTTCAATTAAAGGTGATACAGGAAGTGATCACGCTGATTGTTTTTGTTATCTTTTCGCTGGTGGCATTTAAAGGCGAAGCCATCAGGCTGAATCATTTGATAGCCTTCGGATTGCTGGTGGTAGCGGTTTATTTGGTGTTTAAATGAGCATTGGGCATTCGGGGCAAAGTGACAACCGAACCGGGGTAAACCTTTTATATATTTTTTAATTTAGCTATTTTTCAGCTTTTAATTTTGTGTAAAATTATTTTTAAAAAAACATACACCGGACTATAACCTTTTTTCAATTTTTTCGTAAGACCAAATGTCAACATCATCATTTTACTGTGGTTTCGCCCAAAATAAGCCTGACATACTATGTGAGCGGATAATACCGTTATCTTAGCGCCCGCAAAACACCTAACCCGCATAACACAAAAAACGATAACCTGGAGCGCGCGAAATACTCTGAGGCTGGGTAAACCGCAGCGGGTTAAATAAGAACTAATGAGAAATCTCCAATGGCTTATTGTTTTGTGGGGGGGCTTATTATTATCGCAAAACATAAGTGCACAGACTACGACGGCAACGACCCTACCCCCATCGGTACCTGCAATTGGTACGGAACGCACCATTAATCCGCTCATCTATCAAAGCCTGCAATGGCGCAATATCGGCCCATTCAGGGGTGGGCGCAGTGTTGCCGCCTGCGGCGTGCCGGGCGATCCGCTCGTGTACTATATGGGCGCCGCCGGTGGCGGCGTATGGAAAACCGAAGACGCAGGTTTGTCGTGGCGCAATATTTCCGACGGATTTTTCAAATCGGCAGCAATAGGCGCTATTGCCGTAGCTCCCTCTGATCCCAATGTCGTTTATGCCGGCGCCGGCGAGCATGCCGTACGCAGTACGATGACATCGGCGGGCGACGGTCTTTATAAAAGCACAGACAGCGGCAAGACCTGGGTATACGCCGGCCTTCCTACCTCGCAGCATATCGCCGCTATACGCATCCACCCGGCCAATCCCGACCTGCTATACGTTGCCGTTCAAGGCGCATTGTACGGCCCTGGCGAAGACCGCGGCGTATACAAAAGCGTTGATGGCGGCGCTACCTGGCGCAAGGTGCTCTATGTCAACCCGCTTACAGGCGCCTGCGACCTCAGCATTGACCCCCGCAATCCGCGTATTCTTTATGCCGCCATGTGGGATCACCAGCGGACGCCCTGGAAAATCCGCAGTGGAGGCCCCGGCTCGGGCCTTTACAAAAGTATTGACGGCGGAGAAAGTTGGATAAAACTCACCCAGGGGTTACCCCGCGAGTTGGGCAAAGCCGGCATCGCCGTGTCTCCCGCCAACTCCAATATCATTTATGCCGTGGTAGAAGCCGAACGCGGCGGAGTTTTCCGTTCTAATAACGGCGGCGCCTCATGGGTGCAAACCAACGAGCAGCGCCTCACGGTGGCCCGCGCCTGGTATTATGCCAAAATAGTTCCCGACCCAAATGACGCCGAGACGGTTTACGTGCTTAACGCCCCCCTGTTGCGCTCGGTCGATGGAGGTAAAAACTTTGAAGAATGATACTTCGACCACCGAGATCTACACGACCTATGGATTAACCCCCTTAACCCCCGTTTGATGATCCTGGCTAACGACGGCGGCGCCTGTATATCGCAAAACGGCGGTCAAAGCTGGAGTTCGATTTACAACCAACCCACCGGTCAATTTTACAGGGTAAACGTCGACAACCGGTTTCCTTATTTCGTTTATGGCGCGCAGCAGGATTATTCCACCGTCGCCATCCCTAGCCGCACTTCCAATACCGGCATCAGTAATGGCGATTGGTATGAGGTGGGCGGTTGTGAAAGCGGCTTTATCGCTTTCAACCCCAACGACCCCCGGCAGATCTACAGCAGTTGTTACCAGGGTTATATTACTGCTTACGACGCCGCCCTTCGCCGCGAGCGCGATATTATGGCTTATCCGGCGATCAGTATCGCCACGCCTCCTCGCGAAATGAAATACCGCTTCAATTGGAATGCGCCCGTAGTGGTGTCGCCTCATCACCCTGAAACAATATACCACGGCGCCAATGTTGTGTTGCGTTCCAACGATGGTGGCATGAATTGGCAGGTAATCAGCCCCGACCTCACCCGCAACGAGCCCGCCCGGCAGGAAGCCGGCGGCGGCCCCTTTACCAATGAAGGCGCCGGCGCAGAGAATTATAATACGATTTGCTATATCGCCTGCTCCCCGCTGGAAGACGGCTTGATATGGGTTGGCAGCGACGACGGCCTGGTGCACCTCACCCGCGACGAGGGCAAAACCTGGCAGCATGTATCGCCGCCGGGCCTGGGTGAAGCGCTAATCAATAGTATTGAGGTATCGCCGCACCGCAATGGCGCCGCCTATGTAGTAGCGACCCGCTATCGCTGGAATGACAACAGACCGCTGATTTATTACACACCCGACTATGGGAAAAACTGGCAATTGATGGTCAGCGGTATCGCTGCAGGCGACTTTGTGCGGGTAGTACGCGAAGATCCCACTCAACCGGGGCTGCTCTTCGCAGGCGCCGAAAACGGTCTTTACCTGTCGTTCAATAACGGCGCAATCTGGCAGCGCTTCCAACTCAATTTGCCGGTATGCCCTGTTACAGATTTACTTATTCACGACAACGACCTGATTGCCGCCACAGCAGGCCGCGCTTTTTGGATACTCGATGATATCGGCCCGCTTCAACAAGCAAAAAGTGCGCTTTTCAACGGTCATGCGCAGTTATTCAGGCCCAAACCGGCTTATCGCTTCGACGCGGCAAAAACGGAATTGCCAGTAGACGGACTGGGGAAAAACCCGCCAAACGGCGTTATCATTGATTATTACCTGCCGGCAGTAATGGATACTGCCGTTTTGTTACTGCAAGTGCTCGACAAGCAGGGCAAGCTGGTCAGGCAATACTGTAATCAGCCCAATTCCGCTTATGCGCGCATGGAAGGCGGCCCGCCGCCCGCGCAGCTATTACCTTCCAGAAAATGGCTTAATCGTTTTCACTGGGATTTGCGGCGCGAGCAAATGCCCTTTGCCCCGGGCGTCTTTTTGGCCGACGACTACCGGGGCAGCCGGGTCGGCCCCGGCGATTATACACTGAGGTTGATCACCCCTAAAGACACCATTTCGCAGTTGTGTACAGTACTGCCCGACCCCAATATCGCCGCAACGCCCGCCGAATACGAGGCGCAGCAGCAATTGCTTCAATCGCTCAACCAGCAAGCGCGCGAGATTGTTGCAGGCATAGGAACCATGCGGGAGGTGAAAAAACAACTCGAATTATCGGTAGATATTTTGACCAGAATGGAGGGAGCGCAGGATCTGGTCACTGCCGGACATAATATTCTCGCCCGGATCAACAACTGGGAATCCCAATTGATACAACCCCGTCAGCAAACCTACCTCGATGTTATCAACTACCCCAGCCGGCTTTATGCCGAATTTGTGCACCTCATCAGAATAGCCGACTCGCATGTGCCTACTGTTACCCAAGGCGCCCGCGCTCGCGCCCGCGACCTGACGGCGGCGTGGGAACAACAAAAAAGCGCTATGTCGGAAATACTGGATCACGACCTGCAGTCGTATAATAGCCTTTATAAAAGTAAGGGCCTGCCGGCGATTATTGTATCTGGTGGAATAGGAGTGAGATAAGGCGGTACGAACCGCAGTATATAGCCTGCGAGGTTACCCCCCTTCTGGCGTCGAGAGGTAACCTCGTTGTGGCTGCTTAATTATTTTCACTTATTGGGCAGCACAATTGTGCCCTCACCCGTGGTGGTAATAATCATAGAAGGCTGGGCAACCGTGCCTTCTGTGCGCATCCAACCGTATGCATCGCTGTACTTGCCGGTTCCACCGGTTATGGTCATATAAGCTGTAGATGCATTGGTGAAAAAAGTATAGGCGGTTCCGTCAAAGAATACCTCATCTCCGTCTTTGTCGGTCATTATCATTTTTATCTCCATTTGCAGGGCGGTATATTCCACATTAAAAACGCAGTTCAGAATGGTCATAGTGCTGTTGTCGGCGTCTAAGCCCCCCATAAAGGAAGCTGTCCCAGCGGTAAACCCTTTACTGGGCAACTGCAGGACGGTGCCGTCCGGCATAACACAGCTGACCAAAGGGGAAGCAGCATCCGGGGTAATGGTTATGGCTACGTTGAAGTCATCAGGCGCCACAACTACTTCCTTTTCACAGCTAGCTGTGATCAACAGGAAGATTACGAGCAGGAACGATATGTTTTTCATTGTTTTTCATTTTGGGCGGTTAAATAATCAGCTCAAAAACTTCGTTTGAGTTGTCATTTCAAAGACTTTGTAACATTACCTCATCACTACCATTTTTCGGACTAAACCTGTCCCAATGTCGCTTTTCATTACGCAGTAATAAACGCCGTTTTGCAGCGTGGCCCCGTCAAATGGTACAAGATGCTCACCCGGCGTTTGCAGGCCCCTTACAGGAATAGCAACCAACCGGCCGCAGGCGTCGAAAATGGAAATGTCGATATTTGCAGATATATCTGCTGTGTATGATATCGTCGTGTGTTGGTCAAAAGGATTTGGGAAAATGGATAGTGTAGCATTGGTATTTTCCGCCAAGGCGGGTGAAACCTCATTCACCTCAACCGTATTAACTATGAGTCGCTGGGTACTGGCAATGGCATCAGTACCTGAATTCCCTCCCATGATATAAATATAGGAATAAGCGCCATCAGTAGGCCATGCCACGCAACCGAATGCCCTAAGGTCATAGATCAGGTTATTAAAAACCTCCCAACTGTCACCTCCTGGTATTTCCGGGCCGAAGGCTTCCACGCTCATTTCTGCACTGGTTGTAGATTCAATGCCTCCGAGCGTATAAATAATATCCGAAAGCACCGCGCTTCCGTGGCCCGCCCTTGCGTTTGATAAATGTACCGAGTTACTCACCCATTGGGCGTTATTAAAATCGTATACTTCAACGGAATTGATTGCCATAAACCAGCTCACAGTCCCCCCCATGACGTAAATTTTGTTGCCCACGACCGCAGTAGTCAAGGCTGCCCTTGCAATGGTTAACCCGTCTGGCAAGGTAGTCCAGTTGTTCAAAGCGGGGTCATATACGTATACATCGTTTTGAACCGGACCAAAAAATGCGGTTGCGCCGCCTATGGCATAAATCTTTCCGCCTGCTGCACAGGCCGACAGGTAACCACGCGGTGCGGGTAATGAGGCGATAGTATCGGCGTCAAAAGTGCCGGTTGCCGGCAAGTACCGGTATACCTTGGAGCTTACAGTAGCGCCCGTTGGATCGGTTACTCCACCGATAATATATATCGCTCCATCCAGTTCCACAGCCGCCATTCCAATCATGGGCTGTGGCAGTGTACCGGCCGCAGACCACACATCTGTTTCTGGGTCGTATTTCTCAATCTTGTCGGTATAAATACCCTGACTAACGCCTCCTCCAAAAGCATAAATTCTCCCATTTGCAACAGCTGACGGGAAATAGGAACGAATCTGGCTCATGCTGGCTTTAGTTTCCCAGAATGAGGTGTCTGGCATATACCTTTGCGCTACTACGTAATGCGTCGCTGCCAGGAAGCAAGCAAAGCAAATGGCAAATGAAAGAAAAGTAGCAGGTTTCATTTTGATTCAAATTTGGTTGTGATACAATTATTTTATCACTTCCAAAATTGAGCAATTGAAAATTTCCTTTCTGGTACTTTCGTTTCAAATCATTGGACGGATGTTTCATTTGCGCAGGGCAGAAGGCGCAACCCCGAATTCCCTTGTAAACGCACGGGTAAAATAGGCGGGATCTTTAAACCCAACCTCGAAAGCAATCTCCGAAATATTCAGACCGGTATTGGTGAGCATCGCCTTGGCTTTATTCAAGCGATAAGCACGGACAAACTGAGATGCGGAAGTGCCGGTGAGCGCTTTTAACTTCCGGAACAACTGCACCCTGCTGATACCGAGTTGCTGACAAAGTTGAGCCGCATGAAATTCTTCATCGCTGGAGTGGGCTGCAATGGCATTCATGAGTTTATGGAAAAACTCGTCATCCGGACCCTCGATAGCCGGAGCCTCGGAAACCGGCTCCGGCATAGCTCGGTATTTTTCCCGCAAAGCATCCCGCAACTCGATGAGCTTTCGGACGCGGGTGCGGAGTTCCCTGCTATTGAAAGGCTTGGTCATATATGCATCCGCGCCATACTCCAGGCCAATAAGTTTAGATTCCAAATCTGCCTTGGCCGTAAGCAGGATGATAGGAATATGACTGGTGCGGAAGTCTTTTTTGAGTGTTTGGCATAATTCAAATCCATCTTTTTGCGGCATCATCACGTCGCTGATGATGAGGTCGGGGATAGTTTCCAGGGCCTTGTCGATCCCTTCCTGGCCGTTGACAGCCACGCCAAGCTGGTAGTCACCCGCCAGTATCGAACGCAGGTATTGTACCACGCCGGAATTGTCTTCCACGATCAGGATATGCAAATGCTTTTTATTGAAAGCCTCGGAAATTGCGTGGGTATCCTCATCGCTATCAAATTCCAGCGGGGTTGGAAAAGGAACGCTAATAGCCGCCGGCGTGGGCTTGGCCGCATTGGTAAAAGGCAGGTAAACACGGAATTCGGTTCCCTCACCTACCGTGCTTTTGACAAACAAATTGCCGCCCAGCAGCCGGAGTAGTTCTTTGACAACAGCGAGGCCTATGCCCGTTCCGTGCGTGTGATTTGTGTCCGCTTCATTTTTTTTCGAATCAACCTGATAAAAGCGGTCGAAAATCCGGTTTAATTCGCCTTCAGCGATGCCGTTTCCATTGTCTTTTACGCAAAACTGCCATCTTTTACCCGGCATCTCCCGCCCAAACAGGGAAAACCAGGAAACATCCTCTTCCCAATCGCCTTCTGCCACACCAACCTTTACCGCGATTTCACTGCCATTCGGGGTGTGTTTGATTGCATTCGACAACAGGTTCCCCAGCAGCGATTCTAATTTTTCGGGATCAAAATCCAATTCCAGCTTTTCCGGCCAATCTACGAGTTGGATCCGCCTGTTTTGCCCTTCCGCCAAACGCTGGTAAGGCTCTATAATACTTAAAAGATAGGGAACAATATCGCCCTGGACATAATGTACCGGCATGACGCCGGCTTCGAGTTTCGAGAGGTTTAGCATTTGATTGACCAACTGAAGGAGCCGGTTCCCGTTTTGCCTGATCATATCCAGTCCGGTCCGAAAATGATCAGCCGGTTTTGCCTCTATCTGGTCGGCCATACCCAGAATAACGGTCAGGGGCGTGCGAAACTCATGCGTAATATTGGTGTAAAACCGGGATTTCATCTCTGCCAGTTCCTGGATACGCGCCATTTCTGACTGTTTTATTTTGGCGTTCTGTCCGATGGAGTATTGGAGCATTAAAAATACCGCAAGCGTAATAATCAGAAAAAAACCCGTAAAAAGGGTGACGGCCTCATCGGGCGACATATTTGGATCGGGGCTCAGCATGGGCTGCATGATAACCTCTGCTACAACGGTAACCATAAAAAGCGCCTGAATCGGTGTAGCCCATTTTTTGTTTTTATGCAAAAGCAGTAAATAGACAGGCCCGCCGCCCCAACCTACGAAAACCAGGCCGACAGAGGCAACAATGCCGCCATGCAGGCAAACGCCAACAAAAGAAAAGAAGATGTGAAACAGGGCTGTGGCAAGTATAAACCAATCGATACCCCGACGTATCCACAAAAAAAGCGCGATCATGCCGGCGTAAAACCCCACATAGACCAACTCCATGATGAAAAGGGTCCTTAAACCCATCCCGAAATACCACCAGAACGACGATGTAAATGCACTAAGATTAATGGCGACGCCGGTAGATAACCATATTTTTTTGATGACAAGCGTCTCTTCATCGTCGCCCGGATAAGCCACTATACGGGTAAGCCAGGCATTCCCTTTTTTTAATATGGAGCTGAGCATAAGTGTGAGGGCTTAAATGTACTTTTAAAGATACAAAAAGAAAATCAACCGTAATACCTACCTTTGTTTAGCACACAATTGACCATAGATAAACCAAACTCTACATGAGAAAAACAATCCTGGCTGCAAGCCTCCTCTTTGCATTTGTTGCTGCTATAAAGGGGCAGACAATCAACCCAAACTACGATACCACGCTGGCCCAGGCGCTGGGGGCAGACGACTACGGCATGAAAATGTACGTTTTCGTAGTACTCAAGTCGGGTGACAACAAAACCACGGACAAGGCCTTTATCAGCAATTGCTTTGCCGGGCACATGGAAAATATCGGCCGGCTCGTCGAGGCCAAACAACTGATTGTAGCAGGCCCCTTTGGAAAAAATGATAATGATTTCAGAGGCTTGTTTATCTTAAATGTCTCATCCATAGAAGAAGCCAAACAATTGCTGGATACTGACCCAGCCATCAAAGCCGACCTACTGAGGCCTGAGCTTTATCCCTGGTACGGCTCGGCGGCTTTGTCGGAATACCTCCAGGCAGCCGACAAAATCTGGAAAGTAAAACCCTGATTGCTTTCCCCTAAAAACCGCATCTTTGCCCAAAATAATGGCGATGCTAAAAAAAGTGGTTTTGGGGCTCCTGTTTTTTTTTACAAATACATTATGGTCGCAAACCCTGGTTATCAATGAATTAGACTGCGACACGCCCGGCATTGACGACAAAGAATTCGTCGAAATAAAATCGGAAACGCCCAATTTTAACCTGAACGGTTATGTGCTGGTATGCTTTAACGGTTCGGCATCGGGCGCCAACTCCAGTTATTTAGCATTGGATTTAGATGGCTATTCCACTGACATCAACGGCTTGTTGTTGATCGGCAGCACAACAGTAGTGCCCTCGCCGCAATATCTTATAGAACCTAACCTGATCCAAAACGGCGCGGATGCGGTGGCGATTTATCAGGGTGATGCCGAGGACTTTCCGGAGGGAACCCCCGCTTTTGCGGATGCAACATTGGTTGACGTACTGATATACGGCACCAACGACGCCGACGACGCCGACATGATAGCCATTTTTCAGTTTTTTAACCCCGGCATAGCTCAGATAAACGAAGGGCCGTCAAACAATACCAATTCGATTCAGCGCAACAACGACGGCACTTATTTTACGGGCGTACCCACGCCAAGATTTCTCAACGACGGCAGCGGCGTGGTACTTAACGGGGTCTTGACCGCACTGACGCAAACCAGGTATGACGAAGGTGAAGCGATCGACATCGTTTTTACCACAGAACAACCGGTGACAGCAGATTTTGCCATTAATTTCACGCTGAGCAACGGTACGTTTAATCGCTTCGATTTTTCAGGCGACACGACGCTGACTATTTTAAACGGACAAAATTCCGTTGCTACAACCATCACCCTGATCGATGACGACCTGGATGAGGGCGACGAAGTTATGGTGATTCGATTGCCCGATTTACCCCCTGCCTTCTTAGTGCTAAATAACAATATTCCCATACGAATAGTAGATAACGATTTTGTGGTAGCGCCTTTTGGCACGCCTGTTAATCCAACTTACGGAATCGTATCCAGTACCCAGCCTGCCGGATATTACGACAGCCTGGACGGACTGGCCGGCAGTGACTTGCGCCAGGCGCTGCAGCATATCATAGCCGACCAGTCGGTAGTAAGGGGGCAAACCTACAACGACGTGATAGACATCATAAAAGAAGCCGACCAAAACCCCGAAAACAGCAACCAGGTTTGGCTGGTCTATTTAGAGCAGGGCAGGGCGAAACTCGATTTTCAAACTACAAGTAATATCACAGGCGTTTGGAACCGGGAACACACCTTCCCGCGTTCTCGCGGCGGTTTTGACAGTATTGACGCCGATTCAATCGCCGACGGCAAAGCGATTTTCTGGACTACCAATGCAGACTCCCTGCGCCATGCCAATTCCGACGCCCACGGCATACGAGCGGTCGACGCCCTGGAAAATATCAACAGGGGCAACCAGTTTTATGGTCAATACAACGGCCCTCCGGGCACGCTTGGCAGTTTTAAAGGCGATGTGGCCAGGGGCATATTTTATCTGGTCATCCGGTACAATGGGCTCGAAGTCGTCAATGGTTTTCCGGAGGGGTTGACCGGGCAATTCGGCGACCTGGCTACGCTGCTTGATTGGCACCGCAACGATCCGCCCGACGATTTTGAAATGAATAGAAACAACGTAGTATATACCTGGCAATTCAACCGGAATCCATTTATTGATATGCCTGATTTGGTAGAATATTTCTGGGGCGACTTGGCCGGGCAAACCTGGCAACAGCCCGTAAATACAGCTACAGCTCTTCCACTCTCTGTTCGCATTTTCCCCAATCCGGCAAAAAACAACCTGCAAGTTACAGGCATTACTGAGCCGGCCACCATTGAAATATATAATCTTCAAGGTCTGTTGCACGGCAAACACCAGGCCTCAGCCGATATTACGCTTGATATCGAACTGGCGAGCGGAATGTATTTTATAAAAATACACTCGGGGGGTAAATCGATTATAAAAAAGATCATAGTGGAATAGACGTGAAAAGTCCGAATCCCGAAATCCAAAATAGAATAACCTTCAAGATTCCTATTTTTGCTGCGCAACAATCACGATAGACCGTTGAAGCTGACAACAACCCATACATGGCGCACTGCAATCGCCACACTGGCCGTCGCCCTTGTCCTGACGGCCTGCGCCACTATTATATCGCCGCAGGGCGGCCCCAAAGACGAAACCCCGCCCGCCCTGGTAGCAGATAAATCGACGGCCAACCTGCAAACCAACTTCAAAAAACAGCGTATCGAGCTAACGTTTGACGAATGGGTGCAGGTGCAGGACGTATTCAACCAGGTACTCGTTTCGCCGCCGTTGCGCTATCCCTACAAGGTATCGCTCAAGCAGCGTACAGTGCGCTTCGACTTTGACGAGCGCGAGATATTGCGCGACAGCGCCACCTATACCATCAATTTCGGCGCTGCCGTAAAAGACCTCACCGAGAAAAACCCTGCCGAAAACCTGCGCTTTGTTTTTTCCACCGGACCCTACATCGACTCGCTGAGTATTCGCGGGGTGATGGTTGACGCCGTCACCGACTAACACGTAAAAGGCGCCCTGTTTATGCTCTACGACAACCTCGCCGACAGCGTGGCGCGCACCGAAAGGCCGTTTTATTTCGCCAAAGCCGACGACAAGGGCAATTTCAGAATAGACAACGTAAGGGCCGGCGTATTCAAAGGTTTTGCCCTGGTCGATGCCGACCTCAATTACCTTTTTAACCAGCAAACCGAAAAAATCGGCTTTCCAGATTCGCTGATCACCGTATCGGCAGAAAGCTCGCCTGCCCTCCAAATCCGAATGTTCGAGGAAACCAAACCACTGCAAATACTGGAAGCTGACGCCACCCGTTACGGCCAACTCAAACTGACATTTAACCAAACGCCCCCTCCTGATGTATCGCTCAGCTACCAGGAAGTGGGGCAGCAAATAGTATACGAATTCGAAAAAGACAGTTTGCTCGTGTGGTACGACAACCCGGGCAGTTTGCCCTGGGAATTGTACATTCGCTACGATACCACCCTGAATGACACGGCCCGGGTACGCGTGCTCGACCGCGCGTTGTTTTTGCGGGAAGCCAAACTATCGGAAGCCGGGAGGCGTAATCCCGGCGCCATCCGCGCTGCGCCGGGGCAACCTGCGCGTATTCGCTTCAACCACCCCTTGATGAGCGTAAATGACACCCTAATACAATTGCTGGAAGATACTACCCTTATGCGCGTAGCCCCTCAATTGCGCATCGATAGCACGATGCGGCGGGAACTCGCCATGAGCTACCCCTGGAAATACGTGACACCCTACGAATGGATCATCCTGCCCGGCGCCATCACGGACATGTACGGGCTGACCAACGCCGATACTATCCGAAGGTCAATACAGGGGGCGCCGCTCAAAGAATTCGGCAACATGCTGCTGAGCGCCGATAGCCTCGAAGTCGGCGTCAACTATGTGATACAGGTGCTGAACCCCGACGGCTCAACGCTGCAAACTTTTCAAAGCAAAGGGGAAGTAACGCTGAAAGCAACAATCAATACCCTCCCGCCCGGCCAATATAGCCTGCGGGTGATCGCCGACACCAATGGCAACGGCCGCTGGGATCCGGGCCACTACGACACCCGACGCCAACCCGAACGAATTGAAGTTACCAAACTGGAAGCGCTGCGCGCTAATTGGGACCTGGAAGTGAATGTGGGAAGACTGGAGTAAGAGGGGGGGCGT
>DAINSQ010000071.1:0-10130 GCA_036741235.1 Saprospiraceae bacterium | reverse complement strand
TTTTTTTTTTTTTGTTTGTTTGTGTGTTATTTTTTTTTGTTTTTTGTTTTTTTGTTTTAGTGGGTTAGTGGGTTTGTGGGGTGTGAGCGTGAGAGGGTGAGATCATTGATAACAAGTATCTCACCCTCTCTCACTCCCACACTCCCACACTCAACTCTGTATTTCTCTAAGATGGCTGTAAGGGGAGGATTCGAACCTCCACAGGGAGATTAGGAACAGAACAAGTTTGGTGGTCAACCCCTGTCGGCCGTAATGGGCGAACCGGCTATATTCTGTCTTTATTTCTTGGATGCCCACCCCCGAGACAAGAGGGCATGGCTGCCTGTTTCATCACCTCACAGTATTTCGCAAGCGTTCTTGCGTTTTGTGTTGTTGTTGATGCAAATTTAAAACAAGCGCCATTTTTGTGCAAATTTTTTAAATAAAAAATTAAAAATTTTTAATTCGTTAAAAAATATAGCTCGTTTATTGATTATTGATAAAAAGAAGCGCATTGGTCGACCCCGAATTTGAAGATTTATTAAATGGCAGATCCCAACCGACAACCAACTGCGCGGAAGGGGCGACTTGGAGATGGGGCAAGGGGACGATTTTGGAGGACTATTGGACGGTTGGACGCAACTGTGTATTAATCTGTATACCTATAAACGAAACTGACAACCGGCAAACCTACAACCTGCAACAACCGACAACAATCCCCTTTTTTTCTTACATTTGCCTAAACAACCTGTCATCATGAGAATAACTTTACTCGCCCTGCTAGTACTAATCAGCATTGCCGGATGCAAACAGGAACCCGACGGCGCCTATCAGGCTAAAGCTGCTGATCCGGAGCGCGTGCATCAATCCATTCGGGACATTACCGATGTAATCGTGCACGATATTTTTTCGCCGCCGGTGGCCAGCCGCATATATGCCTACACCAGCATAGCGGCCTACGAGGCCCTTGTGCCCGGCTACCCCGAATACCAATCGCTCGGCGGCCAGCTCAAAGGCTTGGAAGCGTTGCCGCAACCCGAAGCCGGCCAAAATTACTGCTACCCATTGGCCAGCGTAGTGGCAACCCTCACGGTAGGCAAAGCCCTCATCTTCTCAGAAGATAAAATCCAGGAAAAATACGAAACGCGCCTTGCTGAGTTTAAGAAAATCGGAGTGCCGCAGGATGCATTTGAGCGATCTGTAACCTACGGACAGGCAGTAGCCAAACACATCCTGGCTTGGGCCGACAAAGACAACTACAAGCAAACCCGCACCTTCCCCAAATATACGATTACCGGTCAGGAAGACAAGTGGGAGCCCACACCACCCGACTACATGGACGCGCTGGAACCCCACTGGAACAAGATCAGGCCTTTTGTACTCGATTCTGCATCCCAGTTTAAACCGGAACCCCCAACTCCTTTCAGCACTGACAAAAACAGCCAGTTTATGAAAGAGACAATGGAGGTGTACAATGCGTTTCGCACCGACACGACTGAACGAGTTGCCATCGCCAAATTCTGGGACTGCAACCCTTATGTCTCTCATCATGCCGGCCACGTTATGTTTGCAACAAAAAAAATCACTCCCGGGGGCCATTGGCTCAACATTGTAGGCATTGCTTGTCGCAAAGCCAATACCGATATTATGGGGAGTGCAGCCGCTTATTGCCTCACGGCCATTGCTATTGCCGACGGCTTTATCGGATGCTGGGATGAAAAATACCGAAGCGAAGTAATCCGTCCTGAAACTGTCATCAACAAATACATCGACGAAGAGTGGCGTCCATTATTACAAACACCGCCTTTCCCCGAATACGTCAGCGGCCACAGTACGATTTCGCGGGCGGCTTCTACTATCCTGACGAGTATTCTCGGCGACAATTTTTCCTTTACTGACGATACCGAAGAACCCTTTGGCATGCCGCCGCGTACCTTTTCTTCATTCTACCAGGCATCCGATGAAGCATCTATCAGTCGATTGTATGGGGGTATCCACTACATGCCGGGGCTTAACAATGGCATCAAACTGGGCAGCGACGTGGGTAACTGGGTACTGCAGCAAGTAAAAGTCAGAAAATAGCCGCCTTATGCAGGCAAATGATCAAAAACACCCAATTCCCTATATGATTTCATTAAAGCGGATAGGACTGCTACTTGGTCCGTTATTGTTTGTTATAGTAATACTGCTGCCTGCACCGAAAGGCGTAAGTTTGGAAGCCTGGAAGGTCATCGCGCTGGCTGTCCTTATGCTGGTATGGTGGATTAGCGAAGCCGTGCCTATGGCGGTGACCGCCCTCTTGCCCATGTTATTTCTTCCCCTGATGAAAGTGGCGCCGCTTAAAGAGGCAACTGTGCCTTATTCCAATCCTGTGGTTTTTTTGTTTATGGGCGGATTCATGATTGCCCTGGCCATGGAAAAATGGAACCTGCACCGGCGTATTGCCATGGGGATCGTGCGCCGCACCGGCGTCAATGCTGATGGTATCATTCTCGGATTTATGCTGGCGACCGCTTTCGTAAGCATGTGGATCAGCAATACTGCTACTGCCGTAATGATGCTGCCCATTGCCTCCTCAGTCACTCAATTGCTTATTACTGATTCTGATGCCCAATCAGAAAAAGGAATGCGCTATTTTTCGCTCAGCATGATGTTGGGCATTGCATACAGCGCAAGTATCGGCGGTATGGCTACCTTAATCGGCACTCCGCCCAATGTGGTTTTCAAAGGGTATATGCTATCGGTATTTGATTACGAGGTCAGCTTTGCCAAGTGGATGCTTGTCTGTCTTCCTTTTGCGCTTCTATTGCTCTTATGTATGTTCTTTTTAATTACCAAAATATTGTATCCCAATAATCTGGGACGATTTGAACATGCTTTGAACCTCATCAAAACGGAATCTGAGAAGCTTGGCCCCATGCGTTCAGGAGAGAGAACTACGCTCATAATTTTTATTACAGCAGCCCTGTTGTGGATCGGCCAATCGCCGATCAACGGCCTTTTTCCCGGTTTAGGGTTGAGCGATGAACTGATAGCTCTGGTAGCCGGCATTTCGCTTTTTATCATTCCGGCTGATGGTCTTATAGGTAAACCTGTATTAGAATGGGGCGATACTGAAAAACTCCCCTGGGGAATCTTATTGCTCTTTGGCGGCGGGTTGAGTGTCGCCGTCGCCCTTGAGAACACAGGTGTAATCAAACTTATCGGGCAGCAATTTGAGGGAATTCAAAATGCCGATTTCCTGATTATCATCGGCTTGTCAGTGGTGACGGTATACCTGTCTGAAATCATGTCTAATGTTGCTTTGGTTACTGTAATGTTGCCAGTTGTAGGGGCGGTAGCTGTAGGTGCAGGAATAAGCCCCGTACTGATGTGCCTGCCGGTTACATTGGCAGCCAGTTGCGGCTTTATGCTACCTATGTCAACTCCGCCCAATGCTATTGTATTTGCGAGCGGGCAACTCACTATTTCGCAGATGGTAAAAGCAGGGTTTTGGCTTAATATCATATCAATCGTTTTTATCGCGCTGATATGCTATTATATTATGCCCCTGATTTTTAACTGAGAGTCCGCCAACTGTGATTGTATCGCAGCGCATGTAATGTGCTACGGAAATTAGCGCAAAGCGAAAATATTTCTATTTTGCGATCGCATTAACCAGAGCCCTGATGGAACAGACCTCTATATCAATGTTTTGGCGCCGGCTCCCGCTATTATTGTGGGGCTCCTTTACCGTTGCCGTACTCGTCAGTTTGGCAGAAACTTATCAATGGGCGGCTATTCCGCCGGTAGCAGGCGCCGTATTGCGCTGGGTATTCCTGGTTTTTGTATGTGCGTGGGCATGGCGTCGTGGCAGCCTCACCACCTGGATATTGGTGAGTATGCTCATAGGCGCCGAGGTAGGCCACGATTTTCCCGAATTTGCGCAATACCTGAAAATAGTCAGCAAAATATTCCTCAAGCTCATCAAAACCATTGTAGCGCCGCTGCTCTTCGGTACGCTCGTGGTTGGCATTGCCGGCCATGCCGACCTCAAGCAGGTGGGGCGTATGGGCTGGAAATCGCTCTTGTACTTCGAGGTGGTCACCACCATCGCTCTGGTAATTGGTTTGGTTGCCATCAACGTATCAAAAGCCGGCGTGGGTATCAACCTGCCGCCCGCTGCCGAACAGGAAGAAGTGGCGGTCACCAAACAAACCTGGGATGAGATCATCTTGCACATCTTCCCCGAAAACATCGCCAAGTCTATTTACGAAGGTCAAATTCTGCAAATCGTTGTTTTCAGCGTAATATTCGGTATCGGCCTGGCCATGCTCAAGGGCGAACCGCGCAAAAACATGCTCAACTTCGCCGAGGGTTTGTCAGAGGTGATGTTCAAATTTACCGCTATTGTGATGTATTTCGCCCCCTTTGCCGTGGGCGCCGCCATCGCATACACTGTCGGCCACATGGGCCTGGGCATACTCGTCAACCTCTTCAAACTGCTGGCAACGCTGTATGCAGCGCTGATCTTTTTTATGCTGTTTGTATTGTTGCCAATCGCATTATATATCAAACTTCCTATCAAAAAATTCATTCAGGCCATAGCAGAGCCGGTATCAATAGCGTTTGCCACCACCAGCTCGGAGGCCGCCCTGCCTAAAGCCTTGCAAGCGATGGAAGAATTCGGCGTGCCCCGTAAAATCGCCGCTTTTGTTTTGCCCACCGGCTACAGCTTTAACCTCGACGGCACTACGCTTTACCTCTCGCTGGCAACGATCTTCGTGGCGCAAGCCTCGGGTATCCATCTCGACTGGGGCCAGCAGCTGCTCATCGTATTTACCCTGATGCTTACCAGCAAAGGCGTAGCAGGCGTGCCCCGGGCCTCGCTCGTGATTCTCATGGGTACGGCAGTATCGTTTGGATTGCCGGTTGAACCCATCTTTATCATTTTGGGTATCGATGAGTTAATGGACATGGCGCGCACAGCTACCAATGTGATTGGCAATTGCCTTGCGACGACCGTTGTATCGCGTTGGGAGAAAGAAGGCGACTTCTAGTCGATAATTTTCGACCTTAAGAATAGAATAACATTTCTATCCGCGATTTATTTGCAAATTGCCGTTAATTACATCAAACGGAAAACCTCCGGCGTGAATAATGACGTCCAGCGATTTGCAAACAACTCTGTGGAACCGCATACAGGCCGGCGATAAAAGTGCCCTTAAAGCCCTTTTCGAGCTGCACTATCCGGGTATTTGCCAGACCATCCACCGCTATGTGGCCGACCGCGCCCTGGTGGAAGACCTGGCCCAGGAGGTGTTTGTGCGCTTCTGGGAGAAAAGACAGCAAATCACGATCACCGTTTCCATCCAGGCCTACCTGCGCCGCATGGCCGTCAACGAAGCCCTGGCCTGGCTGCGCCGCCACAAACACTGGGAAGAAGAACTCACCCCCGAAACAAGCGCGGGCCTCGACCCCAGCGCGGAAGAGCATTTTATGCACGGCGAGTTGCAGCGCAGTATTGTCGAAGCCATCGATACCCTCCCCCCCAAGTGCCGCACCGTTTTTCAACTCAGCCGCTTCGAAGAACTCACCTACCAGGAAATCGCCGACCAAATGGGCATTTCTATCAAAACTGTCGAAAATCAAATGGGCAAGGCTCTGCGAATTTTGCGCGAACGACTGAAGGTGTACCTGGAAGAGAGTAACTGAAATAACTGTATTTTTTCAAACAAATACCCATCCCATCTGTTTCACCCCAAACAACATTGTCAAACATGAAAATCTACTTAACCGCAATTATGCTCATCTCCGTATTGTCTTCTTGCTTTAACCAAAATACCTCGCGTCAAATGCCGGAAAATGCAACTCCCTCCGCCTCGTTCTACGACTTCAAAATGCAAGCCCTCGAAGGCGGCGAAATGGTCGACTTCCAGCAGTTCAAGGGTAAAAAAGTAGTGCTGCTCAATGTGGCTTCCAAATGCGGCTATACGCCCCAATACGCCGATTGGGAGGCTTTCTATAAAATGCACAATGATAAAGTGGTGGTGCTCGGCTTTCCCGCCAACAATTTTATGCGCCAGGAACCTGGCACCGACGCAGAAATCGCTGAATTTTGCGAGCGCAACTACGGCGTCACGTTCCCCATGTTTTCTAAAATCAGCGTAAAAGGCAGCGATCAACACCCCTTGTACCAATGGCTGTCAGATAAAAATAAAAACGGCTGGAATGATAAAGCGCCAAGCTGGAATTTCTGCAAATATGTGGTGGACGAAGAGGGCAAACTTACTCACTTCTTCCCCTCCGGCGTAAAACCCAACGATGCAGAGTTTAAACAGGCAATAGGTTTGTAAAGGCGTAGCTATCGAGAAAATCCCGGTATCTGCCATCAAAGAAGATGTGGGTCTCCTCAACATATCATTCTCGACTTTACCGGGACTTCAAGGCCATCGACGCCAATGCATACCGGGATGTCATCCGCTTCTACGAGGAGCGGGAGGAGGCGATTTTGCGGCTCGACATAGACGAGGGCTTCGAAATTATGGTTGCCTATACTCATGCCTTGTTTGAAATGGGCGATTACCGCAAATACCTTTTGATGGTAGATCCGGTGGTAGAAACCTCCATTCATCACAATATTCACGAATTTGGGGGCCAGGATATATTCAGATTATTGCTGTTCAGAAAAGCTGCGGCGTCTTTTCTACTCCAGGAATACGACAAAGCCGATTATATTTTGCGGGAGCTTCTTCGTATCGATCCGCATGACGGCGATACCATTACTTTTTTGATAAAATGCCGGCGGCGGCGCTATCCCGCCCTGATCAGGCATACCAAAGCCATAAGCGTATTTCTTTTTCTGGCGGTTGCAGCCATAACGGGCATCGAAGTACTGGCGGTGCGGCCTTTTTTTTCGCAATACACCGCTTTGTTCGAAACAACCAGGATCAGCCTGTTTGCCGGCGGCTGCCTTGCACTTGTCGGCGGCGATCTCGCACACCGGGCGCTGGCCTATTACCACGTTAAGCAATTTCTGGCTGAAGTCAAACGCAATAAATAAGGCGGGGGCCGTATGGCAAAATTGGGCAACAATCATATCTTTAGGGTCTGAGTGTTAAACCCATATACAACAACAGATGAACCGCCGCAAATTCATACAACAAACCGCCCTGGCCGCCGGCGCCGTTATTAGTACCGCCCATGCCGGGACAATCCCTGCTAACATCGAAGCCGCCGCCATTCACAAACAAACGCCCAAAACAAAACTGGGGCTGGGCTTCATCGGCGTGGGGCTCCGCGGCCAAAGCCATGTAGAACTTGCTCTCCACCGCTCCGACTGCGATGTAGTAGCCATCTGCGACATAGACCCCGGCATGATTGCCGCCACTAAAAAGATGATAGCCGATAAAGGCAAAACCGAGCCGCAAGTATACCAAAACGGCGAACGCGGCTACCTCGAACTGCTCCGCAACCCCAATATCGACGCAGTTATCATTTCCACGCCCTGGGAATGGCATACCGAAATGGCCGTTGCCGCCATGCGCGCCGGCAAATACACCGGCGTGGAAGTCTGCGGCGCTTTTTCTATCGACGAGTGCTGGCAAATGGTAAATACCCACGAAGAAACCGGCGTACACCTGTTCTTCCTTGAAAATGTGTGCTATCGACGTGATGTGATGGCCGTGCTCAATATGGTGCGCCAGGGTCTCTTCGGCGAAATGATGCACCTCGAATGCGGCTACCAACACGACCTGCGGGGCGTGAAATTCAATGACGGCGTGTCGCCCTACGATAGCGGCGTGGAGTTTGGCGACAAGGGCTACAGCGAAGCCAAGTGGCGCACCTGGCATTCCATTCACCGCAACGGCGACCTGTACCCCACCCACGGCATCGGCCCCGTAGCCCAATACACCGATATCAACCGCGGCAACCGCCTGCTGTATATCACCTCTATGGCCACCAAATCGAGGGGCCTGCATGAATACGTGGTTTCACACCCCAAAGGCGGCCCCCAACACCCCAATGCAAAAGTTGAGTTCAAACTGGGCGACGTTGTTACCTCTATGGTCAAAACCGCCAACGGCGAAACTATCACGCTTTTTCACGATACTAACTTGCCCCGGCCCTATTCATTGGGCTTCCGGGTACAGGGTACGAAAGGCCTGTGGATGGACGTTAACAAATCTATACACATCGAGGGCAAAAGTCCGGCGCACCGCTGGGAAAACGCCGATACCTACCTCAAGCAATACGACCATCCGTTGTGGAAGCGATGGGAGCAAAGCGCCGAAGGCGCCGGCCACGGCGGCATGGATTTCTTCCTGCTCAACGCATTTGTGGAGTGTGCCAAGCGCAACGAAGCCGCCCCCTTCGACGCTTATGACGCCGCTACCTGGATGGCCATTACGCCGCTCTCCGAGCAGTCGATAGCGCAGGGCGGTCAGCCGCAGCATTTCCCCGATTTTACCCGGGGGCGCTGGATGCACAGGAAAAATACGTTTGCGGTAGGAGATGATTATTGAGCATTCGCTACGCTACGCAAGATCTTCTCCATCTTGCGCCCCTTGGCCAATTCATCCACCAGCTTGTCCAAATACCGCACCTGCTGTGTCAGGGGATTTTCGATTGCCTCCACCCGGTAACCGCAGATTACGCCGGTAATGAGGCTCGCATTGGGATTTAGGCTAGCGTGCTGAAAGAATATTTCAAAAGTGACTTTTTCTTCGATCAATTCCTGTAGCTTTTTTTCGTCAAAGCCGGTCAGCCACTCAATGACCTGGTTCAATTCTGCTTTTGTCCTGCCTTTTTTCTCCACTTTTGCGAGATATAAAGGGTAAACAGAAGCGAAGGTCATTTTTGCGATGCGCTCATCGTGCTGGTTGGTATTGTTCATCACTTGTGTTTTTAATTTATTTCAACGGTTCCAACGCACACATTTCAATAATAATTACCCTGATTGGCAATGTTAAATCCCGCCGCGATAATTTGCCGTCGTTGCGCTTCCTGCCAGAGGATGGGATTGGTATGGTTGAAATGGATAAAATGAATTGTATTTTTTACATCAATATTTTCATTTTCAAATAATGTCATAGTCTCTACTACAAAAGGATGGGGCACTTCCGCCATATTTCTGTTGGGCAATTCGCCGGCATTGCAGAAGGTGGCATCCAGAAAAGCGACGTCAACTTTTTTGACTACTTCAATTATATTTTTTTCAAATTTCGACCATTTATCGATGTCGGGGATAAAGACGTATTTTTTGTTTTTTGAAAAAATAAAAAATCCCGCCGTTTCGGAATATTCATCCCTGTGGGGAACGGTAAATGGAGTAATGTCAATTTTGGGTGTTAATATTAAAGCAGAATCGGGTTGTAATATTTTCAGCTCAATATTTTTTAATTGCACCAATTGTCCCCAGGGGCCGTTATTTTCCAAAAAAGCAGCCATTTTGGGCAGCGTATAAACGGGTACGTTTTTTGCGCCAAGCGCCTCCCTGCCCAATTCCATTAATCCGGTATAATGGCCGATATGCGCATGGGTAATAAAAATACCCTGAGGCAGGTAGCTATAGGCATTTTGCGTAAGCGCGGCAAAAAGGTGGAGTTGTTCATTTATATCGGGAGTGGCTTCAAACAGCCACCATTTTTTTTCTGCGGGATCTACCAGCGCCAGCGAAACCACGTGTCTGCGCATCTCCGCATTTTCCCAACTCAATTTGCAACACTGCCGCTGACAGCCGATATGGGGGTAGCCGCCATCCTGGGCCACACCGAGAACGACCACATAAGGCAGGCTGTCGGGCTGGGCCTGGGCGGTGAGGAGGTGGAGGGAAAAGGCGGTGATGAGGGATAGAAGTTTCATTGCGTTATTCCTTTTTGAGATAGGTTCTAGTAAATATTCAAAATTATACCCTTTCGGGTGTTTTTTTTGTTTTATTGCATTGAAGCGTACCCGTTCGGGTATATTTATCGCCCTATTGTAACGCTTCCTTTCGTCTGGCAGTCGGCTGTCCTGTTTTATCTGATTGCGACGGTTTATTGAAACCGGTGTTTCAACTACTTGGCGGGAGTGAAACCATATCGCTTCGGAGTGGATGGGAAATGCAGGGCACTAATTGTCACTAATCACGAAAAGTGTACCGGCAAATTGCGCGAAAAGTGTACCACCGC
>DAINSQ010000070.1:0-24225 GCA_036741235.1 Saprospiraceae bacterium | reverse complement strand
AGGGGGGGCTGAATCACGGATTCCGCGGATTTTTGGGATATATGGCTTGCATTCCCCCAAATGCACAATGTTTAACTCAAAAAAACAACCCCTACAACCCACAACCCACAACCTACTCCCCCCGGTATTTCACCCGGCCTCCCACCATCGTCATCACCACCTTTGTCTTCAGGATATCCTCGTCGGGACACTTGAGCAGGTCATTCGACAGCACCACGATATCGGCGAGTTTGCCCTTGGTGAGTGAACCCTTGTCATTTTCCTCAAAAGCGGAAAACGCGTTAGCCATCGTATAAGAATAGACGGCCTCCTCGCGGGTCATTTTTTGCTCGGGGAAAAACACGAGTCCGGTATCGGCGCGGCGGCGGGTGACCGAGGCGTAAAAAGAGGGTAGGGGGTCTACATCTTCCACGGGGGCGTCGGTGCCGTTGTTGATTACGGCGCCGGCGTCGAGCAGACTGCGCCAGGGGTAGGCGCCGGTGCGCGAGCGCTCTTCGCCGAGCCGCTTCACCACAAAAGGCGCATCGGAAGTACAGTGGATGCCCTGCATAGCGGCGATAACGCCCAGTTGCTTGAATCGCGGAATATCGGCCGGGTCGAGGTGTTGGGCGTGTTCGATGCGCCAGCGCAGGTCTTTTTTGTCGGGGTGCTGGGCGAAAACGGCCTCGCAGATATCGAGCGTTTCGCGGTTGGCGCGGTCGCCGATGGCGTGTACGCACATCTGCATGCCGTGTTGCATGGCCAGCGCGGCGATATTTTTGACCTCCGCTACGGGCGTGGTATTTTGACCCATGAAGTCCTTTTTGTCATTGTATGGCGCCAGCAGCCAGGCGCCGTAAGCGCCCAGCGCGCCGTCGAGTTCCGTTTTGATGGCGCGGGAGGTGAAAAAGTGGTTGCCGGCATTGATTACCGGAAAACCCGAGAGCTTGTCTTTCATCTCCTCATAGCTATGGCGCACCATCATCCATAGGCGCAGGTCGAGTTCGCCGTTTTCGGCCATAGCCTTGAATTTTTCGATTTCGTCAAATTTCGAGCCGGCATCCTGGAAGGAAGTGATACCCTTTTTGAGGCATTCCTGCTGGGCCAGTTCGATGCCTTTGCGCCACTGCTGTTGTTTGGCTTCGGGGCTCAGCGTATTGAGGTAGGCCTGGTACGCTTCATAGATGGGGCGCATGGCGCGTTCTTCAAAAACGCCGATGGCTTCGCCACGGGAATCGCGCACAATTTCGCCGCCTACGGGATTGGGCGTTTCGGCGGTGATGCCGGCAATTTCCATCGCTTTGGCGTTGGCAAACAGCGAGTGGCCGCTGGCGTGACTGAGCATCACCGGGTTGTTGGGCGATACTGCGCTGAGTTCGTCGTGGTAGGGGTAGCCCAGCACCTGCCGCTGGGGCGTTTGGTCCCATTTCTCCTGGTGCCAGCCCCTGCCGATGATCCACTCGCCGGGTTGGGCTGTTTTGGCGCGTTCGGCGACGGCCTGAACGATTTCTTCCCAGTTTTTCGATTGCAGGAAGTTGAGATTGATCAGGCTGCTGCCCAGTCCGCCGAAATGGCCGTGGCCTTCAATAAAGCCGGGCATGGCAAATTGCCCTTTCAAATCTATAAACTCGGTTTTATCGTGGGCCAGAGCTTTGGCGGCTTCATCGCTGCCCACCAACAAAATGCGGTCGCCTTTGATGGCTATGGCCTGAGCCGTGGGGTTAGACTTGTCGACGGTGTATATATTGCCGTTGAATAAAACCAGGTCGGCTTTTTCTTCCTGCGATGGGCCACAGGCGCCCAGTATTGTCAGCATTGCCATACAGACGGCGATAGATAAAAACCTCATGTTGAACGTTTATGATTAATAAAATTGAGCTTAATCAAATACCTGTTCCGGCCGCTATAAAATCAGGCGCTAGTACCCGAGCCCGGGTAATGCCCAACATTTGGCGGCGCGAAGTATATTTGCCACAATGTAAAAAAAAGTTCAGGCGATATGTCTATCAAACACATCAATATACGACTTACCGGCAGGGTTCAGGGCGTCTGGTTTCGGGCGTATACCCGGCAGCAGGCTGAAGCGCTGGGCATTAATGGATTTGTTCAAAACCTGCCCGATGGCAGTGTGTATGCCGAATGCGAAGGTGATGAAACCCAATTGCAAGCCATGTTGCAATGGTGTCAACATGGCTCCCCGCTCGCCCGCGTCGATAATATAACAATCACTGAAGGCCCGGTAAATGGATTCCATCATTTTGAAATCAGATGACCATGCAAGAAGATCCCTATTCGGTTGTTATCCGGCCGGCAGCTCACTACGACCTGGCCTCCATCCACGGACTGGTGCGCGAACTGGCGATTTATGAAAAAGCGGAAGACGCTTTTACCGCCACATTGGAAACCTACCAGCGCGACTTCGACGCCGGTATTTTTGAAGCCCTGGTGGCCGATCACGACGGCGATATTGTGGGCATGATGCTGTATTATATGGCCTATTCCACCTGGAAAGGCAAAATGCTATTTCTCGAAGATTTTGTGGTAAAAGAAGCTTACCGGCGCCACCACATCGGACAACAACTGTACGACGCGCTGCTGGAAACCGCCCGCCAAAAAGGCTGCGTTTTGGTCAAATGGCAGGTGCTGGATTGGAACGCGCCGGCGCTGCGTTTTTATGAAAAGAACCAGGCCATCATAGAGAAAGAATGGTGGAACGGGAAATTTTTTTTGTAAATCTGAAAAATGTTAATATCTTTATCGCCGAGTTTAGTATTCGGGCAAGTTCGTGCTTGCCTATATGATGCCAGACATAAGCCACCCAACAATTTCCCCATTTTTACTACAAGGCATTGTCTTACTGTGCAGTAAAGATGACGTAAAATAATATAGTGTTTCATAGTGTGAGGGGTAGCCGCTTCGGTGGTTGCTCCTTTTTTTTGCGACTGTGCGACTGTGCGACTGTGCGACTGTGCGACTGTGCGACTGTGCGACTGTGCGAAGATGGGCTTACAAAGATACGTGAAGCTCCTGAGTTCGCAAAGTCCCAAAGTCCCAAAGTCCCCCCTACACCTCCCTGTCCATCAATTGATCTGCCAGGTGGATCAGCAACTGCTTATAAGCTGCCGGGGCCTGCACTGCGGCCAGATTCTCAAAAGCCTGTTGGCGGTAAAGCGACTTCTCTGCTTCGGTATATTGCCGGATATTCAGGCGTTCAAAAATAGCGGTAACGGCGTTGATTTTATCTTGTTCGGGCAGCAGGGTATCGGTCATCAGTTGGCGCAGTTGTGCGCGGGTAGGTTCGTCGGCTAATTCCATGGCTTTGAGGGCCAGGAACGTTTTTTTATTTTGCGCGATATCGCCGCCCACTTTTTTGCCAAACTTATCGGGGTCGCCGAATACGTCGAGCAAGTCGTCATGCAATTGAAAAGCGATGCCGATTTGCCTGCCAAAATCAGCCAGATGCCGGATATCGTCGGCGGGGGCATTAGCGGCAATGGCGCCCAGTTCGAGGCTGCCGCCGAGCAGCGCGGCGGTTTTGAGTTCGATCATGCGAATATATTCGGGGATGGCCACCGTATCGCGGCGCTCAAATTCCATATCGTATTGCTGGCCCTGGCAAACCTCCACGGCGATGCGGTTGAAGGCGCCGATCAGGGCATGGCTTGTAGCGGGATCGCCGGCGCTGAGGAGGTAATCGTAAACGTGGATCAGCATCACGTCGCCGCTAAGGATACCTGTATTCACGCCGTAGCGCTCGTGTACTGTAGGTTTGCCGCGGCGCAGCGGGGCCTGGTCCATAATATCGTCGTGTACTAGCGTAAAATTGTGAAACAACTCGACCGCATAGGCGATAGGCAGCGACCGGTCGGACCGGTCGTCAAACATCGTATATCCCAGCATCGCCAGTACGGGCCGCAGCCTCTTGCCGCCCAATCCCATGATGTAATTGATCGGCTCGTAGAGCGAAACGGGTTCGTTGCGGTAGGGGTGGCTGTCGAGGTATTGGATAAATTGACGCTGAAACGTTTCTATAGACGGCATGAAACAGGCTTTTTCTGAAAAATAAAATTAGCTTAAACAAAACGAATTGGCATACGTTTCCACAAAGTTCGCAGGATATCTTACATTTGTTAGCATGATCAAGGAAAAGAAACAATATCAAATACTACTTGTTGAGGATAACCCCGGGGATATTGCACTTACCCGGTTAGCTTTCAAACAAAGAGCGGGCAAAGATTTCCAGATCATCGCTATAGCTGACGGAGAAGAAGCAATCAGTTATCTGAAAAAAAAAGCGCCTTTTGAGCAAACCATTTACCCCGATTTGATATTACTGGATTTGAATTTGCCAAAGATAGACGGTCGCGAAGTATTAAAAGAAATCAAAGGAGACCCCGATACCTGCCGTATACCGGTTATTGTCCTGACTACTTCCCACGATGTGCGGGATGTCAATATCGCCTATTCGCTTCATGCCAATTGCTTTATCAGAAAACCGCTTGAATTCGACAATTTCCTTGATATCGTCCGGTTAATTGACGAATTCTGGCTATCGGCAATTCAGTTGCCTTCATCAACCTGACAGGTTGGATAAAACGACGGTTATGCAAGCGCTCCCTCGGGTGTTAGTTATTGAAGACAACCCGGCAGATATAGCTGCTATACGGCTTCTACTCAATGAAGCGGGTTATAAATACGAACTTTTTCAATCAAATACGCTGTCGGAGGGGCTGCGTATTTTACGGGAAACCCGCGTCGATGTGGTTTTGCTCGACTTGTCTTTGCACGATAGCCTGGGATTTACGACGCTCAAACATTTTATTAAAGAACAACCCGGCATTCCTGTCATTGTGCTTACCGGCAATAATAATGTAGTATTGGGCGACCAATCTGTGCGCGCCGGCGCTCAGGATTATCTCGTTAAGGGCGAATTTACCGGCAAGCAACTGGTGGATACCATACGCTATTCACAGCAGCGATTTAAATCGCAGTTTGCCTTGCAGCGCAAGGTGAACCAGATGCAAATGAATGAAAAGCGTTTTCAGGAAGTCCAACAACTTGCACAACTGGGCAATTGGCAAATAGACATCGTGACCAACGCCATGTTTTGGTCGGAGGAAATGTACCGCATATTGGGTTTGCCGCTCACGCAGCAACAGCATCGCTGGTCGGATTACCTGGACCGCGTGCATCCGGAAGACAGGGCCGGCCTCGAATCATTTTATGAGAGCGCCCTCAAGTCGGGCGAAATGCGTCGCTACGACCATCGCATCCTGGTTAGCGGCAGGATGATAAAATACGTAACTATACAGGCAAAACTCCATTTCGATGAACTGACCAACAAAATCATGTTGTTTGGCAGTATCCAGGATATTACCCAACTCAAAAATGCCAACACGGAGAACAAAGTCGATGAGGCCGATTCCAATGCTCAACTCCCGCCCGACAGCCTTGCAAACCCCGACTTCAAAATACGAACGCCCCTTCATACGCTGGCGAGTTTGTTGCAACTGCTGGAAAAAAGCAAACCCAACGCCCAACAAAAGGAAATCATCGAAACGATCAAAATTGTCGTCGATGATTTGTCTATGGAAGTGAATGCCCCGCCGGACGGTACGGTGAATAATGTAGTTGCCCAGGCTGTCAATGAAATGAATTTTCAGTGGAGCGAACTGGTTATAAATGCGGAACAGCTCTTCCGGATGAAGTGTCAAAATGCCGGTATCCGGATGGCTTTCAAGCAAACGCGCCAATTAACGGGCGAGGTAAGCGGGGATTATCCCCTCATAATGCAGCTTTTTTATTGCGTCTTTAAAGCATTAATTCCTTTTTGCGATAAAGAAAACGGATTGGATATTGAATTTCAGTGCGACAAACCGGTTGGCAACAAACTGTTACTTCGCCTTTTGGTTACTTATTATGGCAAACCTGTCTCTTTTGCTGAAGGCGCAGATAATGGAAAAGCGCCTGGCAGCGTCGCAATAGTGATCGTCAAAAAACTATTAGCTAAACTGGACGGGCGTTGGAATCTCGAAAAAAAAGGCTTTCGCTGGTATGTCCTGGAAATCGCCGTTCCGCTTTCAATTGGGCAAACAGAGCATAAGCGGCAGGTCAATAAACCGGCTTTACCCCTTCATATATTGCTGGTGGAAGATCATATGCTCAACCGGGTTCTTATTGGCAAATTGCTGAGATCCTGGTCGAGCCAGGCATCTGTCGATATGGCCTCCAACGGCGTCGAAGCCTTGGGAAAACTCACAGAGAAACAATACGATCTTATAATTATGGACTTGCACATGCCGGAAAAAAACGGTATTGAAACCGCTACAGCGATAAGAGCGCGCAGCGATGTTCCAATTATAGCCATCACGGCCATCCCTTCGATGCAAGAAGAGGAACGCTGCCGCCAGGCGGGTATGAATGCCTATCTGGCCAAACCCATCAACCCCGAAGAACTCTACGCCCGGATTATGGAGATTTATGATGCCCCACGTAAAAGCCAGGAAAATCATTCGTAAATGTTTAGGAGGGTTTAGCTGTGAGTGTAGAACCTAAACCCTGCTAAACTGTTACAATTATTCTTCATGAACCACTTCGACCTGGTCATTATCGGAGGAGGCCCCACCGGACTCAACTGCGCTATAGCCGCCCGCCGGGCAGGCCTTCGCTATGTTGTATTGGAAAAAGGCGTTTTGGTCAATTCCATCTACCATTTTCCATCCAATATGACATTTTTTTCCACTTCCCGCTTGCTCGAAATAGGGGAAGCGCCTTTTATTTCGCACGGCGATAAGCCTACGCGTTTTGAAGCGCTGGAATATTATCGCCGCATCTGGCAGTTCTGGCAACTCAACGTGCGCCTTTACGAAGCGGTTGAAACAATGGAACCGCTGGAGACCGGCGGCTACCGGGTGATTACAGGCAAGGGGCATTACGCCGCCGCCGCCGTTATCGTCGCCACGGGGTTCTACGATACGCCCTGCCTGCTCAACGTACCCGGCGAGTCGCTGCCCAAAGTGAAGCATTATTACGACGACGCGCACCCCTACGCCGGCCAGGATGTGCTGGTGGTAGGCGCCGCCAACTCCGCCTGCGATGTAGCGCTGGAAACTTTTTACAAGGGCGCCCGGGTCACTATGGCTATCCGGGAAGCCGAAATATACCCCGGCGTAAAATACTGGATCAGACCTAACATAGAAAATCGCATTAAGGAAGGCAGTATTAAAGCCCACTTTCAGACAAAAGTAACGGCTATTTATCCAGATTCAGTGGCGTTGAGCGGGCCCGAAGGGGAATTCGAGATAACCAACAACTTTGTGCTGGCAATGACGGGCTACCAGCCCAATTACCCGTTTTTGCAGCGTTTGGGGCTGTCAATTGAGAATGATGACGCTTCTACTCCCCTGCACAACCCCGAAACATTGGAGTCCAATCTGCCCAATGTATTCCTGGCAGGCGTGCTTTGCGCGGGCAGACAAACCAATAAGTTGTTTATTGAAAATACGCGCCACCACGGTGAACTTATTATTTCCCAAATCGCAGACAGGCTGAGCATTAAGAGCTGAGCAAAGCTTGTTTTACTTCTTCTGCCAGTTCGCGATGCCGCTCATTGAAACCATCCTGCCAGGCGATGCCCATCTGCTTGAGATCGTAGTGGTGCAGAATGGTGCCATAGCTCTCCAGCTTGCCGTCGGCGTTGCGCGGATAACCAATCACATAAAGCGAATCGGCCAGTTCAACGGCCAGTTCTATATCGTGGGTGCTGAAGATAATTGTATTGAGATCGTGGCTTTCATTGATCAGGCGGAAAGCAGTTTTAACATTCAGGATATTGCCTATGTCGAGTCCGGAGAAAGGCTCGTCCATAACGATATAATGGCCCGAGTTCAGTAATTGTTCAAGGATGGCCGTGCGTTGGCGCTGCCCGCCCGACAATTCGTTGGGGTATTGGTCTTTGGCTTTTTCGAGGCCCCATTCTGCCAGGTAGCGCATGATTTTATCGTGTTTATCGGCTTTCGACAAGGTTGTATTGCGCATGGCGTAGGTCAATGCCTGGTATACTGTCTTGTGGCGAAACAGGGTGTATTTCTGGTCGACGAAACCCACGTCGCCTTCTGCGACATCTTTTGCCGGAATCTTGCCGTCGATAGGTTTTTTGGTTACATCCGGGATGAGGACCGATCCCGTCGTCGGCTTATTAAGTCCGGTGATTACCCGGAAAAGCGTTGACTTGCCGCGGCCCGACCGCCCCAGAAAGGCGATGACCTGGCCTTGTACTTTCCCGGGACGAACCGTATCGCGTTCCAGGAAGTTGATATCCTTGATGATCGTTTTTTCGCCGTATACCACGCTTACATTTTCAGCGTGCAGGATGGTGTCTTTTTGCTCGTACTGGTTCATGCCCGGGTAGTTGTCAGATTTTTGAATAGCGGAAAAGCGATTTACGGGTGGTGTTCAGCACCCAATCGATGCCTAAGCCTACCAACAGGATCACAATTTGCAGCGCTACAATGCGGCCGTGATTCATAAACTTGTCGCTGTTTTTGATCAGCACGCCGAGCCCGCCGGCGGCAACCAGAATAGATTCTACTGTAACCAGCATCATCCAGGTGATGGCCAGGTTTTGCCGCAGTACTTCAATGACGTAGTCAATCCGCCCTTTTACGATGACTTCCCACAATACTTCCCAGCGGCTGCATTTGAGCGAGCGGGCGTGGTCGATTTCTTCCTGCGGAATATCTTTTATGACGCCCAGAAGGGAGGTAATAAAATACAGGCTCATGAAGATGACCAGCACGCCCACTTGCATCGAGCGCGCATCGCGCATGATGATGGCCAGGTAAAAGGTGATGCCGGTAAGCGGCAGGTAGCGCATGCGGCTCAACCCGATAGCAAGCGGACGCATAAACGGCACCGGCGATAAATAGGCAAAAAACAACGACACGACGATCGAAATCAGCGTGGCTTGAAGACACAAACTCAGCGAACTGGCTATGTGCACTACCAGCCCTTCCTGATACAAAGCCTGAAAACCTTCCCAGACTTTCTCAGGCGGCGGGAAAAGCTTTTTTTCACCGGAGGTGGCTATAAACCAATAGCCGACTACCATCACAATCCATACTACGATGAGTGCGATATTGTGTTCCTTTTTCAGGATCTCAAATGGGCGAAACCAGGAGCGTAGGGTCATGTTGTAGGTTGTAGGTTGTAGGTTGTAGGTTACAATTGACTTGCAACCTACAACCTGCAACGGATTTACTGGAGCAAAGCAATCACTACGCGGCGGTTTTTAGCCCTGCCGGCAGGGGTAGCGTTATCCGCAACGGGCTCGTCCTGGCCTTTACCGTCCACTTTCTGGAAGCGGTTGCCGGGGATGCCCCGTTGCATCAGATAACTTTTTACGGCCTCGGCGCGGGCGCTCGACAGCGAGTAGTTATCCTCGCGGTTGCCGGTATTATCGGTATGGCCTACGAGTTCGAGCTTGGCGTCTTCGGCTTGTACCAGCAGGTTGTAGATCTGCTCGAGCACGTCTTTGGCCTCCGGTTTGATCGTTGCGCGGCCGGGAGCAAAGTTAATCCGCCATTCGCCCGAAGCCAGCACCTTGGTGGCTTTTTCGGTATAATCGGTCGTGTAGGCCTTGCCGGTGTCGATATCCTTGATACTCTTGAGGAACGAGAGGTTGACGGCCTCTTCGTAGGGCACCACGCGGCTCACGTTTTCGTTAAAACCGGCGGGGTTGAGCTCCTTCAGGTAAAACGACACCTGGTCGTAAACGGCTTTATAGCGGTTGATACCGTCGGTAAGGCCGTTGTACTGGCGCGCATCCGACAGGTTAAACACCCGGGTGCCGCCCATATTGTAGGTAATACCGTTTTTCTCGCCTTTCTGGCCTTTAAACATATCGTACCAGTAATCGGCATTTTCCATCTGGTACGTATTGGCTACGCATTCGGCTGCGCGGCGGCGCCAACTGTCGTATTGTTTCATCTGGTTGGTAGCCGTATAGGTAGCGCGCAGGATATTGCTCACAATTTGCGGGTTTTTCTCTGCCCATTCCTGGACGGCAATGACCGTTGTAGCCATTTGGTTGTTGAATTCTTTGGTAGAGACGATATCGGTAAAACCCGATAGTGCGTCGAAAACCATCTTGTCGCCGGGCGTCCAGGTGGCGCAGCCGTCGATTTTGCGGTTGAGGGTTTTGCCCGTGAGCTCGCCGTTTTTGACCTCCTTCAGCGGTACGGTCCAACCTTCCTGTTGCGACTTGATGAGTTCCTTGGCCGACTCGATGTAGTCGTCGTTGGCCGAGGGGTAGAAGTTCACCGCATCGGCGTCGTAGGTGCCGGGGTCGGGGTTTACTTTGAGGCCGTTGGCGAAGGCGTAGTTCACCGCCGTCACCCAGTCGCCGTCGCCGATAACCGGCGAGATCAATGCGCCTTTCATGGTTTGGGGGTCCAGTTTCCACTTGGGCGGACCAATGAGTTTGTCCTCGCCGTAGCTCAGTCCGATGTTGCCGATTACCTGGAGGTGGTATTTGTCGGCGCCGTATTTGTCGTTAAGCGCTTGTTGGGTAGAGCTGATGTAGTAGGGCGCACCGTCGCCCATGATCATCACGGCGAAAACGCCTTCCTTGGGGTAGCTTTTGCCGTTGTCGATTTCTTCAACAAACTTCACCTGCAGGTTGCGCAATTCGGAAAGCCAGTCCTGGCGGATAATTTCCAGGTTGACGTTGTTTTGTTCCATCAGCGAACCCTGGGCAGTACGGGGGCCGCCATTGGCTACGATGATACCCGACTGGCCGTTCCAGGCATAGCCGGCTATGCGCACCAGCGGCTGGGCGGCCACCCTGGAAGAGGGGTTGTCGGTGGGCAAGGCCAATTCATCGGCAGACACAACGTTGTCAACAGTACTGTCGGTTACGTCAATGCCTTTCAATTGTTTGGAAATACCCACGCGCAATCCCGGCGATACCATGTAAATGATGCCGGCGATGCCTGCGGTAATAAGGATTGTGATAAGTGCCTTCGATAAGAAGGTTAATCTGGACCATTTCATTTTCAAATGTTTTTATAAACTTGGTAGTGTCAAAGATATTCTTAAAAAACGAGCAAGTGCAAACTTTTCACGATTAGTCGGGGCTGAAACTCGATCAATCCGGCTGTAAGCGTCGCGAAATAACAAATAAAAAAAGGGAGAAGTAGCGGTAGGAAGGGGGTATGGTGCAAGCCCCGGAGTCGTTGTCGTCGTTGCTAATGGGTAAAGGCGTCATGTGTTGTTGGCGTAAAGGGTCTAGTGTTTGTTTATAAATGCATTCAGATAGCGGATTATTACTTTTTTGTTAAAAAAATTATTGGGAATTTTTGGACTTGGGCGGAGCGGGCGGGGTTGCTTCCTTTTCGTTATTGCGTTTGATATAAAAATAGGTTTCCAATTGGGCCCTGATGGGCAGGTCGCCGCCGTTTTTATAATAGGTATTGCTCAGCGATTTGTCGAGCAGCCTGGCCTTTACATTGTCGCTGAGCTGAATATGCACAAAGTCGTGGATTTCCTGTTTCAAGCGCTTGTCGTAAATTGGGAACGCCGTTTCTACGCGGTAATTCAAGTTGCGCACCATCCAGTCGGCAGACGATAAATACGTTTTTTCCTCGCCGGCGTGGTGGAAGATAAAGATCCGGGCGTGTTCCAGATAGCGGTCGACAATACTCACTGCATGGATGCGCTCGCTCACGTTCTTAAGCCCGGGGATGAGGCAGCAAATGCCCCTGATGACCATTTTGACAGTTACGCCGGCTTTGCTGGCAGCATACAATTTTGCAATCAGTTGCTCGTCTTGTAAGCTATTGACTTTGAGCATGATAGCGGCTTTTTTGCCCGCTTTTGCCTGCTCGATTTCGAAATCGATGAGGCGCTCCAGTTCGCTGCGCAGGTTGAATTGCCCCACCAGCAGATGCTGGAAAGGCTGGGATGGCGGCTGCACGGTTTCGAGGTAGGAAAACACCCGCACCACTTCGTTGACGATGCGCGGGTCGGCGGTAAACAGCCCAAAGTCGCTGTATACCCGGGCCGTATCCTCGTGGAAATTGCCTGTTGAGAGATAGCTGTAAATCCTCGCCTGCCGGCCTTCTACGCGCCGAACCAGCGCCAGCTTGGCGTGGACTTTCACGCCGGGGAAACTATAGTGTACCGACACGCCGGCTCGTTCCAGCTTTTCACCCCATTCGAGGTTGGCCTCTTCGTCAAAGCGCGCTTTTACCTCAATAAATACGGATACCTGCTTGCCTGCTTTGGCGGCGTCCATCAGGGCCTGAATGATGCGCGATTTGCGGGCGGCGCGGTATAGTACGATTTTGATGTGCGTGACCTTCGGGTCGCGTACGGTTTCTTCAAAAAATCGCACTACCGGTTCATACGACTGGTAGGGCACGTGCAGGAGATGATCGCTTTTGCGAATGGCGCCGAAGAAGTCGGCTGCGTCTTCCAGGGGGGCATAGGGCAGCGGCGGCAGCGGCATGTTTTTGAGGTGGTGCATGCCGAAGTCGGGAAAGCGGAAGAAATCGAAGTTGTTGTGATAACGCCCTTCCCGCAGGATATCGAATTTGTCGAGGTCGAAAGAGTCTTTTAAAAATGCAAGCAACTGCGCGGGCATGTCCCGGTCGTAGACAAAACGGGAGGCGGGCCCTACGTGGCGGCGCGAGAGGCTGTCTTTGATCTTCTGGATCAGGTCGCCCGAAAACTCATCGTCGATGTATAACTCGGCGTCGCGGGTCAACTTGATAGAAAAGGTATCGATGATGTGATAGCCGGGAAACATCCATGAAATAGAGTGCCGCACCATGTCGTCGAGAATGATGACGTCGTGGCGATTAGGCGGCGAGGGCAGGGTAATGAATCGCGGCAGGTGGTCGGAGGGTATCTTGACGATGGCATATTCGTGCGGCGCACTGGGCGTATCTTTGGCCTGCATCAATATGCTGAGGTATAGGGCGCCGTTGTTGAGAAAAGGCCTGATTTTGTTTTTGACCAGCAATACCGGCTGTACATAGGGCAACATGTGCGCCTTGAAGTAGTTTTCTACAAATTCGCGCTGTACTTCGTTGAGATCAAGGCGGCGCAGGATGTAGATGTTGTGTTTTTTGAGGGCCGGGATGATCTGCCGCTCGAATATTTTGCCGAATTCTTCCTGTTGTTTGTTGACGATCAACTGTATTTCCCGCACAATCAACTTGGGAGAAATGTCGAGCTCTTTTTTGGTTTTTTTGCCCACCCGCAGCAGGTTGCGGTGGTTGGCCATGCGCACTTTGAAAAATTCGTCTAGATTGGAAGAGTATATAGCCAGGAATTTGATGCGCTCAAACAAGGGCACGGCAGGGTCTTTGGCTTCTTGCAAAACCCTGTAATTGAATGACAACCAGCTAATGTCTCTGTGTATTAATAAGGTGTTACTGGTCATTGCTTAAGTGTTGGTTGCTGGAATTTCGGGTTTGATTACATTTTTACAGGCAAATGTATGTAAAAGAACGGCGCAAACTGCTGTTACTCCCCAAACAGCGATAGCTGAGTGTTATCTTGCCAGTTAGGCCCCCTTGTTTGCACCTGCAAGCGGCTAATAGCTTGTTGCCAAAAATATTGCGCCAGTTGCGGCGCCAGCATGTTATCGGGCTCGTGGGTGAAAAAATATACTTCGCGCAATCCATTGTCATACCAATGCTTCAGACGGCCTACCCATTCGTCGCAGCGGCTATAATCGGTAGGGTGCAGGGCATTGCCCACAAACCTGATCAATACAACAGGAGTAGTCAGACGCATGTGCAACACATCGCGGCGACCTGCCACATCAGTAATGACAGTAGCGATGCCCTCGCGGTTCATGCGCTCGAATAAAATAGTTGCGGCCTCCTGGTCGCTGAACCAGCCGGGGTGGCGCAGTTCAACGGCCAGGGGTATATGATTGGGGAAATGGTTGAGAAAACGGCTGATCACAGCTATTTTTTCGGGTCCGAAATAGGGGGGTAATTGTAGAAAACAGCAGCCCAGCCTGTCTTCGAGTTGAGCGATGACCTCGCAAAATTGCATCAGCGCCCCGCCGCTAATACCCAGGTCGGCGCTATGGCTAATAATTTGGGGTACTTTGGGGCAGAAGCGAAAGTCGTCCGGCGTCTCTGAGCGCCATTTGGCGATCATTTCCGGGCTGGGAATGCGGTAGTGGGTGGTGTTGAGTTCTATGGTGTTGAATTGCCTGCCGTAGTGCCGCAGAAAATCCTTGGTTTTGGCGCCGGCAGGGTAGATACTGCCCACCCATTCCGGCATTCCCCAACCGGTGCAGCCGATATACAGCGCTGCCGCATCGTCGCTGCTATTGTAGCGGCGTAGTTTTTCCAGCATGCCCGGCGGGTCGGGGGGAAGGCTGAAGTCGACGTGGCTGATGTCCGGCAGTTTGCCAAATTCCATACGTTGAAGGGCTTTTTATGCGAATGGATATCGCTGGCGCTTTTCGAAAAGCGAAAATAAGCAAAGGATGTTTTTTCAAGTCGAAAATAGCTTCTACTTTAGTCCCAATTTTATACACAACAACTATGCTGTTCCGAATTATTACCGTGTTGGCTTGCATCGTGGTGTTTATCAACGGTTGCAACAGCTTGATCTCCTTGCAGTTTGGGACCCACAAACTGCGCGCTTACACCATGGAGGAGGCCCTCCGCAACGGCATCGGCGATGCCGATTATATAGAGTTGAAAGACGCCTGGACGACGGGCGATTACGTGTACGTGCAGGGCAAGCGCAAAACCGATAAACCGATCATTATTTTCCCATTGGTTTCTTCTGAGCAATTGGCGCAGTTGGAGCAGGGGCAAACGGTGCAGCCCAGGTTTATCGGCTGGACGGAGAAGTTTTCGCCTCAATGTGTTGGAGATGCTAATTGCGCACCCCGGCTTCAGGGAAGCTTCAAGGGCATTATCCGCGATTTGAGCAAGGAAAAAGACCGCACCATGCAGCTCTCCACTACGAAGTTCACGCTGCCTGCCGATCCTGTATTTTTAGAAACGGGTAGAGCCCCTCTCGCCTGGTATTGGAACCTGGCGATGATGGTAGGCGCTTTTCTGGTGGCTTTTATCCTTGAGCGCAAGCAATTCCTTAAGCGAAACGCCAACGCCGGTTAGTATTACATGCCGCTGTAGATCAAGTATACCAATATCAACAATACCAGAGTGGTGATCAAAATGATCCTGGTATATTTGGCTGTTTCTTTTTTAGCTCTGCTTTCCAACCGGCGCTGCTTTCTCGATTTTGTCATGGCTGCTATCGTTATTTTTTGAGTGAGTGAAGCATCGCCAAATGTAGGATTTATTGTGGAAAGTTTTTAGTGTTCTCTGTTCTCTGTTCTCTGTTCTCTGTCCGTTTATAGGTTTATTGGTTTATTGGTTTATAGGTTTATTGGTTTATAGGTTTATTGGTTTATAGTACGGGACTCCACTTCGTTCGCTCTCAGTCGTATAAACTATTAAACTTATAAACGAACCTACAACCTACAACCTACAACCTACAACCTACAACCTACAACCTACAACCTAAAAATCCTTCACCCTCGCAATACTGCCGATGCGCCAGAGTGGCAACAACAGCCAGAGCGTGAGCACGCCGAAGGCAAGCAATATGCCTTTGCCTGATCCCAACATCTGCTGGAATACAGCGCCGGTGTACCCCATCAGCGCCGAAATATCGAGCTGAAGCAATACGGTGATGCGCGATAAGTCGATGGGATTAAGCATGGAGGCGCCCAAGGCAAAACGCTCCAGGGGATAATCGCTGAAACTGAGCAATAACAAGAGGAAGATGCCGTCGTAGATCACGGCAAAAAACAGCCATACCGCCAATGCCAGTCCGAAACCCCTGATTTTTTGCTGGTCGTTTTTTAATGCGATCCAAAAAGCTATACCTGAAAAAATGAATGACAGGAAAACGCCGTTGAGCAACAGCGAAAAGAAATTCCAGATGTCGCCCGACTGGAAAATGCCGTAGATGACGAACGGTATGCCGATGCCGGCCAGCAGGCTCAGCGACAGCGACAGGGCCAACCCCATGTATTGCCCCAGGAAAATTACCCGCCGCGCAATGGGCTGCGCCAGCAATAACTCGGTGAACTCCCGCGAGTTGTAATAATACATCACACCAAACATGGTGGCGATGAGCGGACACAGGATGAGGATTACGTTCATCAGGCTGACCACCACTTTGGCCAGGTCGGTGCTGATGAGCAGGAGCGACAGCGTAAAGGCAAAGAAAAACCCAAAGTACAGGTAGGTCCAGCGGCTGCGCATCATATCGAAAAAGCTGTATTTGAGTATTTTTAGCATGGCTTCAGATTTTTATGCAGCGCAATTCCGTTGTGTTTTTGCACCAACTTGGGATGTACGGCAGTGGCCTGGTTTTCCTGCAACAGCAAATTGGCAATGGCTTCTTCCAGGTTGGCGCCGGCGTATTGCATGCGCAGTTGTTCGGGAGTACCTCTGAAATGAATGCGCCCTTCGAGCAAAAAGACTACTTCGTCAGCCATTTCTTCTACCAGGCTGATGATGTGGGTGGTGATGAGGATGATCTTGCCGCGGTCTTTCTCCCGCTGGATGATTTCTTTGAGGCGGATCAGGGCCACGGGGTCGAGGCCGGCGGTGGGCTCGTCCATGATGATTACCGGCGTGTCGTACAACAAGGCGAGCAGCAGGTTTACTTTTTGCTTGGTGCCGCCGGAAAGGTGGCCCAGCTTTTTACCCAGATAAGGTTCGAGGCCGAATGTGGCGATGAGGGCCGACTCGTCGGCCTGGGCGCCGCGAATGTCTTTGATCATGGCGATCAGTTCTTTCACGCGCAGGTTGTCGGGGAAACGAGCAATCTGGGGCAGGTAGCCGATCTGCGAGCGGTACGCCCACTGGCCTTTTACCGGCTGCCCGAAAGCCTGGATATCGCCCTGATCGGGTATGACCATACCCAGCAGGCATTTGATCAGCGTGGTTTTGCCGGAGCCGTTGGGCCCCAGTACCGCCGTGATGCCGGGTTTCGAGAAATCCACGCTGATGTCCTTGAGTACATCCAGCCTGGAAAACGATTTTGATAGATGGTGTATATTGATCATGATACAGGGCGCATTAGCGGTTTGTTGTCCAATACATTGGCCGGCGTAAAAGCCGGACTGATTTTTTCCGACAGGTTGAGCAAATCTACAAAAAAGCTGCGCAGCAGTACCACCGACTCGGGGCAGCGGTGCATCACGTAGGCGAACAGTTTGACCGGTCGGTGGGGCACGTCGCCTATGCCGTTGCGGTCGAGGTCGTAACCCGTGTATTCGCTCCAGTAGTTGCCGTCGAAGGTGTTGTCGTTGGTATTGCCTTCTACTACCAGGTCGAGGGTGTTGCTGAAAAAGTAGTTGCGGGTAAAGTGGTTGGCCAGGCAGCCGCCCATCATTTTGAGGGTGACGCCGTTGTTGGCAAAGGTGTTGTCTTCGTAGTTGATGCGCGCGGCGCCCTCCATGAAAATACCGATGGTATTGCGCTCGAAACGGTTGCCCGCGATTGTTGCGTCGTAGATTTCTTTGAGCAACAGGCCGTATGCCGCAGTACCCCAGTTGTAATCGAAATGATTGGCAATCATATCGATGCGTTTTGAAAACATTACCGCCACACCCGAGCCGTTGCGCCGGAATGTATTGTCGATGTACTTGTCGTCGTTTGAAAACATGAAGTGCAGGCCGTAACGAACATGGCCTTCACTGTAATTGCGGCTTATCCAACTGCTGTCGACAAATTCGAAGTAAATGCCGTCGCGGTGGCCGTAAACGCTGTTGCCGCGCACGGTAATTTGCTTGCAATACCAGGCATGAACGGCGTTGCCCGAATTGGTTTCCGACACCGCCTCGCCTTTTACATAATTATCTTCAATAATGCCGTTGCGGGAATATTCGAGATAGATGCCGAAATAGGTATTGAACAGCCTGTTGCGGCGCACCCGGAAATCGGTGGTGTTTTTGATGCGGATACCCGCTCTTTCCTGCGATTGGCTGATGCCCGTATTTTGGATTTGAAAACCCTCAATTTCCACGCCGGGAGCTGTAATGGAAAAAACTTCGGACTGGTTGCCGCCTTCCACCACGGGCCAGCCCCGGCCGATCAAAGTCAGACATTTGTCGACTTTGATGTTGTTTTCCTGGTAGATGGCGCGTTGTACGATTATCGTATCACCCTCATGGGCCAACGCTACGGCCTGAGTTATGCTGCTCACCGCGCAGTCAGTGCACACCTCGATTACGCGGGCGTTGCCGGCATAAGGCCACAGGGCGGTCAGGAGTAGGCAAAAAATAAAAATCCGGCGCATAACGTCAATTATTGCGGGCCTTTGGGACCCAATTTTTCCAGCAGTTGCGACCAATTGTAGGTCTCGCCGCCTTTTTCCTGTTGCATCTTTTGGGCTTCCTCCGCATTGGCGAAAGCCGACAAAAAAGCGCCCATCGGGCTGGGCACGGCTTTGCTGATCAAGTAGCCGGCCTGCCGGGCGTCGGTCATTTCGCCAGGCCGGTTGTAATCGGCGGCCAGCAAAATGGCCCATTTTTTATCCTGGTGTATGTTGACATAATTAACCATACACTCCACGGCGTCAAATTTGAACACCTTGCCTTTGTCGGTTACGGCCTCTGCAGCATGCTGCTGATCGACTATCGTCATCTGGCAATGGTTGCACAAATCGGAGCCGTAGTTGATGGGTTGCGGGCCAGGTTTGCAACCGGCCAGCATCGCCATCCCCATTAGGATGAAGATCGCATTTTTCATAAAATAATGCCTTTTATAACTTATTATGCTTGTCGCAAAGCGCGTTTTTTCAACCAATAGGCTGCAAAACCCGCTACAATAGAAACGCCGACAAAAGCGCCGCCGATGTGCGGCCAGGAATCAGCGATAAAGTTGAGCAGGGCTTTCCTGCCGATCAACGGAGGCTGATAAGCCATACCCGGGATACTGATGGGGGCGTCAGGACTGAGGTTGTGGCCGTAGTCGTATTCCCACAGGTAAAAATCGTAGATGCCTGCTGTACAGAATACTACGAGCAGAATCGTCCAGGCCAGAAATAGGTTCTTTTTGTTTATAACAGCTACCAGCAGCCCAAGCGCTGACATGGCGTAAATGACATAGGGAAAATACTTGAGTTCGGGAATCGATTCAGGTTCTATCATTTTCATGCCCACATAGTGGTTGAGGATGTTGATATTTTGAAGCGTACCCTCGGTGCTGCCGCTCAATTTGTTGATCCAGATGTACATGGTAACGCCGTCGGGGTATTGCGGAGCGTAAAGCGTAATACTCCACATCGGGAAAAGAAACAGTCCCAGTAATGCTAAGGCGGCGACGAACATCAGGAGGCGGGGAAGCGATTTCATGTCGAGTTGTTTTTGAAAAGGAAGGGGCCCCACCTGCCGGTTGGACCGGTGAGGCGCCCTTGTGGGTAATTATAGCTCAAAGGCGGGGGGACAAACCGCTGTCGCTATGCATTTTAAGACGGATCTTTAACGTTTAGGCCCCATTTTAGCGGCGTATTGGAGTTGGCTGCCGATACCCTGATGTAACCCTGCATTTCCTGGTGGAGGGCCGAGCAGAAGTCGGTGCAGTAGAACGGGAATACGCCTTCGCGTTTGGGCTCCCAGAGCAGCGTTTCGGTTTGGCCCGGCATGATCAACAATTCGGCATTGGTAGCGCCCTGAACGGCAAATCCGTGCGGCACGTCCCAGTCTTGCTCGAGGTTGGTCACGTGGAAATAAACCTTGTCGCCGACTTTTACACCTTCGATGTTGTCGGGAGCAAAGTGACTACGGATGGTGGTCATGTAAACGCGTACTACATTGCCTTCGCGCACTACTTTGGTTTCTTTTTCACCCAAAGCGCGGTAGGGGTGTTTGTTCTCCTCGATTTTGTAGAATTTCTTCGAGCGCTCAACGATACGCGAAGCCGGAATAGCCTGGGCATAGTGAGGTTCGCCGATGGTCGGGAAGTCAAGGATCATCTTCATCTTGTCGCCGGAGATGTCGTAAAGCTGCGCCGATTGCGTGAGCTCGGGGCCGGTGGGCAGGTAGCGGTCTTTGGTGATCTTGTTAAGCGCTACGAGGTATTTGCCGTCGGGGTTTTTGGAGTCGCCGCCGGGGATACACAAGTGGCCTACCGAGTAGAACGTGGGCTGGCGGTCTACAACTTCCCAGGTGCCGAGTTTCCACTTCACTACTTCCGAAGAGATAAAGAAGGTGGTATAGCCGTAGCCTTTGCCGTCAAATTCGGTGTGCAAGGGGCCAAGGCCGGGTTTTGTAACCACGCCGCCTACTACTTCTTCGTATTTGAGGATGGGCACGCCGTCTACTTCGCCGTCAAAGGCTTGCTTTTTAATGGCGGCCATCATTTTGGTGAACGAGTGCACGGTCAGGTCGGCAGCCAATTTGCCGCTGCCTACGATGTATTCGCCGGTGGGGTCTACGTCGACGCCGTGGGGCGACTTGGGCGTGGGCAGGAAGTATACCAGGCCGGGGCATTCCGACGGGAGCAGCACTTTTACGGTTTTCTTCATCGTGGAAGTACCGGTGTGCGTGCTTTCGTCGTATACGTTGTGGGCGTAGTTGGCCGGTATTTCGCGGGCTTTGCCTGCTTTGACGTATTCTTCGGCCTTTTTCCAGTTGACGGCTGCTATGTAGTCTTTGTCGTTTTTGGAAGCGTTAACTTCCATCAGCGTGCTGGCCTGTTCGGTATTGTAGGAGGTAAAGAAGGTCCAGCCGTGAGAGTTGCCCTTGCCGGAGTGCGCCAGGTCGTAGTCGAATGCGGGCAGCAAAACCTGGAAGGCTATGTCCATGCGGCCGGAATTGGGCTCTACGCTGATAAAGGAAAGCGTACCCTTGAAGTTTTCAGCATAAGTATTGATGGCCACGTCTTTTTGCGGATAAGGCACACTGAAACGGGTGCCGGCTACCACGTATTCGGTATTTTCAGTAGTAAACGGCGAGCTGTGGTTGCCCCCTGAGTTGGGGATTTCAATGATTTCGGCGGTTTCAAAGGTGCTCAGGTCGATGCGGGCGATACGCGGCGTATTGTTGCCGTTGATGAAAATCCAGCGCCCGTCGGTCTGGCCGTTGGTCTGCGATAACTCGGGGTGGTGGGCGTCGTCCCAGGGTACAAAACCATAAGAGGTGTTGAGCATGGGTTTGGTTTCTTCATTGAAGCCGTATCCTTTTTCTGCGTCAACGCTAAATACTGGTATTTGACGCAGCAAACGCCCCGAAGGCAGGCCGTATACGCCGATCTGGCCGCTAAAACCTCCCGATGCAAATAAGTAAAATTCGTCAAGTTGACCTGGCGCAACGTATACCTGCGAAGCGGCGTCGTCGCCCAGTGCGCCGCCGGTGCTGGTGGGCTTTCCACATCCCGGCAATATTGCGTTGAGGGCCAGTAACAGGGCCATTGCGCCAATTGTCTTTAATAATAAGGAGCTTTTCATGGCAAAAGATTAGGTTATTGTAAAATAATATGGTTGCGTTTTTCGCTTGTCGGGATTATTAAGATAAAAAGATGTTTATATCTTTTTTATAAATGCAAAGAAAGACATTTGGCGTTGTTACGCCCCTGACATTTATCAATTGCTGCGGTTGATTTTTGTCATGAATTGACCTGCAAATTGGTTAAAAAATTTGGGTTGAAAAAAATTTCACCCCAAAAAAAGAAAAAAAGATATTTTTATCCTAAATTTGTCCATTATTTGATCCTATGTTCTCGAAATCGTGCAAATACGCCATCAGGGCGGTGATCTACCTGGCCACTTATTCGGATGAGGGCCACAAGATTGGGGTGAAGGAAGTAGCGGAAGCGCTTGATGTACCCGGGCCGTTTTTGGCCAAGATATTGCAGCAGCTTTCGAGACACGGGCTGATCTCATCCACCAAGGGACCTTCCGGGGGGTTTTATTTAAGCGAAAAAGATAAAAGCGCTTCGATGCGAAAAGTGGTGGAGAGTATTGACGGCCCCGATATTTTTAGCTCGTGTATTCTGGGGTTGCCGGTGTGTTCTTCGGCTAATCCCTGCCCATTACACGACCAGGCCCTGGTATACCGGGAGGGTTTGATGAATATGCTCACCGGGCAAACGATAAAAGATCTGGCGGCACAAGTCGCCGACCGGGAATTTACGATTTAACCCCTTTGAAAGCCAAAAAACACAACAATACAACACAGCTATAACTACGCTCAATAAGTAGGGTAGGGGAATTGCCATTCTCCGCGCTGTGGGATTGGTGTGTTTGAAATGAAGCGGAGTTAAATGTAATTTATTTATTATCAAATAATTACATTTGTATTACCTCGAAAATCCTGAAATCTTATAATCCTGAAATTCTAAATATCTTTTCACATTCAAAAACATAAACAATGAAACGATTACAGATCCTTGTTTTAGCCGCTTTGGTCGGCGGCGTATTTGCCTGCGGCGGCGGCGAACAATCACAGGAAGCCTCTTCGGGAACTGCCCCCAAGAGCATGTTGTCTGAAGAACCGGCAGCAGCCAACGACGGTACCGGCATTGGCGAAATCAAAAATGTAGAGCTCACCAACCCGCTCAACCAGGATATGGTAACAAAAGGACAGGGGATATATGATATGAAGTGCGCCGCTTGCCACAAACTTACCGACGAGCGCGTTGTAGGGCCGGGTTGGGCTGGTATCACCAAGCGCCGTAAGCCGGAATGGATCATGAATATGATTACCAATGTGGATGTGATGCTCGATCAAGACCCCGAAGCGCAAAAAATGCTGGAAGAGTGTCTTACCAGGATGCCTAACCAGAACGTATCGGTAGCGGAAGCCCGCGATATTCTGGAATACATGCGTTCAAACGACGGCGAAAAGTAGTATGAATCTTCGTTGGTTTCAAATAGCACTTGTAAACCTGCTCATCGCGGCTGCATTAGGCTCGTTATTGCGTTATGCTTTTGTTGACGAGGTGGAGTGGATGAAGTACAAAAACGTACTGCACGCCCACTCGCATGTAGCTATGTTGGGCTGGGTTTACCTGGCGTTGTACAATTTGTTTTTGCACGCCTTTCTAACGCCTGTTGCGCTTGAACAGCCGCTTTACCGGCGCTTGTTCTGGCTGGCGCAATTCAGCGTAGTCGGTATGTTGGTCAGTTTTCCCATACAAGGCTATGCCGGCTTCTCTATCGCTTTTTCTACGCTCCACGTGCTGGTATCGTATGGTTTTGTCTGGCGTTTCTGGCGCGATATGAAGGCGGAAGGCGGCAAAGTTCCTTTTTCCGTTTTGCTCGCCAAAACTTCGCTGGCGTTTATGGTGTTGTCTACGCTCGGTTTATGGTTGCTTGGGCCAATTATTCTTACTGAGCTGAAGCACAGTGCATTGTATTATATGTGCGTGCAATTTTTCCTGCACTTTCAATTCAACGGCTGGTTTTTGTTGGGGGTATTGGCGCTTTTCTTCAGGCGCTGCGAAAACGAGGACATCCGTTTTAACCCGCGGCTGTTGCGATGGTTTTACGGACTGATCATGGTCTCTACTTTTGCCACCTACGCACTGGCGGTAGCCTGGTCGAATCCTAAGCCAATTGTCTTTTGGGTAAATAGCATTGGCGTATTGGTCCAATTGGCCGCAATAGTTGTACTGGTTGCATTGTACCGCCCCCAGGCATCCAGGGTTTGGGCGCTGCTGGGGCCCTGGGAAAAAGGCCTTTTTGCAATAGCTGCAGTTGGGCTGCTACTCAAAGTGGGTGTGCAAAGCGCAGTGGCCATTCCCCAGATTGCTACCATCGCCTATACAATCAGGAATTATGTGATCGGCTTTATCCACCTGGTATTGCTGGGCGTCATCTCGTGTTTTATTATGGCCCAGGCCATCAACAAAGGCGCGTTATTGCCCCAGCGGCCAATCATACGTGCCGGACTTGCAGTTTTTGTCGCCGGCTTTTTACTTAGCGAATTGCTCCTGTTTCTTCAGGGCACTATGCTGTGGGCCCAAATCGGCTTTATGCCCCGCTATTACGAGATGTTGTTCGGCGCGAGTGTCCTGATTCCCGTGGGCGTGGTTTTATTGGTGGTGAGGAAGTAGTTGTAGGTTGTAGGTTGTAGGTCTTGTTGTTATCTTTGTCATTTTATAACAAAACTTACAACTTACAACCTACAACGTGCTAAAACAAATCAGACTTTTCCTACCCGAAATCGTATACGGGGGTATAGAC
>DAINSQ010000069.1:0-24412 GCA_036741235.1 Saprospiraceae bacterium | reverse complement strand
AACTGTTCATAAACCAATAAACGCATAAACCTATAAACGCACAAACCTACAACCTAGAACTTACAACCTACAACCTAGAACCGACGACCCTGACCCCCCCCCCAAATTGACATTCATCCAACAGAACGGCAGAATTGTTATTAAACCTAACGGCGGAATCCTAACTTGCGCCCTAAGCTAAATTGTTGGCAGCTATGAAATGGGTATATACCTTGTTTTTTGCGCTTTGCGCAGTATTTACGGCCTTCGCACAAAAAAAGGCGGAGCGCCCCTCCCCTATTCCCGGACAACTTATCCTGCAACTGGCGGGCGGCTATTCGGCTGCGGAGGTGGTGGATTGGTGGAATAAAAACCGCGCAGCGCAAGGCGTTGAACTGCAAGCAGCCCGGCAACTGAGCCGGCGGGGCAATATACACCTGCTGACGTATGAACCCGCCGATGCCGACAGCGAAGGACTGATGCAGGACCTTAACCGGCTGCCGGGGGTTTTGTACGCCCACCACAATTTTGCGCTCGAAGAAAGAAATACGCCCAACGACCCGCGCTTCGACCAGCAGTGGGATATGGAGATTATCAACGCCGCCGGCATTTGGGATATTACAACCGGCGGAGTTACCGCGCTGGGCGATACGATCGTGGTGGCCGTTGTCGACAGCGGTTTCGATATTGAACACCCCGACCTCGTGGACAACGTGTGGCGCAACCGCGCCGAAATCCCCGGCGACGGCGTCGATAACGACGGCAATCAATATGTCGATGATGTGGTGGGCTGGAATTTTATAGCCGATACCAATACCCTGCCTATTACCCCTCACGGCCATTCGGTGGCCGGAATCGTGGGCGCCCGCGGTAATAACGGACTGGGTGTCACCGGCGTAAATTGGAACGTAAAACTGATACTGTTGGCCTCCACGCAGGTCGATCATGTAATCAGCGCCTACGAGTACGTCATCGACCTGCGCGAACGCTACAACGCCTCTAATGGCGCCGAAGGCGCTTTTGTGGTGGCTACTAATGCGTCTTTCGGCAAGTCGAGAACTTTTTGCGACCAACTGCCGGCCTGGGGCAATATGTACGACCTGCTGGGCGCTGTGGGCATACTCACCGGCGCAGGCGCCGCCAATAGCCCCTATGACGTGGAAATTGACGGCGATATGCCCACCACTTGCCCCAGCGATTTCCTGATTAATGTGCTGAATACGACACAAGACGACCAGGTAGCCCAAACTTCCGCCTACGGCGCAGTGTCTATCGATATGGGGTCGCCCGGCGACGGCTCTTATACGATTAAAACCAACGACGGCTACGGCGAATTCGGCGGCAATTCAGCAGCAGCGCCACACCTCACCGGCGCTATCGCCTTGCTCTATAGTCTGCCCTGCGATAACCTGGCACTCAGCGCGATAAGCCAACCCGCTCAAACCGCCCTGCGCATCCGCGAGGCACTGATCAGCAGTGTCGACCCGATTCCCGCACTCGCCAGTAAAACCGCTACCGGCGGCAGACTCAATATTTTTAATAGCCTGGCCATCCTTCAGGAAGATTGCGGCGCCACTACCGGCAACCTGGATATCACAAGAATCTACCCCGTGCCTCCCCAGGATGATCTTTATATCGAAATCGAAACGCCCGATTTTGAGGAAGGCTACCAACTCAGAATCTATAACGCCCTCGGCCAACTCATGGCCTCCCGCGAATTCGCCCCGCTGCGCTTCGGCCCCAAAGTGGAGCGCTTCGACGTGTCGCACTGGTCGCGAGGCGTGTATTTTGTGATTTTGCAGAATGGAAAAAGCTTCCAGTCTGGGTCGTTTTTGAGGTAGTTGTCGGTTCTAGGTTGTAGGTTGTAGGTTGTAGGTTTGTTTATAAGTTTAATAGTTTATAGGTTTATGAAGCAGACCTACAACTACAACTTACAACCTACAACTTACAACCTACAACTTACAACTTACAACTTACAACCTACAACTTACAACCCACAACCTACAACCTACAACACCCCCAACTCCATACCCACCTTAACAAAAGCGGCCACGGCCTTATCGAGGTGTTCCGGTTCGTGGGCGGCGGAAAGCTGCACGCGGATGCGCGCCTTGCCCCTGGGCACCACCGGGAAGAAAAATCCGATCACATAAATGCCCTCATCGAGCAGCAGGCGGGCGAAATTCTGGGCCAGCGGCGCATCGTAGAGCATAATGGGTACAATAGGATGTTCGCCGGGCAGAATATCGAAGCCGGCTTCGGTCATCGCCTTGCGGAAATAAAGCGTATTGGCCTCCAGCTTATCGCGCAGGCGCGTAGACTCGCTCAGCAGCTCCAATACGCGGATTGATGCGCCGACAATGGCGGGCGCCACCGTATTCGAAAACAGGTAAGGCCGCGAGCGCTGGCGCAGGATTTCCACAATCTCCTTGCGGGCAGCGGTAAAGCCGCCGGAAGCGCCGCCAAGGGCCTTGCCCAGCGTGCCGGTAATAATATCGATGCGGTCCATCACGCCGCGGTATTCGTGGGTGCCGCGACCGGTTTTGCCGAGGAAACCCGTGGCGTGGCATTCGTCAATCATCACCATGGCATTGTAGCGGTCGGCCAGGTCGCAAATCTTGTCGAGCTGGGCAATCGTGCCGTCCATGGAGAAAGCCCCGTCGGTGGAGATCAAGCGGCGGCGGGCGCCGGCGGCCTCCTTGAGCTTTTCTTCGAGGTCGGACATATCGTTGTGCTTGTAGCGAAAACGCTGCGCCTTGCACAGGCGAATGCCGTCAATAATAGAAGCGTGGTTGAGTTCGTCGGAAATAATGGCGTCTTCTTCGCCGAGCAGGGGTTCGAACAAACCGCCGTTGGCGTCAAAAGCGGCGGCGTAGAGTATCGCGTCTTCCATGCCCAGAAATTCGGCGATCTTGCCCTCCAACTCCTTGTGGATGTCTTGCGTGCCGCAGATAAACCGCACCGACGACAGGCCGAAGCCGTGCGTGTCGATGGCCTCGTGGGCGGCCTTGATCACCTCGGGATGCGACGACAAACCCAGGTAGTTGTTGGCGCAAAAATTGAGCACCTCCTGGCCGGTATTGATCTTAATTTCAGGGCCTTGCGGCGAAACGATGATGCGCTCCTGCTTGTACAGTCCGGCATCGCGGATATCCTGCAACTCGTGTTGCAAAACGGGTTCTACATTGGAAAACATGGCTAGGCATTTGTTTGTGGCAAAGTTAGAATGTATAGACCGTTTTTGAATTTTTTTTTCAAAAGGAAAAAATTTGCTCAATTTGCGCTCCGGAATTTTTACGCCAATGACCAACAACCCGACACCTGCCGATCAATCCCTCGAAATCGTTTTTAACCTCAGCGAATGGGCCGAAGGTATATACCTGCCGGAAGCTTTTATTGTTAAAAAAGAAGCCGACGGCGCCCTCACCCACCTGATGCAGAAAGCCACGCCCGCTACCCTGCCCCCATTGGGCATCACCCCCGACGCCGACCAAAAGAAACTGCTGGATTTGATCGATCTGCTGCAACCCGCTGCACTCGAACAGCGCTATAATGCCACCCGCAAGAAAAAGTCGACCCTTGCAGATTTACTTCAAGAAGAAGACATCAAGTCTTTAATTATCAATTACATACATCGCCAACTCGATCAATGGTTGAGTATCATCCACCGCCGCAATTTTCCGCTGAGCTGGAAGGTGGCGCGAAAGGTATTGGTAAAAGATTTTCTGGTAAAAATGGCTGCACAACCGCTGCAGCCCGTATTGTCTTTTGAAAAAACAGCCGAAGGCGTCAACTACCGCCTGAGCGCCCTGGCCGGAGAACGCCCGGTGCGCTTTCGGCAATTTGACGAATTGGCGCCCCTCACCAACGAACCCGGCTGGCTGTTGGCCGACTACACCCTGTACCGCCTCGAACATATCAACGGCAATATGGTGAAGCCGTTTCGCCAAAAAGACGAAGTGGCCATCCCCGGCGCTTCTGCGGCCGCCTACTTCCGGAAATTCATTCTCAAAGTAGCCTCCAGGGCCGATATCCAGGCCGAAGGTTTCGGCGTCACCCACGACAACCGCCTCCAGGCCTGCCTGCTGACTCCCGTGCGCAACCTCTTCGGCGAACAATGGGTGCTGAGCATCCAAATGGCGTACGCCAATGCGAGCTTCAACTGGAGCGACAAAAAAGACCGCCGCACCAGCCTGGAAATTGAGGGCGACGATATCCATATTGTGAAGGTAACCCGCGATGCGGAAGCGGAAAACCGCTATATCCAGGGACTGCCGGCGCTGGGGCTCTTCCACGCCGAAGGCAGCTTTTTTCAACCCGACAACCAGCCCCACGACGATCCCTATTATTTGCTGGGTTGGCTGGCTGCCCACCGCGAGACGCTCGAAAACAAAGGCTACACCCTCGCAGCCCCCATCGTCGAGGACAAGCCCCTGTACCTCTACCCCGCCGCGCTGCAACTCAGCGCCGGCGCCGACAACGACTGGTTTGACCTGCACGGCGAAATCAGGGTGGGCGAATTTGTGATCCCGTTTCACCAACTGGCCCCTTACATCAAAAGCAACAACCGCTTTTTTATCTTGCCCACCGGCGATTACTTCCTGATTCCGCTGGAATGGATGGCGCGCTACCAAAGTCTGGTGCAGTTTGCCAAAAAAACCGACACCGGACTACGGCTGGCCAAAAGCCAATATACGCTGCTTGAAGAATTGGAGTTGCAACACGACAGCCACTCCGCTCCCGACACCTCGCAACTATCTCCGCCGGCCCAACTCAAAGCCGAATTGCGCCCTTACCAACTCGAAGGCATGCGTTGGCTGGCAGGCCATTACCAGCAAGGCCTCGGGGCCCTGCTCGCCGACGACATGGGGCTTGGCAAAACCCTGCAAACCATCGCCATGCTGTTGTATGCCAAGGCACAGCTCGACAACGGCAATACCCCGGCGCCCGCACTGGCCGCCGCGCAACTCGACCTCTTCCAGTCGCAACCCCACGACCTCCACTTGCTCAAACCGCTGGGCGCGCTGCTCATCATGCCCGCCTCGCTCATCTTCAACTGGGAACAGGAAATCAAGCGTTTTGCGCCCTCGCTTTCCATCTGCAACCACACCGGCGCCAAACGCTATACCGACCTGCGACTGCTGCGACGCTTCGACGTGTTGCTCACCACCTACCAAACCGCGCTGCGCGATGAAGCGCTGCTGCAAAAAATGGAATTCGAATACATCGTATTGGACGAAAGCCAGCAAATCAAAAACCCCGACAGCAAAATTTTCAAAGCCGTCAATAGCTTTCAGGCCCGCCACAAAATATCGCTCAGCGGCACGCCCATCGAAAACTCGCTGTCCGACCTCTGGGCGCAAATGCAATTCATCAATCCGGGACTACTGGGCAACTACGCCTTTTTCAGAAAAGAATTCATCAGCCCCATCGAAAAAAACCGCGATGAACAACGCAGTCGCCGCCTGCGCAGCCTGGTACAGCCCTACTTGCTACGGCGCGCCAAAGAAGAAGTAGCCAAAGACCTGCCGCCGCTCACCACCAAAATATTCTACAGCGAAATGACCGCCGAGCAGAAAAAAATCTACGAAAAAGAAAAATCGGCGGCCCGCAACGCCCTGCTCGACTCCTTCGACGCCAACAACCCCCAATTCAAACTCATGGTGCTGCAATCGCTCACCCGCCTGCGACAGCTGGTCAACCACCCCGGCATGGTACTCGACGATTATGCCCACGAAAGCGGAAAATACAACGATGTATTAGAACACTGGGACATCATACGCCGCAGCGGCCACAAAGCCTTGTTTTTCAGCTCGTTTGTAAAATACCTGGACTACTTTCGCCAGCATTTTGAAAACGCCGGCATGCCCTACGCCTGGCTCAGCGGCGACGTGGAAACCCGCAAACGCGCCGAGCAAGTACAGCGCTTCGAACAACAAAAAGAAGTACAGTCCTTCCTTATATCCATCAAAGCCGGCGGCGCAGGCCTCAATCTTACCGCCGCTGACTACGTGTTCATCCTCGACCCCTGGTGGAACCCCGCTACCGAACAGCAAGCCATTGCCAGGGCGCATCGCATCGGCCAGGACAAACAGGTTATCGCCGTAAAATTCATCACCAAAGACAGCATTGAGGAAAAAATTATGGCGCTGCAAAGCAAAAAAGCCCAACTGGCCGACGATATCGTCAATGCCAATGAACAACTAAATTTATCAAAAGACGAGATCGCTTTTCTTTTGTCGTAATAAATTGAAAATCAAGTATTTATTTTTTTTCAGAAAATATTTTTATCATAACAAATGTTAAAAATCGTACTTTTTTTGAAACGTTTTGTATCTTTATACGTAAATATCCATGCTTATTCTGGCGAATGTCTTGTTGAAAATCACAATTTTGCAGCGTGAAAAGCGCGGGCGGTTCACAATCTTTGTGAATTCATTTGCGTTGTTTCTATGCATAACCATTTGTAATTCATACCATATAAAAGCATGATGCGCGTCAACAAAACCTTCACCATGAAAAACTTATTTCGCATCCCTGTCTCTATTGCCAGTTTGCTGATACTGATGCTCCCCCTGCAAAGCCAGGCCGCCCGAATCTACATCTTTTTCGATCCCGCTTGTATGGAACGGCTGGAATACGCCTATAACAAAAACGGAGAGGGCTATATTTCCTATCTGGTCAATATCGGCCAGGGCGAAAAACTAGTGCTCGAAGTCGGCAAAGAAAGTAAAGACCTGCAAAGCGCGCTGCCGCTGTCGTATATAAGCTGCAGCAACGGCCAGTTTAGCCAAAATACGGCTACCCGCATCAACAGCGATGCAGACGACGTATTCATCATTTACGAAATCACTTCCAAGCAATACCTGATCTCCTCCGTTGCGTTGGCCGCCTATTACAAGCGCGACAACCAGCAGATCAACTATGTTTCGCCGAAATACAGCTTTTTATTCAATACCCAATACGGCACCATCGGCGAAAACATCTCTACCAACCCCAAAGCGCAGGTATACTTTGAGGGGCGCCTCGAAAACCCCTGTACCGGCGCATTTATTTTTAAACAAACCAGTAAAGGCAATATCAATACGGTGGCCGATCTGGTGTTTGTGCCCGAAATCGGCGTCACCGAGGAACGCATAGGTTTCAACACCGCCGACGCACAGCAAAATGCACTGATCCTCAAAGGTATAAGGGGCCGCACCCCGGAGCGTTACCTGATGGAGCTCTGTGGAAAACTTCCCGCCCAAAGTCAAACGACTACCCAGTACGACCGGCGCGAAACAGCCGTGCCGCTGGATTATGATGTGACGCCAAAAACGCCCTATATTACATACATGGACGACAAAAAGCCGGTCACGACGCCCCCCACTACTTCCGCCACCGCCAAATACCATACCGTGCAAAAAGGAGAAACGCTTTACGGCCTTTCCAAGCGCTACGGCGTGTCGGTAGAGCAACTCCGGCAGTGGAATAACATGGGAACCTCCAATACGATCAGAAACGGCGCTCAACTCCAGGTTTCCGCAGCAGGCACAACTACTGCGGCTACTGCTGACCTCACGCCCAAAAGTCCAACCCAGACAGCCAATACGTATTACCCTGTACCCTACGATCAACAAGGCGCCGCCAATACCGCCAAATACCACACCGTTGTTTCCGGCGAAACGGTGGCTTCTATCGCTTTGAAATACGGCTATACGGAAGCCAGGTTCCGGGAGTTCAACAACCTGGGCAAAACCGATTATATCAAGATTGGTCAAAAGCTTAAAACCAGCGATTGCGATTGCCCGCAACCTGCCGGCACTACTTATTACCCCGTGCTGACCGAAAAATCGGTCACCGCTTATGACGATATTTCGGCGCTGCGCATACCGGCAAGCGAGCTGACGCTGCCCGCCCCAAAATCGAGCGCCAATACGGCCACTACCAAAGGTATTCAGCCCTACGCTTCAGGGGGCGTTCAATACCTCGATACCCCGGTGCCGACTATCACCAGCCAACCCGGCAATTTTCAAAATACTACCGCCACAGGCAGCGCAAGGTCGAATTACGGCAACGATTTTATGCCCGACGCCTACGACGAAGTGCCCGCGTCTCAGCGTACCTTGCAAGCGCGCAACGCCGCCGGCGGATTCGACGACGATTTGTTTAATTCCGGTACGCGCTACGATTATTACCCGTCTTCCGAACCAGTCAACCAGCCTTCTAACTACGATTCGGCTGCGACTTACGAAAACGGCAAAAGAGTGCATACTGTAAAAGAAGGCGATAATATGTACCGCATCGCCCGCCAATACGGCATCACGGTGGAACGCCTCCGCCAACTTAATAACCTGGAGGTCAATGAAACCCTGATTCCGTATCAACGACTGTGGATCGACTAGGTTCTCTGTTATCCGTTGTCTTGTCCGTTTATAGGTTTATAGGTTTATTAGTTTATAAGTTTATGAATAAAAGGACAGTACCCCATAAACCCATAAACCCATAACCCATAAACCCATAAACAAACAGAGAACCGACAACCGCCCAACCAAATATCCTCACACCAGGCAAGATATTTTTTTAACCAAAACTATTTCATAATGAAACAGTTGTACGTACTCTCTTTGTGTATGCTGGTGAGCTTGGGTATTCAGGCACAAGCCAACCAGGCTATTTCAGGATGTAATGACCCCAATGGCGGCATTCAAATCCTGTTTGATCTGAGCAAAAACTGTATGACGGCGCCGGGCTCACTGGCAGGCATGTCTAACATCGGATTCCACTCCGGTATGAACGGCTGGCAAAATGTGGTAGACTGGAACAACCCCAGCGCTGCTCAAGGCGTAAACACGGGTAACAACATCTTCCGCGTTTACCTGGCTAACCAGGATGCTTATTACAGCGCAGCACCCGGTACAGTTACCCAAATTAACTTCGTTTTTAACCAGGGCCCCGCCGACGGAGCTAACCCCTGGAGTTCGGAAGGCAAAGACCGCGACAACAATGGCGACGGTAACTGCGATGACTTTTTTATCGCTATTTCGAGTATCACAACGACCTGCGCTACTTCCGCTTCTGTAGAAGATGCCCTCATCGATCTGCAGTTCAGCATCGCTCCCAACCCGTTTGACAACAAAACGGTGATTACGTTTGCCAATCCCAATAACGAGCGCTTCGATATCGAACTCACTTCGCTTGATGGTCAGGTTCTTCGCCGCATCCCGGGCGTTACTACTAATACCGTAGAACTTGAAAAAGGAAATCTTGCACCCGGTATGTATTTCGCCCGGTTCCGCAATGAGGCCGGCAAATTCGCCACGGCGAAGGTAATTGTAAAATAATGTGCTGATGTGCTGATGCGAACGAAGTGAGTCCCGTACCGACTGCAAGGAGGTCGGGATGCTGATGTGCTGATGGGTTGATGTGCTAATAATTTTATAATCAAATAATTAATAACAATCAGCACATCAGCAAATCAGCACATCAGCAAATTAGCAAATCACCCCCTCTCCGGCCTCAGTCCCCTCACTGTTTTTCCGGCCTGCCAGAGTTCGCTTTCGCGCAGCTCCTTTAATTCTGCCTCCAGTTTCTCGCGATAATCGGGTTGACTATTAGAATCGATAGAGCGTTGGGCTTCGTGGCCGGCGGCGACGCTGTCGTAGAGCTCGTTAAATACCGGCAAAACGGCATCGCGGAAGCGGTTTTTCCAATCCAGGGCGCCGCGTTGGGCAGTGGTAGAGCAGTTGGCGTACATCCAGTCCATGCCGTTTTCGGCTACCAGCGGCATCAAACTCTGTGTCAATTCTTCCACTGTTTCGTTGAAGGCTTCGCTGGGCGAGTGGCCGCGTTGGCGCAGCACGGAGTATTGGGCTTCAAACAAACCCTGGATAGCGCCCATCAGACTGCCGCGCTCGCCGGTGAGATCGCTGTATACTTCCTTCTTAAAAGTCGTTTCAAACAAATACCCCGAACCGATGCCGATGCCCAGGGCAATGACGCGGTCGAAGGCGCGCCCCGTGGCATCCTGGTAAATGGCGTAACTGGAGTTGAGGCCGCGGCCTTCCAGGAAGAGGCGGCGCAAGCTGGTGCCAGAGCCTTTCGGCGCTACCAGAATAACGTCGATATCGGGGGGCGGGATGATGCCGGTGCGGTCGCTGTAGGTGATGCCGAAGCCATGAGAAAAATACAACGCTTTGCCGGCGGTGAGCAGCGGCTTGATCGTGGGCCATTGTGCGATTTGCGCGGCATCCGACAACAGGTATTGCACGATGGTAGCTTTCTGAACGGCTTCTTCAATATCAAAAAGCGTTTCGCCGGGTATCCAGCCGTCGGCCACGGCTTTGTCCCACGTTGCAGAAGGCCGCCGCTGACCGATGATCACCTTGAAGCCGTTGTCGCGCAGGTTCAACGCCTGGCCCGGGCCCTGAACGCCGTAACCGATGATAGCGATGACTTCGTTTTTCAGTACGTCCTGCGCTTTCGCCAATGGGAATTCTTCTCTCGTTACGACGTTTTCCTCCACGCCGCCAAAATTGAGTTTTGCCATGATTTAAATGGTTTAAAGACCTAACAAATGTCGTTTTGCAGGTAAGTCGAAGTATAAACGAGAAGAGAAAATTGGCTATAAGGTTAAGGAAGTGCTGCAAAGAAACACTTTTTCAAGCATTGATGCGAAGTGATGTCAAGGATTTTTTTAATCATAATAATACGACTCCCACTTCCGACGCCTGAAAATCTTGCGCCGCTCGCTGTAGAGGTCTTTTTGTTCTATTTGCGCCTGTTGAAATTCGTCGTGCAATTTGTGCACAAAACAATAGCGCTTGTACTCATACCCCCAGTTGTCTTCATAAAAATTGCGGCGCATCTCGGCCAGTTCGGCTTCGCGATAACTTTCAAGCGCTTTGTAGGATTCTTTTTTGCGGCGTTCGAATTTTTTGGCGCCGATGAGTTTATCAAAATAGTGCAAGCCGGCAATGTCTTCGGCCAGCAAGCGTACCCGGGCTACAAAATCAGCCGCAGTATCACCGAAGCAATCGTCAATGAGGCCCAGTTCTTTGGCGATGGCCGTTCCCCAGGGCAGACACTGCTCGGTGGCCTGGCCGGCCTTTTCCTGTCCGATGCGATACGGCAGGGAGTAAGTCCAGTATTCCGAGCCGAATAATCCCATATTCCGGGTGTGGGGATTGAGCACGATGCCGTTGCGGGCCAACACTTTGTCGGCGGCCAGGGCCAGGGCAACGCCGCCTGCTCCGGCGTTGCCCTGCATGGCGGCAATGACGTAATGCGAGGTGCAACAGATGATTTCCCGGATGAGGTCATCGATGGCGTTGATATTGTCCCAGGATTCATCAGCGGGGTTTTCGGCGGCTTCTATGACGTTGAGGTGGATGCCGTTCGACCATACGTCGCTGCCGCCCAGCAATACGATGACTTTGACGGGGCGTTGTTTGCATTCGACAAAGGCGGCTTGCAAACGCCTGCATTGAGCGGTACTCATGGCGCCGTTGTAAAATTCGAAGTGCAGATAACCGACTTCGTTGGCTTCTTCGTACCAGATTTCGCGGTAGGTTGCAGCCCCATATTGTTCAAAAGGCGAAAGCGGGACTTCCGGGATGTCGGCGGCGTATTCGCCCATCGCTATACACGCAGGCAGCTTGATAGCGCCTTCAATGGCGGGTTTCAGATGGGTGATCCACACGGCGCCGTCGCCGGTAGCCACACAGACGGCGGCGTCGCGGCGGGCCAGCAATTGACCGGGCGCCCCCCTGAGCCGGCCTTCCTCCCAGGCGCCGTAGCAGTAGTAGTCGCGACCGTCAAACGACTGCAACACGCCGGGGTCGCTATCGGCGGCGCGCAACTTGCGCAGGATGTCTGCCGTAGCGTCATGCCACAAAAAGGCAAAATCGGACTGGGCAGTCAGCCGCCGGTAAACGCCTTTTTTTTCAACGGGAAAATCCTCGGGCAAAAGGGGAACAAAACTACCCTCCCGGAATTTTTCCACAGCCTCCAGTAGCGCCGCCATGGCCGCTTGCGTCACCTCGTGGCGGTACAGAGCAGCTTTACTGACCTCCCGCACCGGAAACAAACGCGTTGCCCAGACGGGTCCGGCATCCATTTTTTCAACGGCTTGCAGGATCGTAACGCCCCATTCCTCACGCCGGTCCAATACCGCCCAATCCAGCGAAGCGCCGCCGCGGTCGCCGACGATGCCAGGGTGGATGATCAGGCAAGTATGATTTTTCCAGATAGCTTCGGGAAGTTTTTTCTTTAAAAACGGACAAATGATCAGCTCGGGCCGGTAATCCTCCACCGCCTGAATCATAGCTTCGTCGTTGGTCGCAATTTGCACTTTCACCTGGCAATCAAGCCGGTCGAGTTCAATCCAGGCGCGCTGCGCCATGCCGTTAAACGCCGTTGTGATAAACAGGATTTTCATAAGCTACTCCTGCAAAGCCATACCTGAAAAATGGTAATACGCTGCGCAGGCGCCTTCGGAAGAGACCATCGGGGCGCCCAGCGGGTTCTCGGGCTTGCATTTTTTGCCAAAATTGGGGCAGTCGAAGGGCTTTTTAATGCCTTTCATGATCTCTCCGGCCATACACTCGGGGTTTTCCACGGGTTTGCCGACCTTAATATCAAACTTGCGCTCGGCGTCGTAGTCGGCCAGGCTCTCCTTTACTTTATATCCGCTCATGGGAATCATCTCCATGCCGCGCCAGAGCCGGTCGGCCACTTCGAATACCTGGTAAATAGTTTCCTGCGCCGCGAGATTGCCCTCTTCGCGCACCATACGCGCGTATTGGTTCTCCAGTTCGGCCCGTCCTTCTTCGAGTTGTTTGACCGTCATGTAAATGCCCTGCAGCAGGTCGACAGGTTCAAAACCCGTCACGACGACAGGCACGCGGTGTTTTTCCACCAATGGATAATATTCGTAAATGCCCATGATCGTACATACGTGCCCCGCCGCCAAAAATCCGTCAACGCGGCTTTCGGGGTCGTTCATGATGGCCTCGATGGCAGGCGGCACCAGCACATGAGAGGCCAGAATGCTGTAATTGGACAGGCCCTGTTTTTGGGCCATCAACACCGACAGGGCGTTGGCGGGGGCCGTAGTTTCGAACCCTACAGCGAAAAAGACCACCTGCTTATCGGGATGCCTGGCGGCAATTTGAACGGCTTCCAGCGGAGAATACAAAATACGGATATCGGCGCCGCGGGCTTTGGCGTCGAGCAGACTGTCTTTCGAACCCGGCACGCGCAGCATATCGCCGAAAGAGCAGATCACCACGCCCTGGTCGGCCAGCCAGACGGCCTTGTCGATGATATCGACTGGCGTAACGCACACCGGGCAGCCCGGGCCGTGGATCATATTTATTGATTGGGGTAATAACTGCAAAATACCGTTTTTGACCAGGCTGTGGGTTTGTCCGCCACAGACTTCCATAATTGACCAGGGGCGGGTGACCAGCCGGTGTATGGCCTCCAGGTATTGCTCCACTACTTCCGCATCGCGGTATTCTGACAAAAACTTCATGGCTGCGACAGGTTGTTGACGTTGTCAATTTACGCTATTTTCTTTTTCTACCCGACTCCCCCGCGTAATTTTTGTTTCTCAAAAGCCCGCACCGCTTGCAAATGACATTTATCACCGGCTTTTAATGCAAAAAATCAGTTTGGCATTCGCCAAAAAAACTTATATCGCAATAAATCCTATGGTTATGGCATGGGTAATAGTAGCGGTTGTCATTCTGACCTTGTTGGCCATCTTGATGTGGCTTCCTCTTGAATTGGAAATTGATTCTTCAAAAGACGTGTATCACGCCGGCTGGTGGCCGGTGCTCGACTTTGACGTCATCCCGAATGCAGAGGGGGTGAGTTGGGGATTTAAATTATTCAACAGAAAAATCCAGCTTACCGGCGCTGCAAAAAAGGAAGCCAAAACCGCAAAGAAACCTGCCAAAAAGGGCCGCCCCTTCCCTACCCGGCTGGTTTGGCCTTTGTTAAAAAACCTGCCGCGGGCGTTCAGCGTCAAGCGATTGAGCATCAACTGGGATACCGGCGATTTCGTGCGTAACGCCCACCTGTACCCTTTATTTTACCTTTGGAGCAGCAGGAGCCCGATGCAATTGGGCATCAACTACATGGGGCGCCAGGAAGTATGTATTCACGTACAAACGCGCCTGTACCGGTTGGCGCAGGCGTTTTTGCGCGCTTATTTTTCATATAAATTCAAATAGCCATGAAATCCAATTATGATGAAGTGCTGGCAAAAGTCACGGAATTCCTGACTAATGAGGCACGTACGGAAACCGTCGTGGGCAAAGAATTCAAACTCGGCGAATTCACCTGCGTACCTGTTATTCGTGTTGGTTTAGGCTTCGGATTCGGCGGCGGCGAGGGCGGCGATGAAAAGCAGGCTCACGGCTTCGGCAGCGCCAGCGGCGGCGGTGTTGGCATTGAACCGCTCGGCTTTTTGGTAACAAGAGGCATGGAAATTTCATTTGTACCCGCAAGAGTAAGCAAAGGGCTGTCGGCAGCCATGGAAAAAGTACCCGACGTACTGGAAAAATTCCTGATTGCCAGGGAAAAAGAAATGGCGCACTCCAACTAAATTAATCCATAACTGTTCATTAATCGCCGCCGGCAGGCGCTGAAACCGCTTCCCGGCGGCTTATTTTTTCTTTATGCTGCGCTGGATTTTGATTTCGCTGCTATTATTCCTCGCCGCAGGCGCTTTTTACGGCGGCATTGCCATGATACTCCATCCCGACGGGCAACTGCTGCAAGCTACGCCTGATATGCTCATTGGCTCGCCGTTTGGGAATTTCCTCTTTCCCGGCATCATCTTGCTGATATTCAACGGCGTCATTCCGCTAGTTGCCGCCATCGGCCTGTTGTTTAAAATACCTGCCGCCCCTTTGCCCTGGCTGCCCTGGTTCAATACCCAACACTGGAGTTGGTCGCTGGCGCTGGCCTCCGGATTAATACTGACAATCTGGATCGCCGTGCAAATTGCCATGATAGGCTATTGGAAAGAGTTTCCGATACAAGCGGTTTACGGCGGGCTGGGGGTATTGATTATCGCGCTTTGCTGGGCGGAAAAACCTCAACACACTTTAACAGCCAAGGCATAGCGATTTGTGCGGCTTTGCGTGGCGTCATAGCCTTTTTTTGCGAGTAATGGGCACTCAACCCTGCTAAACATCGTATTTTTGCCTCGCAAAAACAACTATCATGAATCGTTTGGCACTTTTAATATTGTCCTTGTTCTCAATTTGCTACACCGGACAGACCCAGGAATCGACTGAAATTCAAATACATATCGATGGACTATCAGCCGGCAAGGCTTACCTTATCGGCGTGTATGCCGACCAGAATTTCCGGGCAGACTCAGCGGCGGTAGACGCAACTGGGCAGATGGTCTTTTCAAGAAGCGAACCCTATAAACCAGGACTTTACTACGTGCTGTTTGCCGATAATACCAATATTCAACTATTGATCGACAAAGACCAGCGTTTCAGTTTGCGCAGCAAAAAAGGCCTGCTGGCGGAAAGTATGCAGGTCGAGGGCAGCCTCGACAACGATTTGCTATATAAAAGCCTGCGCTACGACGCCGACTTCCAGCGCCGCTACAATACGCTGGCAGAAGAGCTGAAAAAACTAAATGCCAATAGCGCCGCTCATGCCGACATCAAGTCCCAACAAAACAAGTTGGCAGCCGATCGCAAAGCCTATCTGGAGGCCGATTTCAGCCAATACGGCGATACGTTTTACGCTAAATTCAAAAAAGCCGGACAAAACCCCGAACTGCGCGACGCGCGACTGCCCGACGGCAGCCCAAACGGCCCGCTGCAGGTGTATTATTTTAAAAGAGATTTATGGGAGAACGTCGACTTCCGGGATGTCAGGCTTTTGTATACGCCCGTAGTGGCCAACAAACTCAAACGATATATCACCGAACTCACTGTGCAACACCAGGATTCCATCATCAGCGCCGCAAAGTACCTGATCGATAAAACCCTCGATGCGCCCGAGTACTACAAGTTTTTCGTCAACTGGATTGCTCTGAAATACGAACCAACAAAAAGTTCGCTGATGGACGCCGAGGCCGTCTACGTGGCGATGATCCAGAATTACATTACCTACGAACGCGCTTTCTGGAGCGATTCCACCAATATATGGCGCTTACAGGAACGCGCCAAGGAGATGTCGGCCAGCCTGCTTGGCAAAAAGGCGCCCAATGTAACCGCCAATGACGTCAGCGGCACGCCCCGCTCAATTTACGATATCAAAGCGCCTTATATCGTGGTGTTTATGTACAACCCCACTTGCCACCATTGTATCGAAGAAACGCCCAAACTGGTGTCGTTATACAAGGAATGGAAAGATAAAGGCCTGGAAGTCTACGGCATCGCTCTGGATACCGACGACAAAGAGTGGAAGGCTTTCCTCCAGGAATACCAAGTGCCCTGGATAAACGTGCACGATCCCACCAACCGCTCGGTTTACGCCAAATATTTTGTCGATATCACCCCGGAATTATACGTAATCAACCCGGAGCGAAAGCTTATTGCCAAAAACATCAAGGTGGCGCAACTAGAGGAAGTGCTCAGGCGGGACATGGGAAATTGAGGAATACCATCGGCTGACACTTGTCGGCTAATACTCCACCCTGTCTCCTTTCTGCTTCCATTCCTCAAAAACCCGTATGGCTTCTTCGCGCAGCAATTGCGTCATAGGAATTTTTCGAGAGGAAAGCGGAAGTTGAATTTCCTCATAAATAAAACTATCGTCAAAACCGGCATGAGAGGCGTCGTCGCGGGTACAGGCGTAAAATACATGGCTCGGCCGCGCCCAATAAATGGCGCCCAGGCACATGGGGCATGGCTCGCACGACGTAAAAAGCACACAGCCCTCGAGCTGAAAAGACTTCAGGTGGCGGCAGGCATCGCGGATGGCTACAATCTCGGCGTGCGCCGTCGGGTCATTGGATGAAGTTACCTGGTTATTACCGCGCCCGATAATTTGTCCGTCTTTGATTACCAGGGCGCCAAAAGGGCCGCCTTCATTGCGCACCATGCCATCCCTGGCAAGTTGAATGGCGCCGAGCATAAAATCAGCTTTGTCATCCTGCATAATTCGTCATTTTGAAGCGGAGCAAATGTAGCAATTTCAGGCGATTGCGCACCGCAAGAAATCCAGGGAGGTGATCAATGTCAGCTACCTGAATTGTTTTCCTCCCTAATTTTATGATGAGAAAACTTATTCCTTATCACTAAACACAAGCTACATGAAGACGCTCCAACTTGTTACAATAGTAGGCGCGCTGGCGTTACTTTTCAACGGCTGTCAAAAGGATGAGCTACTAGACAACAACCCGGATTTATCAGCTCCTATTGAGCAAAGAATAAATTGCGATGCCGCCGCTGCTATAGACCAGGCATCCGCCATTATCAGCGAACTGTCGGGGGCCGGGCTATTTACGGGTACCGGCTTTTTGAACCGGCTCAATACCATAGAACATAAAATAAACGCCGGGCAGACCGCCGTAGCTGTAAATTTGATCCACAGCATGTTAAACGTATTTGACGCCATGCACCGCAATGGGGTAATAAATGATGAACAATACGCTTTGCTGTCAACAGCGCTGACCCGCATTATCGGCGCCGCCAACGGGGAAGGTATGTTTACTGATCCTCGCGACGGCCAATCATACCGATGGGTGCTTTTACCCGATTGCCAGATTTGGATGGCCGAAAACCTCAATTTCGCTACACCCGGTTCGTGGTGGTACAATAATAACCCCGCCAATGGCGAAGTGTATGGCAGGTTATACACCCATAGCGCCGCCATGCAGGCTTGCCCCGAAGGCTGGCGCCTGCCTACCTACCTGGAATGGCAAACGATGACCAATTATTACGGCGGTTTGTCACTGGCAGGTGGAACCGACCCCGAAGCAGCCTATGCCAGCCTGATATCGCCCATCCACGGAGGCAACGGCGCCAGTGGATTTGATGCTGTTCTGGGCGGCGTATATTACAATGGCAACTCAGAGGCATTGGGAGAAGCAGGCGTTTATTGGACCAGCACGCCGTTTAATGTCAACTTGTACTGGCGATTGCTGTTTAGCGCCCAAAACCAGTTTATTCAACCCGCAGCCGCCACGGCTACTCCATCTTTGGGTTATTCCTGCCGCTGTATCATGGGCGATCCTCCTACCCAGCCGGTTGTAGTCAGCAACGGCAATACCAATTTCTGCAGCTATGAAGTGCCTACTCCGACAGAACCGAATTGTACGGGGCCGGTGCAGCTAATACTCAACGTTAGCAGTACATGCAGCGGATCAGTTTTAGAAGAAGTTGTGCTTTATCTATACAACTATAACCAGTCAACTACCGGCTATACCTTTACCCCGCCGGATGCTTCGGGCAACTTTGTGATCAATATGCCAAACGCACCGCTAGGCGCCCATAAATTCAGGATAAAAGCGAGCGATAATTGTGGGAATATAAACTATAGCGAGGTAAGCTTTACCTTAAATGATTGCAAATCACCCGTACCGATCTGTATCAATGGCCTGGTGGCAAGTCTAACCTACCAGGAAATCGACAATCAGTGGATGCCGGCTATACAGCTTTCCCCATTTGACTTTCTTGCAGCTACGATTAATGACTGCTCATTGCCCCTGACCTATTATATTATCAAAGTGAAAGAACTCCCCGGTCAAACACTGGCTAATCTGACCGCCGAATGGTTGACTCCCGAGCGAACAAGCGCTGTTTTTACCTGTGAAGACGAGGGCGTACAACAAATTGGCCTGGTAGTGCGAGATGCGGCAGGCAATTTTGATTATTGCGAGACGTATGTTGTAATTGGGGACGGCCAGTCCTTGTGTGATGAATAAAAAATTCAAAGAGCCATCCTTGATGCCGTGATAAGGATGGCTCTTCTTTCATAAAATAACGATCATTTTTTTTAGCATTAATCCTCGGTAGGCATACCAATACAATGCCATTTCCTGCCGGTTCTTCATTCTGCAATTATCGTCTTCGTTGACATAATGCGCCAGGATGCCCAGCGTTGCAATGCTGGGGTTAATCCGCTGCGGCGTTTCCTCCAATACGGCTCTTACATACGCGCTCAGTGTCTTGTAACTCAACAACTCTCCGGTACTTTCGTAGATCAGCCCGCTAAGGCTGACGGCTTTGCTGTAGTAGAGGGGGGTAAGCTTTTCGCAAAACGCCTTGCTGTGCACCTTGGCCAACAAATCGGCAAAGATGAGGTAATCAGGATGACTCATCGTTCATGGATTTGGGTCGTTCATTAATACGACTAATCCCGTTCAAATTACAAAAAAATTTTGATTTCCAGCAGATTTCCAACAGGTTTCCAAGGCATTTCCGGCTTTTAGCCGTGTAAAAGCCTAGTTTTAGCCCAATTTTTAACATAAAATTCCTGATCGAATGAAAAAATTGATACACCTGGCGCCCATATGCGCATTGACAGCAGTTATGACATTTTATACCCACCACACTATGGCACAGGGTAACTCGGGCGCTAACCCCGAATTTGTTTTATTCAAATATTACAACTCAACACCCGGCAATGTGCTGCCTATTTCTACTGTGGGCGATTCGCTGGGTACTATTTATTTCAAAGCAAAACCGGTCAACGGCTCGCCATTCCGTACAGGGGTTTCTATCCAGTCGCTTTTCGAAGGCCCCACCAGCGCCACTCAACTGCCCGCTACGCTTGTATTCCGCACAGGGGCAATGCAACAGCAAAACCGCATGGCCATTACCTCGCAAGGCCTGGTTGGCATCGGCACCCTCACACCGCAATTCAACCTGCACACCGTGGGAAATACCCATACCACCGGCGATTTTTACGGGCGCATCCATTTTGATAAAAACCAATTGACCGACGATCCTCCTATATCATATTTTGACGAGGCGTATTTCGAGCTTAAGCAAAGAGCTGTCTTGGGCGTTCCGGGCGGACTTGGTGCAACCGACGGCGGATTGCTCTCTATGGGGCCCGGCGGCGATAGCTACGATCACCAACTGTTTTTCGGCGACGACGGCATCTACGCCCGCCGCGAAACGGGCGGTAATGCGTCCTGGACCATGCCCTGGTACAAAATGCTCACCGGCGAAGATATCAACGGCGATCCCAACCGTATTGCCAAATTCACTGCCCCTCACTCCCTGGGCAATAGCCAATTGTGGGACGACGGCGCGCAGGTGGGCATCGGCACTACAACACCCACCGCCGGCTTTTTCCTCGACATTTTCGGCAATACCCGCGTTGGCGGCAACTTCAACGCCACCGGCACAGGCCACTTCGACGGCAAAGTCACCATCGGCACCAATAATACGCCGCTTATGCAGGGCGTTGTCAATACCTCGGGATATCATCTATTTGTAGAAGGCGGTATCCTCACCGAAGAAGTGCTGGTGCGCACCGGCTGGGCCGATTATGTTTTTGATAAAAATTACCAATTAAATAGTCTGGACGATGTGGCCCAACATATCGAACAAAAAGGCCATCTGCCCGGCATGCCCTCGGCAGCGCAGGTAGAACAGGAAGGCCTCAAGCTGGCCGAAAACGCCGTTAATCAGCAGGTAAAGATCGAAGAACTATTCCTTTACCTGATACAAATGGACAAAGAGGTCAAAGCGCTGAAGGCTGAAAATGCCGAACTCAAGGAGAAGGTAGCCGAATTGGAAAAGCGATAAGCGAAGCCCATTTATTAATCATTCACCAAAACCTGAATGAAATGAGAGTAGCAGGTATTATTGCCCTGTTGTTGCTGGCTTTCGCTTCTGTCCATGCACAGACTTACCGGGCTATTATTGAAAAAAATGCCCAAAAGTCTTTTCAGGAAATCAGAAAAGAAGTGGAAACCTACTACGCCGGCAAAGACAAAGGGCGCGGTTCAGGATATAAACAATTCAAACGCTGGGAATACTTCAACGCCCGGCGGCTCGATGAAAACGGCCGCCTCCAGAATGTCCCCAAGCGATTGCTGGATGAATTTACCCGGTACCAAACAGCCTACGTTCAACCTCCCGATCTAAATTTCGATTGCGAATGGGAATCGCTCGGCGGCCAGGCCTATGAAGTCATCTCCAGCGGCCACAACGGCGGCCTCGGGCGCGTCAATTGTATCGTACTCGACCCCGCCGACGCCAACATCATTTATGCAGGCACGCCTGCCGGCGGCCTTTGGCGCACCACCAGCAGCGGCGGATGGAATCCGGGAAGCCCCAATACGTCGTTTTGGACGCCGCTGTCAGACGGGTTGCCCAATATCGGCATTTCAGGCATCGCTATCGACCCGACATCGCCAATGGGATCCCGAACGATCTACATCCTCACCGGCGACGGCGACGGCACCGACAATCCTTCGCTCGGCGTACTCAAATCACTCGACGGCGGCGCCACCTGGTACCAAACCGGGCTGAGCTGGGGCACGCTCGATTTTGAGTATGGCTACAAACTGGTCATGCATCCCGAAAATGCCAACATACTCTTCGCAGCCACCACCGATGGCATTTACCGCACGCAAGACGCCGGCATTACCTGGACGCAAGAACTCGGCGGCCGCATCTACGATATCGAATTCCGCCCAGGAACCCCCGATACGATGTACGCAGTAGGCCCAAATTCTTTTTTCAGATCAATTGACGGCGGCCTCAACTGGACGCCCAACAACACGCTGGGCTGCGCGCCCACGCCCTCGGGCATACGCATGGCCTTGGCCGTTACCCCCGCCGATCCAGATTTCGTATACGTGCTGGCCGGAGGCAACCTGCTCGACGGTATGGGCAACGCTATGGCGGGCACCTTCACTGGCGTCTTCCGCTCAACTGACAGCGGCGCCTGCTTCAACACCCGTTCAACGACGCCCAATATCCTCGACGGCTCTACCGGCGGTACGGATACCCGACAGCAGGCAGGCTACGACCTCTGCATAGCCGTCTCGCCTACCGACGAAAACGAAGTCCACGTAGGCGGCATCAACTCCTGGCGCTCTCTCGACGGCGGCCTAACCTGGACCATCACCGCCCACTGGAATGAAGCCTCAGCCGGCGCCGGCGACTACAACCACGCCGACGTGCACGCCATGGAGTACATCGGCAATACCCTGTATTCCGGCACTGACGGCGGCATTTGGATCACCACCAATGAAGCCGGCGACTGGCAGAATATCTCCCAGGGACTTAAAATCAGCCAATACTACCGAATCGGCGTCTTCAGCGACAGCGGCGTTGATTATGTGGTGGGCGGTACACAAGACAATGGCCTCAACCAATATAGAAATAGCGGCGGCGGCTTCAGCAATCTGGAACATTGGGAAGGCGGCGACGGCTTCGAATGCTCTATCGACGTAGCTGACGATTTTGTCTTCGGCGCCACCCAAAACGGACGCATCTGGCGGCACAACTACGTCACCAATGCTTTTACAGAAGTCTCGCCCAACGATACCGGCGCCTGGCTCACGCCCCATGCGTTCGATCCGCCCAACGACGCCATCCTCGCCGGTTATACCGATGTGTTGCGCTCTACCAACCACGGCGGCGCCTGGACCGACATCTCCAACGGGCAGATCGGCAACGGGCTCTGCTCTCAAATCACACTTGCTCCATCCAACAGCAATGTGATCTATGTAGCGGTTGATAATATGCCCGGCGCCAGCTTGTTTCGCACTACCAACGGCGGTACCAACTGGAACAATATTACCGGTACGCTGCCTGTGGCCAATAATATCATCACCTATATCACTGTAGATCCCAATAACCAGGACAGAGTATGGATTACCCTCGGCGGCTTCGTGCACCGCACCGACCCCACCGAGGGTTTCCAGCCCGGTGACAAGGTGTTTTTCTCGCCTGACGGCGGCGCCACCTGGAACAACATCAGCGGCACGCTGCCCAATATCCCCGCCAACTGCATCGTATACCAAAACGGCAGCAACGACGGACTTTACCTGGGCATGGACGTAGGCGTGTACTACCGCGACAACAGCATGACCGACTGGATTTTGTTCAGCAACGAGCTACCCAATGTCATTATCAGCGAACTCGATATCAACTACGCCACCGGCAAAATCTACGCCGGCACTTTCGGCCGGAGCATCTGGTGTTCCGACCTGTTTAGCGCCTGCAACCGCGACTGCCTGAATTGTCCCACATTTGCAGGCGTACAGTCGCCCTCAAATACTTACAGCTCCGAAAACTGCATCTACTCCGCAGCCGAAATCTTCGACGACGCCGAAATCAACTACAAAGCGCAAGACTTCGTCCTGCTCCAGGATCGTTTTCACAGCGACGGCGACGACAACTCCGTCTTCCATGCCGCTATTGAGCCCTGTGTGGAAAGCCTCGCCGATCCCGGTTCGCAATGGGCCAACAAACGCGGCTTGCCCGGCTTTTACATCGGCACGCTGCCTGGCGCTACCGCCGCAGGATTCAAGTGGAATCCCTTCGGCGAGCAGCAAAAAGGCAAGGAGCTGGAAGTTTTCCCCAATCCGACAAACGGCCCGCTGCGCCTCAATTTTGAACTGGCCGCCGATGACCAGGTCTTTATCGCCCTTTACGATATGACAGGCAAAAAGATTACCGATATGGAAAGCGGCTCGCTTACGGGCAAAGGCAAACACCAACGCACTTACGACCTGAGCCAACTCAGCAGCGGCACGTATATCCTAGAGCTGATCTGCAACGGAGAACGACGGTATGAGGCGGTGGTGAAGTACTAGGAAATGTGGGAGTGTGGGAGTGTGAGAGGGAGAGAGGGGGGGAGGGAGAGAGGGGGGATAGTGGATACCAAACCCTCTCTTACTCAAATAGTGAAACCCGGCAAAATATGAGAATAACATCCATTGTAGCAGTAATGCTATTAGCCATAGGCAGCTGCACGGCCCAAGTCACCGACACCGGGCAGCCCAAAAATCCCTGCGACCCTCCCCCACCCTGCCTGCCGGCGCGGGAACAACCGTTTTCATTCACCTTTGAATGGAAACCCGGCAAACGACAGGCGGAATTGCCCCGGGTGGCATTATCCAATACAGGCGCCGACGAGCCGGTGGCTATTTTGCCCGTGCCGCAAAAAGCGGATGTCTATCGCGTATTGTTCAGCGAACCGGCGGCACTGCAATGGGTTGACAAAAACCGGTTTACGGCCTATTTGCTAACCGGCAACCGGCTTGACACCCTGCAATTTACTGTAAAAGAAATAATTATGGATTGCTGTCCGCAGTTGACTATAGTTAGCATAACGCAGAATGGCAAATGTATTTGCGAGGATTGCCCAACTAAGCAACCGGTGAAGTGGCGAAGATAGCAGAGCGATCTTTGTACTGGTGTGCAGGAGAGGCGATTTGGCGAGGGAGCGACTTGGCGAGGGGGCGAGGGGGCGATCTTTGCCGCTCGTTGAGCGGAGTCGA
>DAINSQ010000068.1:23208-24679 GCA_036741235.1 Saprospiraceae bacterium | reverse complement strand
CAACTTCCCCGCCACCCCACACCCCCACACCCTCACACTCTCACACTCTCACACTCTCACACTCTCACCTCAGCTCGAGTACTTTGGTTTCATTGCGTTGCAGTGAAATTTTGGTCAGATTTTGGAGTATTTCGCCGCTAACAACATCCATTGCTGTAGAATAGCCGGACATACGTTCGTGGAAGCGGGCTGTGCTCACCTCCACGGGTTTATCCGTTGAATTGACAAGTACCATCACCGTTTTAGTGCCGTCGTAGCGGAAATACACATAAACGCCATTGTCGGGCACATACTGCATGAGTTTGCCGCGGTGCAATACGGGGTTGTTTTTGCGATATTGCGACAGCTTACGCACATATTCATAAGCCTCTTGTTCTTGTTGATTGCGGCCGGAGGATTTGAACTTATCGACCTTATCTTCGCGCCAGCCGCCGGGAAAGTCGCGTCTTCCAGCTTCTCCGAAGGCGCCTCCTTGCCCTGTCATCAGTATCTCAGTGGCATAATACATACAGGGTATGCCCCTCATAGTCATCAGTAGGGCAATACCGGTTTTGTATTTGGCAAAATCTTCACCAATAGAGCTAAAGTAGCGGTTGGTGTCGTGATTGTCGAGGAACAGCACGTTGCGGAAGGGGTCTTCATACAGAAAATCCTGGGCGAGCGTATAGTAAAGCCGGTTCACTCCATCGGTCCAGCCTTGTTTCCCGTTGACCGCCTCCATCATCGCGTAGTGCATCTGAAAGTCGGTAACGCCCGGGAGGTTGGAATTAAAACCTGCTACAAGGTTATTGTTTTGTGTGAAAAATGCTTGTACGGCGGGGCCATGTACCCAGGTTTCACCAAAAAGGTGAAAGTTGGGAAATTCGTCTTTAATCCGTTTACACCACTGCGCCAGAAAAGCCTGATCGGGATAATAATAGGTATCAATGCGGTAGGCATCGTGGCCGCTGTATTCGATCCACCAAATATTGTTTTGTATCAAATAATTAGCCAATTGAGGCTGCTGTTGGTTGAGGTCGGGCATATGGCGGTCAAACCAACCGTTGGCCGTGGCGTCCTGATCGACTTTAGAACCGTAAGGGTCCATCCATACCGGTTCGCGGTAAATACTGCGGGTAAACTCGGGAAACTGGTGGATCCAGTCCTCCGAGGGCAAATCACGGATAAACCAGTGTTGGTCGCCAACGTGGTTGTGAATAATATCCATAACGACCTTCATGCCGCGGGAGTGGCATTTTTCTACAAATTGCTGGTATAACTCATTACTGCCGAAACGCTTGTCTATTTGGTAGTGATCGGTTACGGCGTAGCCGTGGTAGGATTGATAGGGTTGGTCATTTTCGAGGACGGGGGTGGGCCAGATGGCCGTTACGCCGAGTTCCTGGAGGTAGTCGAGTCGCTCCATGATGCCCATGATATCGCCGCCGTGACGGAAGAATATTTTGCCGCGATTGGCGCCGCTTGCATTCAT